>DYOU01000015.1 GCA_020720365.1 Candidatus Elulimicrobium sp.
CATTTCCCCACCAGCTTCAACTAGTTACAGCAAAACCTTCGCCCTTAGTACGAAAAAATCAAAGATATTCTTGAGGTGCCGCGTGATAAACACAATGGCACGGCGACAATTAAAAAGTGGTGGCGACGCAGGAATGCAGTTGAGCCGATCATCGGTCACGAAAAGAGTAATTACCGTCTGGAACGCAATCGGCTTGCTGGAGAATTAGGTGATCAGATGAATGTGATCTTGTCAGCGTCCTGATTTAACTTCAAAAAGCTCTGGAGGGCTTTTTGTGCCTTGGTTCAGGAATTGATTTTGTGTCTGGAAAGAGTCATTGCCGTTCCTGGTCGGATGATTTTGGGATATATAACAGTAGAAGGAAGTTTAAAGAAAAAATGACCAGAAGATGCTCAGAGGATCTTTTTCATAGATTGGAGAAGAAGTCCAAGTGCTGTGTGACAGGCTTGAGTTTTAATCGACAGCCTGGTTCCAGTAAAGAAGCATCTTTTTACAATTGTTTTCTTGGCTGAAGTCACAGCGATAAAGACCAATCCAACAGGCTTTTGCGGAGACCCTCCGGTTGGCCCGGCAATGCCTGTTGTAGATATTCCCAGATTGGTTTTGAATTGTTTTCGGATGCCTTCGGCTAAAGCTTTTGCAACAGGTTTGGATACGGCGCCGTAGCGGTTGATCAGGTGAGAAGGTACGCCCAAGAGATAAGTTTTTGACTCATTGGAATAGCAGATGACACCGCCATTAAAAAAGACAGAAGACCCGGGGATATTAGTCAGGGTGTGGGCTATGAGCCCACCGGTACAGGATTCGGCCGTGGCTACCGTTAAATGCCGGGATGTTATTTGAGTGAGGATTGTTTGGATATTCATTATTGTTTATCATACCCTGGGACAAATGCTTTGACAAGCAGGGATACTATGGAGTCAATTCGCCTTGGGACAAATGCCTTGACAAGGGGGGATATTTCGGAATAATAATTTAATTCAATTAACTAAAAAAAGGATAAAAAATGTTCTATCCCATTCAAGAGATCCTCGAAGAACTTAAAGCTGGTCGTATGGTTGTTGTCATGGATGATGAAAGCCGTGAGAATGAAGGCGATATCCTGATCGCGGCTGAATTCGTGACACCTGAAGCGATCAATTTCATGGCCAAATATGCCCGTGGACTTGTTTGCGTGCCTATGGAGGCTTCCCGGCTGGATTCATTGGGCCTTTTTCCGATGAAAGATTCAACGAGTGATCTTCATCAGCCGTGTAATACGGGGTGGGCTATTTCTGTAGATGCCGCTCATGGCATCACAACAGGCATTTCTGCGGCGGATCGTGCGTATACGGTGAAGCTGATGATTGACAATAAGTTTACACCGAAAGATTTTGTTACACCAGGGCATTTGTTTCCTTTACGTGCCAAGAAAGGCGGAGTTCTTGTTCGTGCCGGACATACAGAAGCTTCTGTTGACCTCACAAAGATGGCGGGATTGTATCCGGCTGGTGTGATCTGTGAGATCATGAATGATGATGGGACAATGGCGCGTACCCAGGACCTGATCGAGTTTTCAAAAAAACATCAGATCAAGATCTGTACGATTGACAGTCTTATTGAATATCGCCGTAAGAATGAGAAATTCATTTTGCGTGAGGCGGATGTTACGCTTCCGACAAAGTATGGCGATTTTCATATGGTTGTTTATACGTCGAAGCTTGATGGTTTTGAGCATGTAGCCTTGGTGAAGGGTAAGATCGATGAGACTACTCCTGTCCTGGTTCGGGTTCAGTCAGAGTGTTTGACGGGAGATGTTTTTGGAAGTTTACGCTGTGATTGTAATGGACAGCTTGAAGAGTCGATGAGCCGTATTGCGAAAGAAAAGTCAGGCATTTTGCTTTACATGCGCCAGGAAGGGCGGGGGATCGGTTTATTAAATAAGCTCAGGGCATATGCTTTGCAGGATAAGGGTATGGATACGGTAGAAGCGAATGAGGCTCTCGGCTTTGCGGGAGATCTTCGTGATTATGGGATCGGTGCGCAGATCCTTGTTGATCTAGGGGTAAGGCAGATCCGTTTATTAACCAATAATCCACGAAAGATCGTTGGTTTAGAAGGATATGGTTTAACGGTGGTGGAACGGATTCCTTTACAGATACCTCATAATGAACGTAATAAGAAATATCTGGATACGAAAAAAACCAAGTTAGGGCATTGGCTTTAGTTGATACGATATGAATGTAAAAAAGTCGGGGTTGAAGAAAAGAAGTTCAGTGCGTTTTGCTGTGGTTGTTTCACAGTTCAACTCTAATATTACTAAAAGTTTATGGCAGGCTTGCCTGGCAGAATTTCATCGATTAGGGGTTGCAGAGTCTGATATTCAGGTTGTTTCTGTGCCGGGAGCGTTTGAAATTCCTGTAACGGCGTTGAAACTGAGTCAGAAGAAGAATATTCAAGCTGTTATTTGTCTGGGGGCCGTGATCCGTGGGCAGACACTGCATTACGAGTTGGTGGCGCAGGAAGTGGCACATGGTATTATGGTTGTGTCGCTGCGATCTGGTAAACCGATCATTTTTGAGATATTGGCTGCAGATACGATTCAATTATGTCAGGCCAGGGCAAGATCGGGTGATCGGGACAATAAAGGGGCTTCTGCGGCGCGAGTGGCTGTTGAAATGGTTGAAACGTTGAGGAGTTTATAAACGAGTATGCGTAAAAGAAGCGTTGCGCGTGAGTGTGCTCTTAAAATTCTTTATCAGGTTGAGTTGATCAATATTCAACCCGAAAAAGCTATACCGTCTTTTTGGGAACAGGAAGAGAAGCATCCGCAGGATGTTCAGTCTTTTGCTGAGGATATTGTTACAAATGTACGTATTCGGGTGGCGGATCTTGACCGGAAGATATCTGAATATGCGACTAATTGGCAGATCTCTCGTATGGCTGTTATTGATCGTAATGTCCTTCGGATCGGTCTTTATGAGTTGATGTATGCTTCCGGGATCCCTCCAAAGGTTGCGATCAATGAGGCGGTTGAACTGGCCAAAAAATATGGCGATACCGAGTCTAGTAAATTCGTCAATGGCATCCTTGACAAGATCCATAAAAAAGAAATTTTATCCCCAACAGCTGAAGATGCCAGACCGACGCGCTGATCTTCATATTCACACCTATTATTCAGACAGTACCATGTCGCCGCAGAATGTGGTTCGAGAGGCGAAAAAAGCTTTATTGTCTTGTATTTCGATTACAGATCATGATACGATCGATGGAGTGGCTGAGGCTGTTTCTGAAGCCAAGAAATTTGATATTGAAGTACTTGCCGGCATTGAACTTTCATCTGAATATGGAAAGAAGGATGTTCATATTCTCGGGTATGGCTTTGCATTAAAAAAAAGTCCTTTGGTGATGAAGTTGCAAGAGATGCAGCAGGCGCGTAGAGAGCGCATGAAGAAGATGGTTGCAAAATTGAATTCACTTGGATTTGGAGATATTCATTTTGAGGATGTGGCATCCCGGACGAAGTCTGATGCTGTCGGCCGTTTGCATTTAGCTCAATTATTGGTGGAAAAGAGGGTGGTCCCTGATTTGGATACGGCATTTTCTAGGTACTTGGGAGAGGGGTCTCCGGTCTATTTTTCAAAATTCAAGCAAACGCCTGTTGAGGCCATTAAATTGATCAAGGATTCAGGCGGGGCCGCTGTAATGGCACATCCAATGTTGACGGCGCGTGATGAGATTATTCCTGAGTTGGTCAGAGCCGGACTGGATGGCCTGGAGGCTTATTATCCTAATTGTTCGATGGTTGTTGCCAATTATTATGTAGGGTTGGCGAAAAAATATAAATTATTAATTACCGGCGGTTCTGATTCTCATGGGGCTGGCAAGAAAAATACCTATATTGGAAAAGGTTATGTTCCTTACGAGCATGTAGAAGAATTGAAGCGAAGGTTCCATGCCTGACGACCGTTATTTTATGCAGAAAGCCTTGGCATTGGCTGAAAAAGGGAGAGGTTCGGTTTCCCCTAATCCGATGGTAGGATGTGTGATTGTTAAGTCGGGCAAGATTATTGCTGAAGGTTGGCACAAGCATTTCGGCGGTGATCATGCCGAGGTTGATGCATTGGCCAAGGCCGGCGACAGGGCCAAGGGTGCTGTTATGTATGTGACACTTGAACCTTGTGCGCATTGGGGGAAAACGCCTCCTTGTGTAGATGCTGTGCTGGCAGCGGGAATTAAAAAAGTAGTGATGGCCATGGTGGATCCGAATAAATTGACTTATGGCGAGTCAGTGAAGCGGCTGCGGGCGGCTCAGGTTGAGGTGGAGGTAGGCGTGTGTGAAGCGCGGGCACGGGAGCTGAACCAGTCATTCATTAAAAGGATGACCCGTCAATTACCTTATGTGGTGGCTAAGACCGCACAAACGCTGGATGGAAAGATCGCAACGTCGACGGGTGATTCCAAGTGGATCACGTCAGAAGGAACGCGTTTGTTCGCGCGAAATGTACGGAATGACTTTGATGCGATCCTGGTGGGCATTAATACGGTGAGCCTTGATGATCCGCAGTTAGAAGCTCCGTTGAAGCGAGTGAAGAAAGTGGTGGTTGATTCTTCTCTTCGCCTGTCTGAGAAGGCGAAGTTGTTGGACCAGGTTGAACCTGGGCAGGTTATTATGGCGGTTACAGATAAGGCTTCTTTTGATAAAATACGCCGGTTGGAGAAGAAGGGCGTTTGTGTTATTCTTTGTCCTGCCAGGGATGGACGGGTAGATCTGAAGTATTTGTTTAAAGCACTTGCGAAGAAAGATATCGCCAACCTTTTGATTGAAGGTGGAGCGGCGGTGATTGGCAGTGCGTTGAAGGCGGGATTAGTAGATGAGTTAAATGTTTATATTGCACCTGTTATTATAGGTGATGAATCAGCTCGTTCTTCGGTTGTCGGGATGAATATTCTTAAGGTACGGCAGGCCAGGCATTTTCACCTGACAGCCGTTGAGCGTATCGGGGAAGATCTTTTTTTAAAATTGAAGGTGTGAATGATGTTTACCGGGATCATTGAAGCGGCCAGTCAGGTAGTTTCTCTTGTCAAGAAAGAGAATCTTTTTGTTTTAGCGGTAAAGAAGCCCGCCGCATTTAATGATGTCAGGATAGGCGACAGCATTGCGAATGACGGAGTGTGTTTAACGGTTACGAGTATAAAGAACGGTTGTTTTTATTTTGATCTGATGAAGGAAACGCTGGATGCAACGACATTAAAGCATTGGAAAGCAGGGGGCGTTGTGAATCTGGAACGAGCATTGAAAGCGGAGTCTCGGATCGGCGGGCATTTTGTTACAGGGCATGTTGATGCGATTGGTGTGATCAGTGATGTTCGCACCTTGACGAATTATGTTGAATATCGTATTTCCATTCCTAAAGCATTAATGCGGTATGTTGTTCCTAAAGGTTCTGTGGCGGTAGACGGCATCAGCTTGACAGTGGGTGAAGTTAAAAAGAAATGGTTTGCTGTTTATTTTATTCCGCATACATTGGCAGTTACCGGTATTGGGAGCAGGGTGCCCGGTGATAAAGTGAACATTGAGACAGATCTGTTGGCGAAATACATTTTAAAATCGAAAGGTTGATTATGCAGCTTGATATTCAGGAGATTCAAAAGATTATCCCGCATCGTTTTCCATTTTTGATGATCGATCGGGTGATCGAATGTACGCCAAATGAGAAGTTGGTGGCGATCAAGAATGTTTCGATCAATGAGGCGCAGTTTCAGGGGCATTTCCCTGATGAGAAGGTTATGCCGGGAGTATTAATGATTGAAGCCATGGCGCAGGCCGGGTGTATTTATTTTTATTATTCCAGGAATATGGAAGGCAAGAAGCTTATTTATTATTTAGCCAAGACAACGGCGAAATTTCATAAGGTTGTTGTTCCAGGGGATCAGCTGCGCATTGAGATCAAAACGATCAAGATCATGGCAAAGCTTGGCTTTTTAGATTGTAAGGCCTATGTTGGAGAGGATCTGGCTGTTGAGGCTGAGATCGGATTTGGGATAAAGGAAGTTTGACGAACAGAGTATTAGATGTTAGAATTACGCCTCTTTTACAGGTTCAAAATTTTTCAGCCGTTATTTTTTCGGGGGGTAGCGCAGCTGGCTAGCGCGCAACGTTCGGGACGTTGAGGTCGTGGGTTCAAAACCCGCCCTCCCGATGATTTTGAAAGGATTCTTTCAGTATTATCCCTAAGCTGTTCGAGGACTCAAAGGGCCTTGCGGTTTGGGGATCTTATTGAAAGGGTTCTTTGCACTGGTTCAATCCCAGCGAGGTTGTATGAGTAAAGCCTGCCGTATATTTCTTGGATCCATCCTTAAACTTTCAGTTTGTATTGGTTTTTATTTATATTGGATAATATTTCTTATTGGGCCACGTTGGCTAAAAGAGGTTCGTTGAGTGATAACGTGTGAAGTGATCTTTAAAGGCCGGGTGCAGGGGGTTGGTTTTCGTTGTACAGCCCGCGATATGGCGCGAGAAGCAGGGGTGGCGGGTTGGGTAAGAAATTGTTCTGATGGGAGTGTTCAATTGCTGGCTGAAGGAGAAGAAGCTGATATCGAGGTGTTGATCCATCAGCTTGAGGTCGCTTTTTCTGTAGGAGAGAAAAAGGTTATCCGTTCATCTTTGACGCATGGATGGAGCGGTTTTTCTATTAAGTACTAGAGAATGATCGGAGCTTTCTTTAATGGATAAACGATCGGTTGTACAGGATATACGTGATCTTTCGCAGGAGATCGAGGAACATAATTATAAATATTATGTGCTGGATAATCCTGTTATTTCAGATCAGGAGTACGATCATTTAATGGCACGCCTTTTGCGTCTTGAAGAAGATTTTCCGGAATTTCGAAGGGATAATTCTCCGACAAGCCGTATTGGAACCAAGGTTTCTTCAGGAGTGAATACTGTCGCGCATAAAGTAAAGATGTTGTCGTTGGATAATACGTATTCATTTGAAGATTTAAAGGCATGGCATAGCCGAGTGGTCAAGGCTCTGGAGGGCCGTGAGGCTGAATACGTTGTTGAATTAAAGATTGATGGGGTCAGTTGTTCGTTGATCTATGAAGAAGGTGAGGTGAAAGTGGCCTTGACGCGCGGTGACGGAGAGTCTGGCGAGGACGTTACACATAATGTCAAGGCAATGAGATCTGTTCCTTTGAAATTACGTTCTCGGGAGGGTTTTGAAATTCCGGATCTGCTGGAGGTCCGTGGCGAAGTGTACATGAGGAAGGTGGATTTTGAAAAGCTTAATGCCGACCGTAGGGAGAAAGGTGAGGAGGTATTTGCCAATCCTCGAAATGCCGCGAGCGGTTCTTTGAAATTATTGGATCCTGTGGAGTCATCAAAAAGAGGGTTGCGTTTCTTCGCGCATTCTTTTGGCCGTATCGCTGGAGGGGTCATAGGAGAGACTCATTGGGATTTTCTGCAGTCGGTGAGGGCTCTTGGATTGGCCGTTAATGCGTATTCCCACCGTTGCAGGTCGATGGAGGAGGTATTGATGATTTGTGAAGAGTTTCAGCGTATGAGGCTTTCACTGCCGTTTGATGTGGATGGCGCTGTTGTTAAAGTGAATTCTTTTCGGGATCAACGTATTTTAGGAGAAACCATGAAGAGCCCTCGATGGGCGGTAGCGTACAAGTTTCAGGCTTTTCAAGCGACAACCGTAGTGAAGGCTATTGTGGTTCAAGTCGGTCGTACAGGAGTGTTGACGCCTGTTGCTGAGCTGGAACCGGTGGCGTGTGCGGGAGTTATGGTATCGCGGGCAACATTGCATAATTTTGAAGAAATTGCTCGTTTGGGAGTTTCCAAGGGAGACAGGATATTGATCGAGCGGGCAGGAGATGTTATTCCGAAAGTTATTAAGGTCGTAGAGGCAGCGGCGGTGCGTGAGGTTGTGAGAAAAGTTCCAGGGGATTGTCCGGCCTGTAAAGAAGATTTTATTTGTTCTGATGAGGGGATGGTGGCGTATCGTTGTATGAATCCGGCCTGTCCGAAACAGTTGGAAAGGCGTATAGTGCATTTCTCTTCACGGGGAGCAATGGATATTGAAGGTCTGGGAGAGTCTGCGGTTTCGCAGCTTGTGGTAAAGAAACAGCTTTGCTCGCTTGCGGATATTTATTTTTTGACCAGAGAGCATCTTTTAGGGTTAGAATTGTTTGGTGAAAAGAAGGCGGACAAGCTTTTAAAGGCGATTGATCAAAGCCGGTCGAGAGGGTTAGCCAGATTTGTTTTCGGTCTTGGTATTCCTAATATTGGAGAGAAGGCGTCTCAAATACTCGCCAGGCGTTTTGCTTCGATCGATAGTTTAATGAAAGCTTCGGCTGAGCAGCTGATGTCGGTGAGGGATATGGGGGCAGTGAGCGTTCAGGCCGTGGTCAGGTATTTCTCACAGAAGGAAACGCGGGAGTTGATCGGTCGTTTTCATGAGGCGGGAGTAGCGATGCTGGAATCATCGCTTAGTACGGAAGGAACCTTGTCGGGTAAATTATTTGTTTTTACCGGAGAGCTTGTAAAATATAGTCGTCCAGAAGCCGGGGACAAAGTTAAAGCTTTAGGGGGAGAGATTGGGTCATCGGTGACAAAAAAGACTGATTTTGTTGTTGCCGGAGGATTGACAGGATCGAAGATGGACAAGGCATTGGCGTTAGGCATTAAAGTGCTCAGTGAACAAGAATTTGAGGAGATGGTGAATGATAAATAAATGGCAAGGATCAAGGTATTTTTTTTCTGTCATAATGATTGGGATCGTTTGTTCTGTTGCCATGAGCGGCTGCTCTTCTTTTCGTAGAAAGTTTATTCGCCAGAATAAGAATAAAGACTCAAAAGAAGCTTTTATTCCTGTTCTGGAGCCGCTGGATTATCCGCGGCAGCAGGCATTACCGATCGACACGTATAAGAGTCATTATTCGATGGTGAAAGCGTATTTAAATGATTTTTATGCTTCATTCGGTTCTTTGAATTCTGGAGAAAAGCGAGAGCGATATTTGTTAGCGCAGATCATTGCTCATCTTCAGGGGATGACCGGGTTGTTGAATGAGGGTAAAAAGCCCCAGGGTGAGAAAGTGATCCTTCATGTTCAGGAAGCGATGAAGGAGTTGGATAAGCCTGCGGGTATGCGCCGATACGATTTGCTGGAAGGCGCGGTGCGTAAAGTTGAGGGCGAGGTCCGTAAGACGCTTAAGCCGGATATGGTCAAAGAGTTCATCGGAGTTCAATGAAACAGTGTTTAAGTGAATTCCTGAATTATTTGTCTGTTGAGCGCGGGTTGGCCAAAAACACTTTAACGGCGTATGAACATGATCTTGTTTCTTATAGGGAGTATCTTAAAGATGCGATGGGTTTAACCGGCTTCGAGGCGGTCCAGCGTGATCATGTGACTGGTTATATGCAGCATCAGAAGTCTTCAGGTTTGTCGACAACGAGTATTTGCCGCAGCCTGGCGGCGATCCGTACGTTTCATCGGTTTTTAGTTCGAGAAAATTTCTCAAAAGAGGATCCTGTGGACTTGATCGATACGCCAAGGACCTGGAAACGTGTTCCGGCGGTGTTAACGCAAGCAGAGATCGATGCGATGATCAAAGCTGCGCAAGGGCGTGGGTGGCAGGTTGAACGGGATCGCGCTATTCTTGAACTTTTTTATGCATCTGGGTTACGGGTGTCGGAACTGGTTGGATTAAAGGTAGAGAATGTGAATGTGAAGATGGGCTTCGTGCGATGTATCGGTAAGGGAAGTAAGGAGCGTTTGATTCCGGTCGGAGGGAAGGCTGTCGAGGCAGTGGAGAAGTATTGTTCTTCTGGTCGTTTAAAAGTATTAAAAGGACGATCGTCAGCAGATCTTTTTATTACTCGTCTAGGGAAAAAGATGTCCCGTCAGAGTGCGTGGAAGATCATTAAGTTCTATGCGCATAAGGCAGGGATTAAGAAAACGATCAAGCCGCATACATTACGGCATACTTTTGCCACTCATTTACTGGAGCATGGAGCAGACTTGAGAAGTGTGCAGGAGATGTTGGGGCATTCGGATATATCAACGACGCAGATATACACACATGTCGATCGTGAGCGTTTGCGTTCCGTTCATCAACAATTCCACCCTCGAGGGTGATAATGCAGACATTGAATTTAAAAAAATTGCCCGATGAAAGTTTCAAGATCATTCGTGAGGTTGGGAAGCTGGCGGACGAAAAGAAAATTCCGGTTTTTCTTGTGGGAGGAATGGTGAGGGATCTAATCTTGGGTCGAAAGAGCCTGGATATTGATATTGTAGTCGAGGGGGATGCTGTTCTTTTTGCGTCAAACCTGGTGAAAAGGCTGAAAGAGAAACCGCACAAGGTCCTGGCGCATAAAAAGTTTGGCACTGTGGCTATTGAGTTATTGAATGGAGTGGGGTTGGACATCGTAACGGCTCGGCGGGAATCATATGCCAGACCGGGGGTGTTACCGGATGTTGTTCCGGGGCTTATTGCGGATGATCTGTTCCGTCGTGATTTTACTATGAATGCGGTCGCCGCTAGCCTGAATACTCCGGAATTTGGCGCTATTTATGATAATTTTGACGGTTACGCGGATATTCAGAATAAAATTATTCGCGTGATGCATTATCGCAGTTTTATTGATGATCCAACCCGAATACTGAGGGCTGTCCGGTATGAGAAGCGGTTTGATTTCAAATTTGAAACCAAGACTCTGGCTGTATTGAAAGAGTCCATGGAAGAGAATGCGTTTCGGTCTATTACGCCGGTCCGGTATTTTGGGGAGTTTAAACGGATCCTTCAGGAAGAGGATCCCCGGAGTATGTTAAAACGTTTATCTTCGATGGATGGATTGCGGTTTTTTGTATATGACAAAGGGGTTGAAGCCGGGTTTAATGAGGTGATTCACTCTTCACTCAAGGGAGATGCTCGTTGGATGTCTTTTTTTTCTGTGCTGATCGCCGCATTAGATCGCGAGTCAGCGGAAGAATTATTAGTTAGTTTTAATATGCCCCGAATAGATAAAGCCAGGATATTAAAGAGGTTGTTATGAGCCGTATGGATAAGTTGAACCAGCAGTTTAAGAGAGAGATCAGCAGCCTGCTTTTATTGGGAGAGATTCGAGATCCGAGAGTTTCATTTGTAACGATTACGTTCGCGGATGTGAGCAAGGATCTAAGCTATGCGCATATCGGGTATAGTGTTTTGACAGATGATCCGCAGACTGTTAAAGCGGCTCAGGAAGGGTTGAACTCAGCCAGCCGCCGGGTGCGTAAACTTGTTGGAGAGCGGATCGGTGTGAGGCATATTCCGGAGATCCGTTTTGTTTATGATAATTCCATCGCGCAGTCAGTGATGATGGATAAGGCATTGGAAGAGATTAAGAGAGAACGTGAAGCGCGGGAAAGCGGGAAAGGTGTCGACGATGGAAAAGAAGATCATTGATGCGTTAAGAAAATCGCGTAAGGTTGTTGTGACGATGCATGTGCATCCGGATCCGGATGCTCTGGGAGCTGCGCTGGCTATGACCTTGTTCCTGAAGTCTTTGGGCAAGGATGTGCGCCTTTATAATGAAGGTGAATGCCCCAAGTGGCTGACATTTATGCCGCGCAGCCGTTTGTGCCATGCTTTGACGGGTAAAGAGCGTTTTTCTCCTGATACAGTGGTTATTCTTGATTGCGGGGATATGAATCGTATTGGAAAAGTGAAAGGATTGATCGGAGAGAGGGCATGTGTGATCAATATTGATCATCATGTGACAAATCAGGGGTTTGCTCAGTTGAATCTGGTTCAGACCGGGTATTCATCTACCTCGGAAATTTTGTATGAGTTGTTGAAGCGGGCGCGTTTTACGTTTACACGCGATGTCGCTATTTTATTATATTTGGGGATATTGACGGATACGGGATCTTTTGGGTTTGATTGTACAACGAGCCATACGCATGAAGTGATCGCAGATCTATTGAAGTATAAGATTCCTGTGGGGGAATTGTATCGTAAGGTTTATGAGACCATGCCCAAGGAAGATTTGAAGACTTTTTTTGCGACAATGAATCGGTTGACGCTTGAGTGTGATGCCAGGGTTGCCTGTTTGGTCATGACGAAGAAGGATGTGGAGGCTTTTTCAGGTGATTTTGATATTCGAGATAAGATCTTCGGTCTGTTGAGGGCGATCAATGGATTGGATGTTATTGTTATTTTTACTGAAGCTGATCTTGGGCGAGTTCGGGTGAATTTGCGCAGCCGGGGGAATGTCGATGTTTCTCGCTTGGCAGGAAAGTTTAATGGCGGCGGGCATAAGAAAGCCAGTGGTTGTTATGTGGATGGATCGATTCTGCAGGCTAAAGAGCTGATCCTTGCGGCCATTCAGGAGGCGATCGTTCGAGGGTAATTTCGTCAGTTTTTGGATAATAGGTATAGTGAGAGGGGATTGTGATGGAAGGTATCATTGTTGTCGATAAGCCCTCTGGCATGACGTCGCATGATGTGGTGGCGTGTGTTCGGAGGCGTTTGAATATGAAGCGGGTAGGTCATGCGGGAACCCTTGATCCGTTGGCAACGGGGGTGCTGATTATTTTGGTTGGCCCTGCAACGCGTTTGTTTGATAAATTTGTTAGTTTTGACAAAGCTTATCAAGCGACAATGAAGTTGGGTTTAAAAACACACAGCGCTGATATTCAAGGGAAGACGCTGGAGGAAAAGTCATTTGAGGGGATTGATCAGCAGGATGTGGAGAAGGCTTTTGTGCAGTTTACGGGTGAAATCGAACAAGTGCCTCCGATGGTTTCGGCAGTTAAGCACAAAGGTGAGCGTTTGTACAAGCTTGCACGGAGGGGACTTGTTGTGGAGAGAGAGGCTCGCAAAGTACGGGTGGATCAGTTGACCGTCCTTGATTTTTCGCTGCCTTTTGTTAAGTTTTTTCTGGATTGTTCCAAAGGGACCTATGTTCGTCAGATTGCAGAAGATGTCGGTGCAGTTTTAGGTTGTGGGGCATGCATTACAGAGATCCGGCGTACAAAAGTAGGGCCCTTTACAATCAAGGAAGCGGTCAGTCTTGAGGAGATCAATGCAAATCATCTTAAACGCTGGATACCTTCCTAAGCGTTATCAACATGTTGTTGCCGCGATCGGAGTCTTTGACGGGGTCCATCGTGGCCATCAGGCTGTCATTCGAGCTGCGGTGGCAGAGGCTCAAAAGATCGGCGGGGCGAGTGTTGTTGTTACGTTTTATCCTCATCCGGTAGAAATCCTGCATCCCGAACAGTTTAATGGTTATGTGATTTCCATTGAACAGCGGATTCAGTTAATCGGATCTTTGGGTGTTGATGTTTGTTATGTGGTCCCTTTCAGCCTTTCTTTGGCGGCGTGGAGTGCGGCAGATTTTGTGAAACGGATCTTGATCGGCCAATTAAGAACAGAGAGAGTCATTGTAGGTGAGGACTTTTCTTTTGGCAGTGACCATCAGGGGTCGAAAGAGTTTTTTCATTCTTTTGGCCTGGAATTGAGAAAAGTTTCTTTATTAAAATCAAATAAAATATGTATTAAAACAAGGATTATTAAAAAGTTGGTAGCGGCAGGAGCTTTATCCCGTTTGAAGGCTTTTTTAGGCAGGGATTACGGGTTTGACGGGCTTGTTATACGCGGGAGCGGGATTGGCCGCCGTTTGGGATTTCCTACGGCCAACATGGCTCGAGAAAACGTTGTTACTTTACACTCTGGAATTTATGCAGTGCATGTACATCTCCAGGAGCGGACATTCGCAGGAGTGTTTTATATAGGTACTCGCCCAACAATTAAAGAACAGTCCGGGGCTATGGTTCTTGAAGTGCATATCCTTGATTTTAAGGGGGATTTGTATGGCCAAAGGATCTGTGTTGATTTTATAAAGAAACTACGGGATGACCATTTTTTCCTCGACGAAAATTCTCTTGTTCGCGCGATTAAGCGGGATATTGTCAAAGCCCGTTCGTATTGTTAGTAGCCACCTTTTTGATATTCCAATTTTTTTATTGAATAGGGCGTTCAAAGTGGATTTTTTTCTGAACCATCATTAAAGTGGTTTCAGGGGTAGATTTCGCTTTTTCGGGTTCCCTCTGGCGTTTTTTATTTTCCCGGTTTCTTTCTATTTTCCCGCAATAAAGATATTTTCTTCTATTATCGTCGCTGACTACGTAAAATATTTCATTGAAAAAAAGTCTGTATTTCACCTTTTTCTTTGTTGACATTCGAATGTGTGGAGTCTATACTTGTGAAGGTGGTGGAGCAAAGTGGTGTAAAGTGGTGAAGATTGAAACCTGATTGAAGGAGTGCTCATGTTCTATGGTGAATACAACCATAATCTTGATACGAAAGGAAGGCTCATCCTTCCGTCACGTTTTCGAGATGTTGCCCGTGAGAATTCCATTGACAAGTTTTTTGTTACCCGTGGTCTTGAGAAGTGTATTTTTATGTTCTCGGAATATGAGTGGAAGATTCAAGAGCAGAAATTCAAGGGGCTTTCCTTCACGAAAGAGGATTCTCGTACGTTTAACCGCATGTTCTTTTCAGGAGCTGTTGATGTTGTGCCTGATAAGCAGGGGCGTTTTGTTGTTCCTCAGTATTTAAAAGATTTTGCGGGAATAACAGCTAAAACGGTCTTGATCGGGGTTTCTAACCGTATTGAGATTTGGGATACAATTCGCTGGCAGGAATTTTATACAAAGTCAACAGGGCTGTTTGAGCAAACAGCTGAGCGGATGATAGATCTTTAATAATTTTGTGTAGTCCAAACCCCAACCCCAGGAGGCGGACATGCTGACATTAACCGGATCCAAGTTGATTTTCAAGCACATGGTGGAATTGCCGCATTGTGAATGTGTTTTTTGTTCGACACAGGATGAAGCAACGCGGCGGACAAAGATCTATTTGGTGTTTAAGGAAAATCACAAGGTTTATCAGCGTAACGGCATTAAAGGGAATTGGGAGGAAGTGGTGGATATCGAAGACCGTCAGAATGTATGGGAAGGGTTTGAGCGGGCCGTGATCGAAAGAAAGATCCCTAGTTTTGTGGCCGATAGTTCTCATTTTGCAGCGTTATGAACAAAGAATCAGATGCATTGATCTTTGATAAGGATAAAGACACGAGTTGCGGTCATATTTCGGTAATGGCACAAGAGGTTTTGGAATTCTTGAGACTGGCTAAAGGAATGACGGTAGTAGATTGCACGCTAGGGTTGGGTGGTCACTCGCTTATGATGTCAGAGGTCATAGAGAGTACGGGGCGGTTGATCGCGATCGATCAGGATGAGCAGGCGATATTAAGAGCAAGAGAACGGTTGAAGGGGTTTTCAGGACGACTGGATATTGTGAAGAACAATTTTCGTGAGATAGTTTCGGTTCTTTCTGATTTAGGGGTGAAAGAGGTAGATGCGGTTCTTTTTGATCTGGGGGTGTCTAGCCTTCAATTGGATGATCCGGAAAGAGGGTTCAGTTTTCGTCATGATGGCCCTTTGGATATGCGAATGGATACCAGAGAACCCCTCTCTGCCATGGATGTGGTGAATACGTTCTCTGAAGAAGAGCTGGCCCGAGTTCTTTGGCAGTACGGCGAAGAGCGTTTTAGCCGGCGTATTGCGCGTAATATCGTTAAAGCACGTGCAGCCGCAGCGATTCAAACGACGGCAGATCTTGTGAAGGTGATCATGCGTTCATTACCGTATAAACATTCGCGTGATGGTGTTCATCCGGCAACACGTTCTTTTCAGGGGATTCGGATCGCTGTGAATCGGGAGTTAGAGTCCGTTGAATTAGCGATTGACCTGGCTTTTTCAAGATTAAAGAAGGGTGGAAGGATGTGTGTGATCGCCTTTCATTCTCTTGAAGACCGGATCGTGAAAGAAAAATTTCGTTCGTTGACGCGGCTTGGAGAAGCCGCGTTGTTAACTAAAAAACCAGTACGACCGTCTCCGGAAGAAGAGGCGGTTAATCCTCGATCTCGCAGTGCGCGGTTGAGGTCTATTGAAAGGCTGATATGAAGGTGAGCGGGTTTCTTAAGATAATGTTCGTTATTACAACAATGGCGGTATTATATATTCATTTACAAATGAATATTTATGGTTTGGCATATCAAGGGAAAAGACGGGCAGATAAAGTTGAAAAGCTTGTTGAAAGTAATGTTATTATGAAGAATGATATTTTACGCTTGAAGTCGTCGGATCATATCGGGCGTGAGTTACTTGTAAAAGAGAAGGATTACAAGTTTGTTAGTAACAAGAATATCGTGGAAATAGAAGCAAAGAATTCAAATCCTTTAGCGGATCTTTTGGCGTTTGCGAAATTTTAATTTTTGTTCTATGTTTCCTCCTGAAATTTCCTAGAATAGTATTATATGTAATAAATTATAATAATTTAAAAAAGAGTGTACGAGTTTGTACTTTCAACGGCACCCCCTTCGCATTGGTCTGATTTTTCTTGTCATTTTTGCCTCTTTATTTGCTTTTATTCTGAAATTATCTTCCATTCAGGTTTTTCGTTCGAATTATCTCTCTGATAAGGCAGACAAGCAGCATAACCATGTTGTGGATCTTGAGCCAAAGAGAGGGACAATCTATGACCGTGAGCTGAGGACTCTCGCGTTGAATGTTGCGGCATATTCTCTTTTTGCGAATCCTAAGGGGATGACAGCTTCGCAAAAAGAGGTGGCGATACGCAGGGTTACTGCTGTTCTTGGTGAGGACCGCGGTTCTTTGGAAAAAAAATTAAGTAAGCCTAAAAGTTTTGTTTGGTTATCTCGCAAGATTCCACAAGATCAATATCTTCGGTTAAAAGCGGAAAAGATCCCGGGGCTTGCGTTTGTAAAAGAGAGTAAAAGATTTTATCCGAATGGGGCTTTGGCGGCGCATGTGATCGGGTTTGCCAATATCGATAATGCCGGACTTCAAGGAGTTGAGCTTGAGTATGACAAGTATTTGCATGGGACAAAAGGGGTGGCACAGTTCCTGCGTGATGCGCGTCAGAGGGATCTGATGATCGAGAAGGATTTTCTGGAGCCCAAAGATGGCCATGATGTTGTATTGACGATTGATGAGACCATTCAGTTTATTGTTGAGAAAGCCCTGGATAAAACGTATGAAAAGTTTAATGCCGCGGCTGCCACTATTATAGTATTGGATCCCAAGACGGGTGAAGTGCTCGCTTTTGCTAATCGGCCAACGTTTCGTCCGGATGCTCCGGAAAAAAGCCCGATCGGGAACAGGACGAATCGGGCCGTGGCTTTTACCTATGAGCCTGGATCGGTTTTTAAGATTGTGACGGCTACGGCGGCTTTGGAGGAGGGGGTCACTAATGAGGAGGAGGTTTTCTTTTGTGAGAATGGGAAATACCGGGTTGGGAATCATATTCTGAAAGATGCGCATCCAAAGGGAGATTTGACGTTTCGGCAGGTGATTGAACAGTCGAGCAATATCGGGACGACTAAAGTGGCGCAGCGGTTGGGGCCTGATAAGGTTTATGAATATGCGAACCGTTTTCGTTTCGGCAAGAGGACGGATATTGGGATGACGGGCGAGGTCGGAGGGGTATTAAAGACGACAAACCGATGGTCGAAGACGTCGATAGGGGCGATCCCTATAGGACAGGAAGTCACGGTAACCGCGGTTCAGCTGGCCGTGGCGATAGCCGCCATTGCGAATGATGGAGTGATGATGAAGCCGTATTTTATTAAATATATAAAAGCGGCCAATGGCATGATGATTGAAGAGCATAAGCCTCATGTAGTGACCCGTGTCATGAGCCAGGAAACGGCGCGCCGCATGCGGAGTATTCTGCAGGGAGTTATTGATGTAGGAACGGCTCAAATGGCGAAGGTTAAAGATATTCCTGCTGGTGGAAAGACAGGGACGGCTCAAAAAGTTGTTAATGGGGCGTACTCTCATAGTAAATTTGTAGCGTCGTTCATTGGTTTTGCGCCAGTGAATGATCCTAAATTGGCTATTGTGATCAGCGTTGATGAACCTCATCCGGCCTATTACGGTGGGGTTGTGGCAGGCCCGGCGTTCAGGGAGATCGTTGAGGATTCATTGAAATATTTAGCGACAAAGAAGGGGTTGCCGCATGCGTTTTAATGGCGTTGAGGTTAATGCAGTCTGGGACGATTCCCGTAGGGTGACACCGGGCAGTTTATTTGCGGCTTTGTCAGGACCAACAATGAAGGGCGAAGATTTTATTGACGACGCGGTAGCCAAAGGGGCTAAGGTGATTGTATTGCCTCGGGGAGTGACCGGGGATTTTAATGGTCGCTATCAGGATGTACTGTTTGTAGAAGTAGAAAATCCTCGGGACGTGTTTCGGTCTGTTGTGCGGGATTTTTATGGTATGCCTTCGGATAAGGTGCGCGTTATTGGGGTGACCGGGACCAACGGGAAGACAACGATCACTTATTTTCTTGAGTCTATTTTATCAGCAGCCGGGTTTTCTTCAGGTGTGATCGGAACTGTAAATTATCGCGTAGCGGGTAAAGTTGTACCTTCAAAAAATACCACTCCAGGGTTACTGGATAACCAGATTTTCTTGAGTCATTTGGAGAAAAGTGGTGTCTCGCATTCAGTGATGGAGGTTTCTTCGCATGCCCTGGATCAGGGGCGGGTGGACCTGATTGATTTTTCCGGAGCCCTGTTTACCAATCTGACAGGGGATCATTTGGATTATCATAAAACAATGGATCGGTATTTTGAGGCTAAAAGCCATCTGTTCTCAAGGCTTTCAGCAAAGGCTTATGCCGTCATTAATATGGATGATGTTTGGGGGCAAAAATTACTGAAAATGACATCAGCACGAGTATTATCATACGGGATCGATGCAGAGGCTGATGTGCGCGCGGTTGTGAGGGAATTGGGAAGAAAAGGAGCTCGTTTTGATTGTTTTTTCCCTGGAGGGAGAGTGCTAATTGAAACGCCGTTCACGGGTAAGCATAATATGTATAATATTTTGGCGGCTTTTACAGCCGGGCTTAGCGAAGGGATAGCTCCTAACGTCATTAAACAGGGGATCGAAGCGCTGAGAAATGTTCCTGGCCGTTTGGAGCGGGTTGAATGTGAGAAGGGGTTTGAGATTTTTATTGATTATGCGCATACGGATGATGGGCTTAAGAATGTTCTTCAGGCATTGCAGGAGGTCAAACAGGGGCGATTGATCGTTGTTTTTGGCTGCGGAGGAGGTCGAGACCGGACCAAGCGTGCCCGAATGGGATATATTGCCGGTGAGTTGGCAGATCTCTCCATTGTGACCTCGGATAATCCCCGCGGAGAGGTTCCGGAGAGGATCATCAATGAGATTTTACCGGGTTTTAACAGGAAGAATTTTGAAGTTGTGGTAGACCGTGAAGCGGCGATCCATCGTGCTCTTGAGATAGCTTTACCGGGAGACATTGTTCTTTTAGCTGGGAAAGGGCATGAGACGTATCAGATATTGCAGGATAGAACAGTAGATTTTATTGAAAGAGATATAGTGGGCAAGATTTTGAAGGGATGAAGGGATGTTTACTGTTGCTGAAATATTAAAAGTTACGAGTGGAAAATTATTGCAGGGGAGTGCTTCGCTGCGCGTGAGGGGCGTATCCAGTGACACCCGTAGGGTGAAGCGAGGAGATCTTTTTATTGCGATCAAGGGGGATACGTTTGATGGGAATGATTTTACTTCTCAGGCGGTGGCCGGAGGTGCGTCTGTTTTATTGATCTGCCGGGAAGATGCCTACCTTCCGGCAGGTGTGACAATTATTCTGGTAAAGGATACATGTAGGGCGTTAGGGTATTTGGCGCGGCATCATCGGTTGAAGTTCAAGATCCCTGTTATTGCGATTACAGGCAGTGCCGGCAAAACAACGACGAAAGAGTTTATTGCTGCCGTATTAGGAAAGAAATACAGGGTTCTTTATAATAAAGGCACGGAGAATAACCATATTGGTGTTCCAATGACATTGCTGCAGCTGAAAAAAAGGCATCAGGCGGCCGTTATTGAAGCTGGCACGAATCATTTTGGTGAGATTAACTGGCTTGGCGAAGTTACGTGTCCGACGGTTGCCGTCTTTACGAATATCGGCCAATCCCATTTGGCGGGGCTTTTGGATCCTTCTGGTGTTTTTAGGGAGAAAGTAACGCTGATTGATCATGTGATGAAGAAAGGCGCGCTTATTGTTAATGTGGACGATGAATATTTACGTCGTATATTAAAAAGAAAATTGACTCAAAAGATAATAACGTTTGCTATGAGTCGGGAAGCAGATATAAAAGTTGTTGATGTTATACCTTACCGTTCGGGATTGAAAGTTGTATTGAAGGATGGCAGCGTTTTTTTGCTGCCAACACCTGTATGGGGGAATGTGTCGAATGCGTTGGCGGCGATCAGCTGCGGCCAACTGTTAAGGGTACCTGATAAAGATATTATGCAGGTTTTACAGCGAGTGAAGCCAGCTAAAGGCCGGCAATGTTTTCATGCGGTAAGAGGCATGACGTTGATTGATGATACGTATAATGCGAATGTGGTATCGTATAAGAATGCCATAAAAACATTGTCTCTGGTCAGAAGAAGAAAAGGCGGCTGCTTATTTCTTGTTGCGGCGGATATGCTGGAATTGGGCGATCAGTCTGAAATCCTTCATGCCGAAGTCGGTGAGGCCGTAGCCCAGGCAGGTATTGATCATGTAGTGACGATCGGACGCTGGGCTGGCTTGATCGGAGAAAGGGCAAAGCAGTTGGCTCCGTTCATTCGAGTGAAGCATTATATGAAGCAGGAAGATATTTATCAGGATTTAACGCGGCATCTTCGTCCGGGAGATGCTGTGTTGGTGAAGGGGTCTCGTGGGATGAGAATGGATCAGTTAATTGAACAATTACTGAAGGATTGAGATATGTTTTATTTTTTGTCGCAGTTCAGGTATGAATTTTTCCCGCTGAATATTTTTAAATATATTACGTTCCGTGCCGGTTTAGCTGCGGTGACGACGTTTTTGATTTGTATTGTTTTTGGCCCCTGGTTCATTCGTAAACTGGCGCAGTGGAATTTTTCTGAAAGGCCGGTTATGGGCGGCGGGCGTGAAGCCGTATTGGGGGCTGAATTGAAAGTTAAGCATGGGACGCCGACAATGGGTGGCTTGCTGATCATTGGAAGTATTCTTATTTCCGTTCTTTTATGGACGGATCTTTCGAATCCTTATATTTTATTAACGTTATTGACGATGGTATGGTTGGCGGTGGTGGGTTTTGTGGATGATTATATGAAAGTGACGGGGATTAACAAGAACGGAATGCCGA
Organism: Candidatus Elulimicrobium sp.; assembly: GCA_020720365.1. Classification (GTDB taxonomy): domain Bacteria; phylum Omnitrophota; class Gorgyraeia; order Zapsychrales; family Fredricksoniimonadaceae. Next base: position 21,279 of record DYOU01000015.1, read on the forward strand.
GTAAGACCAAGATCGTTTGGCAGGCGGTCTTGGCGACGATCGTGAGTTTTTGTGTTTATGCGTATTTGAACGTATCAACGGCTTTGGATCTGCCGTTCTTCAAGAAAGTGGCGATCGACCTAGGTCCGTTTTATATTTTATTGGTCATGGTGATCCTGGTAGGGGCTTCGAATGCAGTGAATTTGACCGATGGCCTGGATGGTTTAGCGATAGGGTGCACCTTGATGGTTGCCTTGACATTGGCGATACTCTGCTATATCACCGGCAATAAGAATTTCAGTGATTATTTGTTCATTCCTTATATTCCTGGGGCCGGTGAATTGACTATTTTCTGTACGGCTATTGTTGGGGCCAGTTTAGGATTTTTATGGTTCAATGCTCATCCGTCCGAGGTTTTTATGGGGGATGTCGGTGCTTTGGCGCTTGGAGGGACTTTGGGTATCATTGCGGTTTTTACCAAGAAAGAAGCTTTATTGGTGATCCTGGGCGGAGTGTTTGTCTGGGAGGCTTTATCTGTTATTATGCAGGTGACATCGTTTAAATTAACAGGTAAAAGAATATTTCTTTGCTCACCGTACCATCATCACTTACAAAAGTTGAATTGGAAAGAATCCCGGATCGTGATCCGGTTCTGGATCGTAGGCATTATTTTAGCGCTTGTGACGTTGACGACATTGAAGATCAGATAATTCTGGGGATCAAGTATGGATATCAAAGGTAAGAAAGTTTGTATTGTGGGTGCCGCAAGAAGTGGTATTGCAACGGCGAATCTGGTATTGAAGCTGGGGGGCTTTCCGAAGATCAGCGATGCTAAGAATTTGGTAGATATAGAAAAAGCTTTGTCAGGCTTACAGGATCGGGCGCGTACTGTGATCGAATCAGGCGGTCATACCAAGGCCTTTATTCAAGAGAGCGATCTTGTTGTAGCAAGCCCTGGAGTATGGCGTGAGGCAGAGCCTTTACAATGGGCCCGTTCTTTGGGTATTCCTGTTGTGGGAGAGATCGAGTTTGCCTGGAGGTACTGTCGCAAGCCGGTGATCGCGGTCACGGGGTCGAATGGTAAAACAACGACTGTTACGTTGATCGCCAGGGTTATTGCGGCGAGCGGAAAAAGGGTGTGCCTGTGCGGGAACGTGGGGATCCCTTTTTCTGATCATGTTCTTCGGGAAGATGTTGATTTTTATGTTGTTGAGATCAGTTCTTTCCAGTTAGAATTGGTAGAAACGTTCCGTCCTTTTATTGCTGTTATCCTGAATTTTAGTCAGAATCATTTAGACCGTCATCCGGATATGCAAGATTATTATCAGGCAAAAAAACGTCTTTTTATGAATCAAACAGAGCATGATTTTGCTGTGCTTAATGCGGGAGATCCTCTCGTAAGTAAGTTAGAGCATGAAGTCAGGTCATTGCCGTGTTTTTTTAACAAGGATGGAGAAACGTCGAATTCCAATCAGTTGGCGGTGATAGAGGTGGCGCGGATTCTAGGGGTTTCGGATGAAGTAACGGAGAAGGTGTTTCAGGAATTCGAAGGAGTCGAGCATCGGCTTGAAATGGTGAGGCTGCTTGAGGGGGTTGAGTATATTAATGATTCCAAATCAACAACAGTGGAATCTGGTCGGTGGGCTTTAGAGAGGATGCAGAAACCGGCGATTTTAATAGCCGGCGGTTCGGATAAGCATATGGATTATACGCCGTTACGAGAGCTTGTTCGTCAAAAAGTGCGTGTTTTAGTAGCTATGGGGGTTATCAAGGGCCAGTTAAAGGACACCTTTGCCGATGTGGTTCGGGTTGAAGTTGTGCAGGGAGGCTTGGATACGGCACTAGCTTGTGCAAGACACCTGGCTCGTCAGGGTGATTGTTTGCTGTTTTCTCCAATGACGGCAAGTTTTGATATGTTTGTTAACTTTGAACATCGTGGAAGAGTGTTTAAAGATATGGTGAGAGACCTTTAATGCGTGAGACCCGGATATCTTTATTCATGACATTTTCCATTCTGATATCTATCGGGGTGGTTATGATCTACAGTTCGAGTGGTATCTATGCCCTTGAGGTCATGAATAACGGAACTCACTTTCTGATGCGTCATTTGATGTTTCTGATGATCGGTTCAATCCTGATGTTCCTGATCATGATGATGGATTATCGTTTACTGCAGAGATGGGCGAAGCCTATTTTAGGATGTGTTGTTATCCTGTTAGTCCTTGTCTTGATTCCGGGGATCGGAAAAATGTCATCAGGGGCGAGACGCTGGTTCAATTTGGGGCCGATCAATTTTCAGCCGTCGGAAATGGCTAAAGTGGCTTTAATTATATATTTGGCGGATTTTCTTTCCCGTAAACAGGATTGTATTAAAAGTTTAAAGAAGGGCTTCATACCTCCGATGCTGGTGATGGGGCTTTTGTGTGGGCTTATTTTAAAACAGCCTGATATGGGGAATACGATTCTGATCTTTTCGATTACTTTATCGATGCTCTTTGCAGCAGGCGCACGCATCAAGCATTTGTTATCTATTTTCATGCCCGCTATTCCTGTGGCTGTTTTTCTGGTATGGATGGAGCCGTATCGTCTTCGTCGTATTGTGGCTTTTATGGATCCCTGGGCAGATCCGCAGGGGTCAGGCTTTCAGTTATCGCAGTCTCAGATCGCTCTTGGATCTGGCGGTTTTTGGGGAGTAGGGCTGGGCAAAAGTGAGCAAAAGCTGCTTTATCTTCCGGCCGCTCATACGGACTTTATTTTTTCGATCATTGGAGAGGAGCTGGGCTTTTTAGGCGCTTTAGCGGTGATTTTTCTCTTTGCCCTCTTTATTTGGCATGTGACACGGATCCTCAGGCAGACAGTTGATTCATTCGGATATTACTTGTGTTTTGGGATCCTGATGATGTTGAGTATTCAGATTGTTGTGAATTTCGGAGTCAGTATCGGGGCATTGCCGACCAAGGGCCTTCCATTGCCGTTCATCAGTTATGGGGGGTCAGCGTTGATTTTTAACATGATGGTTGTCGGCTTGATTTTGAATATATCTCGCACACAGGATCTTGGAAATGGGTAATAAAAAGATATTGATCGCAACAGGAGGTACTGGCGGACATATTTATCCTGCGCTTGTGACGGCGGAGGAGTTACGTCGTCGCGGCTGGTCTGTTTATTTTGTGGGAGCTTTGGGTCCTGCCGTTAAGAAGATTACAGAGAGCGGTTTTGATTGTGTAAACATTAAGGTTAAAGGGTTCGTTTCCAAGGGGCCGTTGCAGATATTACTGGCGGCGGGATATCTGCTCTATTCTATCGGAATATGTTTTGGTGTTATCTTGAGATTCAGGCCTACGGTTGTTCTCGGTTTTGGAGGGTACAGCTCTTTTCCGGCGGTATTTGCAAGCGCATGCCTGGGGGGAAAAACGATTATTCATGAGCAGAATGTTTGTCCGGGGTTAGCGAATAAGATACTGTCCCGGCTTGCTCGAAAAGTAGCTCTCAGTTTTAAGGCAGGTAAGTCTGCTTTTGGAAGTGCCAGAACAGTGTGGACGGGCTGTCCAATGAGAGAGATGTCTGTTGCGCGTCCGCGCGCCCGAATCCTGAAAGAATTTGGGCTTGAAGAGGGACGTAAGACTATTCTGGTCTTTGGAGGAAGCCAGGGCAGCCGTGGGATCAATAATGCGGTGGCCGCCTGTTTTGAACAGATCGATCAGAAGACCCCTTGGCAGGTGATCCATATTGCAGGGAAAGGTGCCGCGGAGGAGTTAAAGGGGCGTTATGGCCGTGCCGGGTTTCCTGCGTATGTGAAAGAGTATATGGAGAATATCCAGGATGCGTATGCATTGGCGAATATGGTGATTGCCCGTTCCGGCGCAGGAACAGTGACAGAGTTAGGTCTTCAGGGAATTGCGTCGATTTTAGTGCCGTATCCTTATGCGAATAGTCATCAGGAGGCGAATGCGCGTGTTTTAGAGGATTATTCGGCGGGTGTAATAATTCAGGAAAAAGACTTGAACCCCTCTCTGCTTGAGGATAAGATTTTTTTAGTACTTGAACAGGCTTTACCCAGAGCGATGCTTCGTTTGAAGATGACGGAAGATTTTGTGAGTAATGCCGCGCAGAGGCTTTGTGATGAGGTAGAATCCTTGTGATTAAAAAGATAATTCTTTGTGCAGTGATATCTTTATGTTTTATATCGTCGGTTTTTGCGGTGGAATGGCATGAGCTGAAGAGTGATCATTTCATTGTTTTTTATAAGCAGGCGCCATTTCGTTTCATTCAGAATGTATCGGCCCGAGCGGAAGAAAATTATAAAAAAACAACAACGAGCCTTGGTTTCACGCGTTATAAGGGCTGGATCTGGGGCGACCGGGTAAAAATATATATATACGATGATGCGCAAGATTATAAGAAGTCTTCAGGGTTGGCTTGGTCGGCTGGCAGTGTTATGACAAAGTTTAAAACGATTGCGGCCTTCCCTTCGGCGCAGGGTTTTTTTGATTCAACGTTGCCGCATGAAATTGGGCATATTATTTTTCGGGATTTTATAGGGCCTGATGCGTTCGTTCCCTTATGGTTTGAAGAAGGCGTTGCCGTCTTTCAGGAAGAGTCAGGCGGATGGGGTGCTGATGATGTGGTGCGCAGGGCAATGGCCGAGGGGCGTTTTATTTCTTTGGCAGATCTGGGCAGCTTGTCGCTTAACAAAGATTCGGATCGTGAGCTAGTGCGCATTTTTTATGCAGAGGCCGCCAGTCTTGTTGGTTTTTTGATCCATGAGGGAGAAATGTATCGTTTTGCCCGTTTATGCAGGGAAATTAAGGATGGGACCAGATTTGAGGGGGCTTTAAAGAAAGCCTATATGAAATATCCTACGATTGATCCACTGGAGTCTGCCTGGAAAGCTTATTTAAGTTATGAAAAGAAAAATACCAAATAAAACAGAGATCAAAAAGTATCATTTTATCGGGATCGGCGGTATGGGGATGGGGAACCTTGCGCTGTTAATGCTGGCTAAAGGATATGCTGTCAGTGGGTCTGATGAGAAAGAAGGGGAGTTGACCCGGCAGTTACGGTCCAAAGGAGCTAAAATTTTTATTGGGCATAATTTGAAGAATATTGATGGCGTGGATTGCGTGATTTATTCCTCAGCGATATCGACCAGTAACCCGGAGATGTTTGAAGCGGTTCGTTTACATATGCCTATTTTGAAACGGGCAGAGCTGTTGGCTCAGTTTGTGAATAAAGAGGTGGGTATTACGGTGGGTGGTGCGCACGGCAAGACAACGACATCATCAATGGCCTCCCTTCTTTTGATCAATGCCGGCCTGAAGCCGACAACGGCGGTGGGGGGTGTGGTTAGTCAGGGATATAATGCTAATCTGGGGATCGGGCGTCACATTGTGGCGGAAGTGGACGAGAGCGATGGATCTTTCCTGTATTTTTCCCCCCATTTTTCTATTATTACGAATATTGACCGGGAGCACCTTGATTATTATAAAACAATGGATAATGTGCTGGCGGCGTATGCCAAATTTGTAGAACGGACAGTTCCTGGTGGGGTTGTTATTGCCTGTGGGGATAATCAACTTCTTCGACATATTGTAGAGAAGAGTAGCCGGAGAAGTGTATTGTACGGGTTTGCGGATAACAATGAATGGATCGCAACGAACATTCATTGTGATGCCAATGGGTGTTCGTACGACTGTTATCATAACGGTCTTTTTTATGGTCATTTTAGCTTAGCCGTTCCGGGGAAACATAATATTCTGAATTCTCTGGCGGTCATTGTGCTCGGGCATGAATTAAAGATCGGGATCCCGGTTATTGCCGAAACGCTAGGAACGTTTCAAGGAGTAAAACGGCGTTTTGAGCGTAAGGGTGAAGTAGGAGGGGTTCTGGTTGTGGATGATTATGGTCATCATCCAACAGAAATAGCAGCCACCTTACAGGCCGCGCGTACACTGGGTCGCAAGAGGTTGATCGTTATTTTTCAGCCGCATCGGTATTCCCGCACTCAATTATTGATGAGTGCATTCTCGGAATGTTTTAGCCTTGCCGATCAGCTGATACTGACGGATATTTATGCGGCGAGTGAAAAACCGATAGAGGGGGTTTCGTCAGAAGTTTTACTTGAACAGATACGCATGCATCGCTCGGGCGATCTTGTGCACTTGAAAAAAGAGGAAATTATTTCTTATTTAATGGGGATGGTACAGTCAGGAGATTTAGTTTTGACTCTGGGAGCCGGAGATATTACTCATTTGTCAGATCTGCTTGTGCGTTCGATGGAAGATCGTCTTGGATTTGATCATATTCCCCTCGCAAGGGATCGAGCCAAGGATGAGATCAGGGGATTGGGGATGATCGGTGTTGTGATGGGGGGGTGTTCTTCGGAACGGGAGGTTTCGCTTCGTTCCGGTGCCGCTGTTCTGAAGGCGTTGATAGAGGCAGGTTGTCAGGTGAAGTCATTTGATTTAACGGTTGAAGATCGGGATGTTGTCAAAGATTGGTTTAAGGCTGAAAAGATCGAGATGGCTTTTATAGCTTTACATGGCCGTTTTGGCGAGGACGGCGGTTTGCAGGTGATATTGGATGAATTAGATATTCCCTATCAGGGGTGTGGTCCGGCGGCCAGTTATGCGGCGTTTAATAAAGCTGTTGCACAGAAACATTTTGATGATATGGGTGTGCAGACGCCGAAGACGGTAACGATCAAGGGAGCTGCGGCTTTATCTATGGCAGAAATTTTGAAAGGGATAGGCACTTTCCCGATGATAGTGAAACCGGCATGTGAAGGGTCCAGTATAGGTATCAGCCTAGTCAAAGATGAAGAGGGGCTTCGTGAAGCCGTTGTTAAAGCGGAGCTTTTTGGCAGGGAGATTATTATTCAGGAATATATTCGTGGCCGTGAATTGACAGTAGGGATCATTGGTAACTGTCCTTTGCCTATAGTTGAGATTATCAGTGCGGACGCTCTTTTCTTTGATTTTGATGCCAAATATAAAACACAGACAACCGAATATAGTGTTCCTGCCAAGCTCGATGATGCTGTAAGAAACCGTGTTCAGGCAGAGGCATTCAAGGCGTATCGGGCCTTGCATTGTGAGGGGTTTGGCCGAGTAGATGTCCTTTTGGACGCGAATAACATTCCGTATATACTTGAGATCAATACCATTCCAGGCTTTACAGCAACGAGTCTTCTTCCGAAAGCGGCAAAGGTCGCAGGGTTGAATTTTCAGCAGCTGTGCCTGACTTTGGTTGAAATGGCGTATGGTAAAAAGAAAGCAGAATCAATTTCTCATCAGCATTGATATAGCTCGATGGGGGATTGTTTTAGCCCTAGTAGCGGCCGTGATCGGGATATCTTATTTGGCGATGTTTTCGTATGTCCGTCGTTCAGGTCTTTTCAATATTAAAGAAGTAGCTGTTTCAGAAAAGATCGGAAAGTTGGATATCCCGGAGTTTGATAAACTGAAAGGGAAAAATATTTTTGTCGTTGACCTGGAAGGGCTTCAAACAAAAATTAGTGGAAAGTATCCGCAAATAGCGGGGTTAAAGGTTTTACGCCGTTTCCCTGATGAAATATCGATTCAGGGGGAGCGTCGGATCGCTGTGGCGCTGGTTTTGGTGGATGGACGATCTGTAGCTGTGTCGCATGACGGGTATTTTATTGGGGCACCGTCTAAAGAAGATAGTACTCTTGTACTGGTGAAGGGGCTGCAGAAGCAAAAGTCCTCCGCAGGTACAAGAGTTAAAGATCTTTTGCTGGAAAATATTCTGTCGGCACTGGATTGGGTCCGTAAAGATCGAACTTTGACGGGATATCATTTGCACGCTATTGATGTAACGGATATAAGTAAGCTGGTGTTTTCATTTGGAGAAGCGGCAGATCCGGCCAGGTTCGATGTGTTTGTGGATAAGGATAATTGCGTGGATAAAATGAAGGTCCTTTCGGTGATGCTGGTTCGCAATGATCTGGCTGTTAATGAAATTAAATATATTGATCTGAGATTTAATCCGCCAGTTATCGGTAAGAAGAAAGTGAAGAAATGAAAAAGTTCAGGGATATAGTTGGGTTGTTCTTTAAAGATCGTGTATTTTGCGGGATCGATATCGGGTCGCAAAAGATCAAGGTCAGCCTTTCCAAGCTGCAGGATGCTGAGAATTTTGAATTAATGGGTGTGTATGAGGTGGATACGCGGGGTTTTAAAGATGCTTCAGTGAATGATATTGGTGAGTTCTCAGGAGCGATCAGTATGGCCCTTGAGGGTCTTGCCAGAAAAACAAAGTTAAAAATTACGGATGTCTATCTTGGGCTTGGCGGGGATCTGGTTGAAACAAGGATGAGCCGGGCCGTTATTCCGTTGACAGAGCGGGGAAATAAAGTGATCGTCCCCAGTGATGTGAGAAACGCTCGTCGTCAGGCCCGTTTGCTCGGGGGGCGGCTGGAAGAAGAGGTCATTGAAGATTTTGTGCGGCAGTTTAAGGTGGATGATATCAATGTTGCATTAAATCCTATAGGATTATATGGCCGCAAGATGGAAGTTGAGGTTCTTCTTGTTGTCATCAGTATTACCCGGTTGAGGAATATTTATAAAGCGGTCAAGCAAGCGGGGGTTGATATCAACCGTGTTTTCTTTAATGGGATGGCGCTCAGTGAGGCGACGCTGGATCGTCAACGTCGTCAGGACGGCTGTATGCTGATCGATATAGGGGCAAAGAAGACCGAGATCTATATTTTTAAGGAAGGCCTTTTAAAGCATTTCAATTATGCCTTGTTTGGGGGGGACAGGATCACTTCCCGCCTCGCCAAGAAATTGAATATTCAGTATTCTTTGGCTGAAGACATTAAAAAAAGTTATGGCCGGTTGGATAATAAACCTCTGCGAGGAACCGATGATATTATTATCAAGAAAGAGCAGGGCTTTGTGTCGGTCAAGCATTCCGTTATCCAAGAAGCCATTGAAGAGGATGTGAAAGAGCTGGTGGAACATATTCGTGACAGTATTGCGGCATCAGGTTATGAGGGGCAGATCCGTTCAGGGGTGGTTATGGCTGGAGGAGGTGTGTTAATGCCGGGGTTAATGGAGTATGTGGAGCGTTCGTTGGGCTTATCTGTTTCAATGGCGCGCAGTATTGCGGGATTGAATCAGGTCTCGTTATATGCGGTATCGACGAGCCTTTCGGAGATGGGTTATAAAGGCAGCGCTCGTTATGTTTTTGATACGCGGAAACCGAAAGACTGGAGGGATGCCTTAACAGGCCAAGCTAAAGATATTTGCAGCGAATATTTTTAATCTCGGATTTTTCAATAGAACAGTTTGCTTGAGAGGAATAAAGTTTTAGTCATCCGTATTAGTGCGGCGGTCATTATGCTTGCGGGAGAGATTGAAGTCAATGTTTTTGAGGACATTACGGATCTTGATCGTTCCTGCGAACATGAAAAGCATCCAGAATGAATTGAGTAGCAGAATAAATACGATCAGGAGTCCCAGATAGTTCTGGTTGAGCAACAGCCGTTCATTGATGGACGCTTTAGAGATGTCGGCAGCAAGATTAATGGTGTTGATCGTTAGTGCAAAGAACAGGACGAAAGCGAGTACCAGGACAACTTCGAAGAACAGGATATAAAAATGGCGGATGAACCATTGATTCGACCGATTGTCCCATTGACGTATCTTGTTCATGAAGTTGTGGTAAGACATAAATCCTATTATCTGAGTTTTGTTGAGGATTTCAACCGTTTTTCTGGAAACATGTGAACAGTTAATGAAAAGGTGGTGTTATGATTCCTAAAGTGCTGATTATTGATGATGATCGGTTGAGTATTACTCTACTTAAGTTTACGCTTAAGGAAAAAAGGTATGATGTTACGGTTGCCGGCGATGGAGTGGAGGGTTTGAAAGCCGTGGCGGAGCAGAAGCCGGATATTATTATTCTTGATGTGCAAATGCCGAATATGAGTGGTTTTGAGTTTATGAACGAGTTGAAAAGCCTTGCTGAAGGTAGGAATATTCCTGTTATTATGCTGACGTCTAATGAAAATATGCAGGATATGTTTTTTTCCGAAGGTGTGAAGGGGTATTTTGTAAAGCCTGTTAATCCGGTTCAGCTGGAAGCCAAGATCCGTCAGGTATTGGGGATTACAGGTGATATCGGTTAGTCCCAATCTTTTTATTTGATGTGGTCTTATGCGCTTGTCCGATTTTGATTATAGCCTTCCTGAAGCGCTGATAGCTCAATATCCATCAGAGAAACGAGATGCGTCCAGGCTTCTTGTTGTTGATCGTTCAACAGGGGAATTGGTGCATACTGTTTTTCGCCGTCTCGGAGATCATCTTCCCCGTCAAAGCCTGCTGGTCGTGAATAACAGCAGGGTTATTCCTGCACGTTTATTGGGGGAGAAGCCTCGTTCTGGCGGGCAGGTTGAGGTTTTTCTATTGAAATCGCTGGGAGGCCGGCGTTTTGAGGCCATGCTTCGTCCTTTAAAAAAGATCAGAGAAGGCGAACCATTGGTTTTTGCCGGGGGGATTTCTTGTCAGTTGGTGGATCGAGAACAGAGGGTTGTTGAATTTGACAGGGATGATGTGTTGAAAGCGCTTGAGTCTGTTGGGCATATTCCGCTGCCTCCCTATATCAAGCGGGGGGATGAGGATTCAGATCGTGTGCAATATCAGACAGTGTATGCGCGCCCCAGGGGGTCAGTCGCAGCGCCTACGGCAGGATTGCATTTTACGAAACAGCTGATGGATTCTTTGAAGCTGGAGGGACATGGGTTTGCTCAAGTGACCCTGCATGTCGGTTATGGGACATTTAAGCCAGTTGAAGCCGAAGATATTGTGTCTCATCCGATGCATAGTGAAGAGTATTCGATCAGCCCGTCTGTTGTGAGAAAAGTTGCAGCAGCCAAAGCGTCGGGAAGAAGGATTGTTGCTGTAGGGACAACGTCCTGTCGGGTGTTGGAGTCGTATGCTCGGTCGTGTCAGGTGCGCGGGGCTACGCGTTTATTCTTGTATCCTGGAGCTGAATTCAAGATGGTCGATGTTTTACTGACTAATTTTCATCTTCCGAGGAGTACGCTGCTTATGCTGGTGAACGCTTTTGGTGGAAGTGCTTTAATCCGTCGAGCATATGAAGAAGCGATCAGGGAAAAGTATCGTTTCTATTCGTATGGTGATGCCATGCTTGTTATTTAAGTTGTAGGTCATTTTTATTTGACATCCTGTCGAGACTTCCCTACACTGACGCCATGTCTTTTTATACATTGATCAAAAATTGTCCAAAAACTAGTGCGCGCCGGGGTTGTGTGCATACGGTTCATGGCGACGTACAGGCGCCTTTCTTTATGCCTGTAGGGACCAAGGCTACGGTTAAAACACTTTCTCAGGAAGATTTACGTACGATTGGTTCTGAAATTGAGTTGTCGAATACGTATCATTTATTCCTGCGACCTGGTTGTGATATTATTCAGAAAGCAGGAGGTTTGCACAAGTTTATGAGTTGGGAGAGGCCCATCCTGACTGATAGCGGCGGGTATCAGGTATTCAGTCTGACAGATTGGCGTAAACTTTCGGATGCCGGCGTGGAATTTAAATCTCACCTGGATGGAACAAAACATTTTTTGACCCCTGAAAAGGTGATGGAGATCGAGAGTGTTTTAGGGTCGGATATGGTGATGCCGTTGGATGAGTGTTCACCGTATCCTTGTGAATATGCAGAGGCAGAGCAGGCGGTCCGGCGTACGACGGAGTGGTTGAAGCGTACGAAGGAGCATTTTGTGAAGACCGGAATGAATGAACGCGGGCAGCGTCTTTTTTGTATTATTCAAGGGTCTGTTTATCGGGATCTGCGTGAACGGTCGGCGCGGGAGTTGCTGTCGCTGGATACGGACGGTTGTGCGATCGGCGGGGTTTCTGTCGGGGAATCCGTGAAGGAAATGTTTGAGGTGCTTCAGTGGGTCATGCCGCTGATGCCGTTGAATAAACCCCGTTATTTTATGGGGATCGGGATGCCGGATCAGATGGTGCGTGCCGTGGGATTAGGTATTGATATGTTTGATACAGTGATCCCGACACGATATGGCCGCTACGGCACTTGTTTTACGGATCGCGGGCAGATCGTGATCAGAAACGGTATGTATAAAGAGGATTTTGGCCCGTTGGATCCTGAGTGTGATTGTCCGACGTGTAAGAATTATTCACGTGCGTATATCCGGCATCTGTTCAATGCTGGAGAGGTGTTAGGCCTTCGTTTGGCTGCGTATCATAATGTGTATTATTATGTGAACCTTTTGCGCCGTATTCGTGAAGCTCTTGATCAGGGTTGTTATCAGGAATTCATGGTTAATTTTCTGACTACCTATAATTCTGACTTGCTTGCTACGCTGTAGAGATTTACGCAAACTCTTGATATAATATTGTATTCCAAGAAACCTTTGCATGTTTCGTCACAACGAGTTACATGAAAACTTTTGCCTTTAATACGAAAGAACCATATTTTATATGTATGAAAGATAAATGAAGGAGAAGTCCAATGAGAAAGATAGTCTTGGGATTTTTAATTTTATTATTTTTTCTCCCAGTTGGTTATGGTCAAAAGAATGAAGCGTTAAATCTGCCGGATTATAAAGTTCTTGCCGAGGATTGCAACAAAGTAGGGAGTGTCGGGTGTTGTAAGGCTTCGGTTCGAAGGATGGAGAAGGGGAAATATTTGCTTGATACGGGCAAATCATTTAAGGAAACAACCTGCCCTGGCGGATATGAGCCTGACATGATGAGATGTATTGACAGCTATCGCTGGTGTGTTCCTGTAAATGCTTTGCAGCAGGATAAAAAATAAAGGTCTTTCGTATTAAGGGTGCAAGTTTTTATGTAACTCGTTGTGTCGAAACATGAAAGATTGTTTTGTTCTTTCACACGAATTTTTTGGCCGTCTGCTA
>DYOU01000016.1:0-7172 GCA_020720365.1 Candidatus Elulimicrobium sp.
ATCTGCTTCATTTAGCTTGGGCTGAGGCGTTGATACGATCCTAGCAACAGTATTAAGAAGCGCACTAGGATCAATAGCACCTGGAATAAGACCAAGCAACTGAACCATTAAATTATGCTGAACCACCTGGGCATTGAAGTGGTTCTCTAATATTAATAAAGCCAACAATAGACGCTGCCACTGATACATCCTGATTTGTTCCTTTAAAAGCACTACAGTCTGCTGGGCACTATCAACTTCATTCGAAGGCGTCTCAGCAGGATCCCTTAGCGTGGGTGTTTTCCCTATCTCAGGCGATGCTACCTGTACTGCTTCGGGTGTAGATGTTACATCCTCGGCCGCATTCTTACTCATCGTTTCAAACACCGATTTAGCTATATACAGAAATGACCACAAATACGGAGACAACAAGACAGTTGCCCCACCCACAGCAAGCAGTGAAATCAAGGTAACTTTAGTAAATATAAGAAAAATTACCGCGGGGAGAAATGCCGGGAATGGAACCACCGCCAACCAAATACAAAATGATATCGCCATCATGGGCGCATCCCAAAAAGCTCGAGCATAATCTCTATTACTCCATCCTGCTTTAAATGTATCAATAGTATACTGTATCCCACCAACAAAATTATGATGAAATGCTGACAAATACGCCCTGGGAGTCACCCCTGCTATCGGGAAATTACCACGGGCCAGCAAAACTGGCATGATCATTGTAGACACAAATACCAATATAAACCCCGCAGAGAAGATTAATGTAGGATTAGCCCAGATTTTTGTAGCCCAAACAGCAACCGCAGTGAAAAGTGCCCCCGGAACAATATGCGTTTTAGAAAATTTCGACAATAGCCCATTAGACCTATCATCTATTCCTTCATTCTTATCTACGTAACCCATCAATTTAAACAGATGCAACATAAAACCACGACCACTCGAATAATAAACGGCAAGCTTTATTCCCTCAGTAAAAGCAGATGCTTGCGTAATTATATTTGCCATATAAAATGGTGTCATCTTAATAGCGCGCCAAATAAACGATGGCAGTATCTTCAGTCCCTTTTCCTGTATCCATTTTGTAGCCCCCGTCAAAACAATAGATTCGGAAAAGAAAATCATACCCGCAAACCCTACCAAAAATTCGTCAGGAAAAGCCGCGAAACCGCTAACACCTCCCGTATATGTAACAATTAGATATAAAACTAACATCGCAATAACAAGTGGTTTCTTTCGATAATGCCCAAGGCCCCCAATATCATGTGTCCAGCGGGACACCCAGGAAAAGATCGGCGACGAATTGATCAACCAAGTTTCAGGATGCTGCGTAAGCTGCGAACAACCCTTACTAAACTTCGCCCAAAGACCAGTATTTGTGAGATTGGAAACTTCTCTGGCTTTTGCTCCCCTGAGAATCAAAGTATTAAGAGAATGAAGCCCTCTCAAAACCTTGGAATACCAACCCGACAAATCCTCAGTGATCTTATCTACAGCTGAAACACCACCATATAGAAGAACTGCCCACATATTCCAAATATCCGGATGACCATAATGTCCATCAACCCGAAAAAGAGCATTAAAAGCGCGAACAACTTTGGTAAAGGAATCATCAGCCTCTCCTGAAAACTCACCCACAGCATTAAAATTTAAAGAAATCACATCCTCCGGATACGACACAAAAGCCACGTTTGGGATTGATAACATCTCCATAACAGCTCCCATAAAAAACGCCATCTCTGTCCATTGATCGGCATTCATATCCTGTGTCAGTAATTTTTCTTTTCCAATAGAACCCAACGTCTGAACCTGATTGCCAGGCTTTCCTTCACCTGGGATAGGGAATTCAGGGGTTAAATGAACAATGTATTTTGTTTCAAATTTATCTTTATCTGCTTCCTTCTTGCTGGCAATATTATAACGTGCATACACCTTATTAAACGAACCTGGCAACAACTTATCTGAAACCCCGCTTTCAAGGCGTGCCGCATCTTCAGGTTTAAGATGCTTATCGTATTTAACTAGATACGACACATTAACGACCATCCCCTTTTGAGCAAAATATTTTAAAAGTGTAATTGTATCTTTAGCCTTAGCTTTATCTGTCCCCTTAAACTCGTAATCACCATAACCCTGATGCGCCCACATGATCGCAAACGTTTTATTTAGAGCCTCATTGATCTCTTCTTCAGAAGCTTGAGGCATTTCTATTTGCGCAAATATCTTTAACGTAAGAAAAATATCCGAAAAACCTTCGAGGGTTCTTGAAAATGCCTGAAACTGACTAGAAGCCCACAACCTTACCTCTAATTCCAAGATCGGGTGCAAGATGCCAAGTTCCTGTCCAGATTTCAAAGCTTTCATTCTCTCAATCTGTCTTTTCATCTGAGGAATATCTTTTTTCTTTACAGAATCATACCTTTGAAGCAAAGCCTTTTGTTCAGGAGTTCTATCCCCTTCCTCACTATCAAAAATAGCTACAAGCGAATTCATACGCTCAATGAAATTCTTCCACATATCAGGCTGAACATCAATCAACTTATTCAAAACAGTATGCCCGGAGTCTTGCAAATGATCTAACGCTACGTCATAATCATTTCCTCTTGTAAATGACGTTGAGTCTTTAAGAGAATATTGCTTCTCCAATATGGCTCTCTTAAGCCTTTGTCCATAAGGTTTCTTAGCTAGATCGGTTAATTGATCGTTGGATAATTCGCTAAAAGATTTGACATTGTAAATCTCTAAAATATTATCAACAAGCCGTCTTATGACATCATCAAACTTGTTAATACTAATAACCGATTGCAACAATCGAAACGGTTCAATATGGGTATTAAGCCAAATAATTCCTTTTGAAACATCGCCAATTTCAGATAAGCTTGCCTTAATTTCATTTTCATTTTTCCCTAAGTCAGTCATTATCTTACGTATCAATTCGACCAGTTTATCAAACCCTGTTTCTCCCCTAAATTCAGCATCCTGGAACTTAAAACTACCTGATGATAAAAACGGATAAATCAAGTGTTCACCGGGGCCAACCGGGAT
Source organism: Candidatus Elulimicrobium sp. (assembly GCA_020720365.1). Classification (GTDB taxonomy): domain Bacteria; phylum Omnitrophota; class Gorgyraeia; order Zapsychrales; family Fredricksoniimonadaceae. Next base: position 3,037 of record DYOU01000016.1, read on the forward strand.
CAGTACTTCTAATGTATGGATTTTGCTAAATCGTGGTGTCTCCTTGGAGTCCATAAATAAACTATTCGCAAACGTAACCATACGGTTTTGAAAGATTTCATTTGAAACATCAAACAGCTTTTTGGGCGGCTTAACAGTCTTATCAAAATAGTCAGAATTCTCAGAATTCTTTAGAATACCCCAACTATTGTCTTTTAACTCTTCATCTGTTATATAGTCCCTCTCACGAGCCCTCTTGACGATCAAATTCATGATCTCTGCTACAGCAATAATCTCCTGATCTTCAGTCAAATTCAACTCGGGCGAAATGAACTTGGCACGAACAAGCTTAACAAACTCACTGTCCTTCGTAAGTCCGTCATTAGATCCAAGCTTCTGAACTTGAGATATATTGATTAATTTATCCTTTTGAAGTGCCTGAAGTTTCTTCTTGTCATTAATCATCCCGACCCCTTGCATACTGAGGTGTACAAATACGACTGCGGATGAAAGAATGAAATAAAAAGCAAATATGTCGATAACCATCAAAAGGAACATATTGAGACTGATCCCTGTCAAAAGGAGCCAATTCGCATTAGATTCCAAAACAAGGCTTCCGAATTGAGGGAACCATGTTGCTCCAATCATTTGAACAAAAGGAATAAAAAAATACTTCATTATATATATATTCCACGCTCCCTTCAGAACAAACAATGCTGCCCAGAAACTGTATCCTAACCATTTCTGTTTAGCCGTCATCTCCGGAGCCACAAGACCCTGGTCAGGACGAACAACATACTTTTCACTTCCTTTTTTATTAGTGAAATAATTCTTCCCACCACGATCAATCCACCGATCCAAACACTTACGCCCAAAATATAAAGTTGCTAAACTTCCCGCCGCAACGACAAGCCCTCCCCACAATGGAATACTCTGCGCGATCACAAGTGCCACGGCAGCCGAAACAGAAATTGAAAAAACAACCGTCGATAGAACAAATGATCCGTTGCGGATAATATGCAACCAACCATCATTACCAGAATAAGCCCTAAAAAAGAGAGGTTTCTCAGCATTCCACCTTTCTGTTAAAAAAGCACGAAAATCCTTATAAGCTGTTGTTTTTAAGATCGCAGCCCTCTCACGAAGCCTATCTCCATTAAAGCGTTTATGAAGATTATTCGGAGAATCTCGCGTATCTCCTCGATCAATTAAACTGCGATTGAACTTTTTAAGATCGTCATCGCTCAGATCTTGATTCTTAGTAATTATATCAACTACTTTTTGATCATTTTTGGTAAGGATAAGATCACTATATCCCTTATATAAATTTATATCCAACAACACATTTTGATTGATATATGCAAGGGTTTCAGACTCCAGCTCAAAGGTTGGAATAAAAACACCCCTTTTTCCAAGCGCACTCACCAGGCCTTTAACAGTAAATTTGCGCACACCAAAAAGAGTGTCCTCAAATTCACCTTCAACATAATTATCCACATTTGTGATCAACGTCTTCAGAGGGTTGGATATTTCCTCAAGTTCAGGGATCAAACTATTCTCGTATGCCTCTGTCTTTTGTTCTTGTGTCATGGCCATATAACGCTTGACAAACTTTGGCGCCCAAAACATCATGTTAAGATCGTTCGTAAGAAAAATATCTTCGTTAGGAATAACATTACTTGTAGCACCTCCTGGGCCAATACCTTTAAACGTAGAGTTTGTTAAAGATATGATCTTCGTCCAACGATCAACTTCAGATTTAATAAATCCAGCGATCTCATCCCCTCGGTTTTCATCTCGCAACTTAAAAGCCTCAAACATCAAATAATCAAGATACTCGGGTGTTGACCGAAAAATTGATGTTGCCGTGTATACCAATGCTAAAACCCAAAGATCATCCAACATTTCTTGATTATTCTTAATGAGATCAACTTTATGCGAGAATTCGTCTGTTTCACCAAGAACTTCCTTGCGCCATACCATATATGGCTTAAAAACCTTGCTCCAAACCGAATGAATACTTTCCCCACGTTCAATAGCGTCCGAGAAAATATGAAATGTTAAATCACGTGCAGACCTTGCCTTGCCATCACCATCAAACCCAAAACTATTTTCCTGAACTTTTACTATCAACTCATTGAGCTTTTCTTTATCCTTTTCTTTATCCTTTTCCTGCGACTCAACAACTACTGGTACACTCTGCTGGTCAACCTCTGCACTTCGCTCTGCAGTCTCCTTAATAACTTTATCAACCTCTTTCTGAACACGCGTACGCCTGAAATAAAAAAGAATGTTTTTAATGCCTGTCAAAATAAACGCAACTCCTAGCATTCCTCCCAAAACCTTCCCTATAGCACCCAAAATAGATACTAAATCAAAATCAATGCGTTTAGCGTTAATATATTTACCGTCTTTATCCATAGATTGAATAACATGCCAAATGCCTGGAGCTGTTGGCTCATTTTTTAAAATTATATTATTAATTATTTGCATACGATCTATTGGTGTAAAATTTGGAAACTTTTCATAAAGAGCCAATTTCACTTCTTTTCTATCAGAGTATTTATTAAGAAATTCGTTTAACTGACTAACTGCGTCTTCCTTACTTAAGACATTGGTCTGTACCGTAATTTCTCTTAAAAGCAAGTTCGGATCTATCCCTAAAGCATCAAAATCATTAACTTTAAACGCCTCATCTGAAACCTTAACCTCACTAGAAAATACTGCATTAACGGGAACACTTGTAATACGTTCATTTCTCGGCTGCTGCAAGAACCACCAAATATCTCTTTTCTTTGCTGTATCCTTAAAAGAATTAGAATTCATTAATTCTTCATACATTTCTTGGGTAAGCGGCTTAAGATGACCCATTGAACCTGTTTCTTCTTTGAAATATCCACGCTTCATTAACCAATCAAAAATCTCCTCTCCATCAGAGAATTTCTTTACAAATGAATCCTTTGTGATAACTCCATCATCCAGAAGACTATACAGTGGAACTTGATAATGAGAAAACACATCATACTTAACTGTTTCTTTCCCCTTTGTCTGAACTCCGGCTTTCCCAACAGTGATGTAATTAAGCACGTACTTATATGTATTCTCAAGCGCTAATCCACCTGCTGAATACGTAGCTGTTACCTGATATGGGGCATCCATAACATGATAAGAGTTCGCATTCAACTGATACACTTGCCCTTGCAGATCTTCAACTTCAACCTTTGCTGTACTCTTGTAAAGCGAGGAGCTCAAGAGCTCTCCATCTTTACTTACTACCATAGATCCAGGGAGCACTCCGATGGGCTCATCGACTTTCTCAGATATCCCGTTAACAACAGTCATACCATTTCGGCCTTCAAACCACCAGAAGGACACTTCTATATCCCCCTTGGGATACTTTGTGAAAATACCTCGTCCACGGCTATCTTCAAGGATCAGAGCCATAGTCTTGGGTTTTCCTAGTTTATTAGAATAACGGACTTTACCTTTGCGTTGTTCTCTTTGGTCTTCCCGAATCTCTTGAAGAAGGGCGGTACGACGATCATCACTAGTATTTGGATCTTCATATATCTTAAGCTTTGCTCTAATAGCCTTTTCCCTATCAGCATATTCAACATTGTTCTGATCATTTGACTCTAATAAATATGGCTTAACAGTAACAAGAGTAGGTACATAATCTTCGCTAATCCCAAGAATACTTAATTCTTTCCAGAGATCCGTTGATTGGCCAGGAAATCGTTCCTCAACAAGATTTTTATATGTTTCAGCAATGTTTGAAGGAAGAATCTCTTTTAGTTTTTCTTTATTGTCAAGCTGGGTCTCAAGCAGTTCAACCGCTTGATAATCCGCTGACAAACGTAAAGCTTTCGTTTGTTCGCCCGTCCGTGGGTGAAAATCTAACCCTATAACCATACCAGTAATGATCCCACCCGAATAAACACCATCTTTAAGAATTCCACCTTCTTGAAAAATAGTAATAATCTTTCGTTCCTGAACATCACCTTGAATAACCCAGTTCGTTGTCCTGACTCCTTGATCGGTATCTTGGAACGTTTCAGAAAAATTAGTACTCCCATCAATGCCAAGGTCCTGAAAAGCTTCGGCTATATCTGAATGTTTACTTAGTTCTTTTATCAGATCAGGTTGCGGCCCATTTT
>DYOU01000016.1:7272-8386 GCA_020720365.1 Candidatus Elulimicrobium sp.
CCGGAGCTTGTATTTCTCCATTTTCATTAGTAATCTTTCTATTCTTTGTTTCTAAATCCGTCACAAAATTAAAAATAACCTCACTATCAAGAAATTCCGATCCCTGGTAGCGCTCAAGATTTACAAAGCCCGGATTATCATCTACTAACCGGTTTTTTTCATACTTTGTTTTTCGTATAGAGGCACGCCAGTCATTCTTTTCAAGATCCCTTAAACTTATATAGTAACCTTCCCCTGTGGTCTCATCATATTTTGTGATCGATGTGACATTCTTAATAACCTTTCCATCAATACTTACTGTCTGGCCAACACCTTCGGTTAAACCCACTGAATAATGTTCTTTACCATCATCGTTATAATAAATCTGTTCTTCCTGAAGAAATCGTGTACTAACAAGATGAATTGGTTTCTGACCTTCAACAGGCAAATAAAAATCTTCCACTTTCAATGGCTGTTTATTTCGAAAGTTAGGTGGACGAAAGTCTTGTGTGGTGACTTTTGTAAGTTTGTCAGTTGGCACACCTTTTACCGTGTTTTTAAGCCCATTCAGCTTAAAACCATTAATCTCAGATTCACTTGCTTCTGTTGAAACAGTATCGCCAAGAACTTTTCCTGGCTGAGAAAACGAATAGAACCACATAAGGTCATATACCTTGGACGTGTTTCCATGAAGAACTTCAACCCTGCTACCAAGTCGATTAGGATTCAATCCTATCCGAGCAGCTACTTCATCAGGGTTATTCTTATTTCGCAACTCAATACTATCCGCAAGAAGTCGAACCTCTTCATGGGTTTGAGGGTCTTTTAACTGATCAAGACTGATAAAGACAGCACCTTTCCCGTCTTTCAGAATAACAAGAGGATTATTATCAATAAAAGTTGCAAATTCCGATGGATTCCCCTCAATGCTAACTGTTGAGAATGACTTATACCCTGATCCCCAAATCCTGACAGCACGTTCGACGACATTCCCTTCACCATCAAATTGAACTATTTCTTTAGACTCATTCAGAAGATTTAAAATAGATGTTTGTTCAACTTCTGAAGTTAATAAATTATAATTACCCTTTAAAGCCTTTTGCATAGCAAAATAGGCTAACTTTGGCTTACCATC
>DYOU01000016.1:8486-34172 GCA_020720365.1 Candidatus Elulimicrobium sp.
GGCTTACCATCCAAACCATGAAGCGTAGGTACTGGCGCCTCAAGTCTTTGAACTTTTACAGGAGTATTGAAAGACTTCTTTGAAATAAATTGTGAAGTGCCATCGACGTTCCAGGTAACCAGTGCATTCTTTTTATAGAATTTTTCTAATGTTTCAGCCAGCTCAAGCGGAACACCTGGTTTCATAGGCCGAGCATTATTTAAAAGCACCATTTTTGTAACACCCTTTGGGGCGCCATCAATTTGTTCGTGTCCAATCCTGTTAGCGGCAACAAGTTTTACCAAATCTTTAGAAGGAAGAACTCCCGCACGCATTCTCTCCGGCGAAGTCTTATTGTCTGGAGCATAAACTGAAACTTTTCCTGTAGCGGGGTTCTGAACTTCAACCCCTCCTTGATCCAATGTTCGAACAATAGTTTCTCGATCCTCAAACGCCTTCGCTCCTAATTCAAGAATTTCTACCACCAATCCACGACTATTCACTTTAACCATCATTTTAGCCGAAATCTTAACTTTCTTACTCGTACCATCAAGATTCTTTACAGAAATTGTCTTACCTGAAACACCCGCAAACTCTGCCGGTTGAAATTCATCCGAAGATTTTGTAAGTATCCTAAACGCTCCTGTCGTAACATTCGTCGCTACTCCATACTCTAAAAGCCCTGCTTGACGGTCAGCCATCAGCTGATTATCATTCACTGATTTCTCAATCATCTTAGACTTCGCGTTCGAGGATGGAGAAAATATCCCGATAGCACGACCCGTGCTATCTACCATAACTAAAGCATTTCCTGGCAATTCCTTCCCTGCAAACCCTTCGACAATAAATTTTGTTTTATCCTCTTCCCCTGGCGAAACTCCAAGTTTCACATATTGAACTGGAATTAACCCTTCCGTATGAGTTACAATATCCCCCTTTAGTTCTTCCATATCAGAAACCGGGAAAGGCATATCGCCTGTATTAAAAGATATAACTCCCGAATTTTTATTCCCCTGTTCGCTAATAGCCTTCATCAGAGGACTAGGAACAAAGATAGACTTATCTCCCAGCAACGACTCCAAACCTTCTGGTATTATTTCTTGCGGAACCCCGCTTTTAGAAACATCATTACCATCAAACTTCGCAGCAACCGTTTGAGTATCAAATAATCCGGCCCACTTATTGTAAACACGAGTAACTTCACTCGCTGTATAATCACGCGCTATATTCGCCACGTTTTGAAGCGTAGACACGCTCTTCGATCCCTTACCCGCAATAAAATCTACATCATGCTCACTTTCAGGAAGGAACCACACCTTATTCCCACTATTATCTTCATAAGAACTTAAAGCATTTAATAAAAGAGGATCCGTAATAAACTCCGTAATGCGTCCTGTGACAGAATCTCTCAACGCACCAAGAATAGGCTTACCCTCAGCATCTACTCCTTTAAGCAATATCCGTTCCTTCTCAAGGTCAGAAATGGATAATTTTCGCTCCATTAGTGGATCACGAAGATAATCATCCCCTGGCTGAGCTAAAGATTTAGCAAATTTGTCGGTAATGAATGTAGGGGCGGCATATACTTCAGAAGTATTAATTTCTTTGGTCTCTGGATTATAAATGGAAATAAAACCCCTAACCGTTGCGCTACGATAAGTATATTTTGATTCCAGCTCCTCATCACCTTCTACGGCTTTCCATCCGGTCGCACCATGCCTCTTGTAACGCAGACCAACGGTATCTTCATTAATCTGATAAACATTAGTTGCGATAAGATTCGGATTATTATTGATTGAAGCCCCATATTCAAAACCCTGATGCTTATCATTCACTTTAAGTTGATATCCAAGATCAGAGATCACAAATTCTTTTGTACTATTTCCAAAGAATCCAATATCACCAAATAATTTGTCAAAAACGCCTAATCCTGCCTGAAAAGTGTCCACTAAACCAATGCTGTATAAATTCTCTGTAACTCGGTTCCCATTCTGATCAAAAGAAACAATAGGCGTAACATGGATCGTAATTGTTTGAAGAAGACCACTGGGCAATGTTACATTCGCATCATATTGCACATCCTGACCTAATGTAGGATGCATCACCACAAAATTAAGTAATTCAAAAGCAATCTGCGCACAAAACGGACCGGCAGCAAGCTGGTTTAAAGTACTCTGCATATTAAAATTAGACAATCCCTGACCTATCCGAAACTCTGTTATCAAATTACGGAATGGCAGATCAGGGATAAAACTAAATGAATTCCCCCCACCTAAAGGCAACGAAAGGCTCATATCCATTGCATTATAATCAGCTAAAAAAGCTCCATTAACAGGAACTCCCTTCTTTTCTGCAATTGACGCTAACTTTTTAGCTTTATTGATCTGATAATCAATATGTGCCAAAGCCACTTTATCCGGAATAAATGCTGGTTTAAAATCAATATCCCCTATTGAATATGAATGTATCAAGACCGGACTTTGTTCTTCCGGATTTAATCCTTCATCGCTAATCAATTCTTCTTCGTCTTTTTTAACTTGATCAGGAGTCTTCTTATTTTTAGCTATTTCATTCTCTTTTTCAATTTCTGCGACTAAACGGTTTTGAGCGGTAACATTCTCAACAATTAATTCTCTATCCTCTTTCAATTTATTATGTAGAATCGCCTTCTCTTTTGCGATTTTTTCTAACGTCTTCTTTCGTTCAAGATTTTCTTTCTTAAAAAAAGCTTGTTTATCGTTTTTTTCTCCAACACTATCACGATCCGCTACTGATGATGCCGTAGGATATTCAAGACCATCAGGATTAGATGTAACCAAAGCATTCCCCGCATTCATCTGTTCAGCCGCTTGCTGAGGCTGAACCTTAGGAATCTTTACTTTACCAGGCCACCGTGGCTTATACACACCATTCTCTTCGACCCCCACCACTATTTGCCCTTTGCTCGTATACACGCCTTCAGGTATTTCAAAAGAGGGACCCAGATCAGACACATTCCGGATATCAAGCTTCATACCAGGAGTGATAACCAAGTACCCGTTAGCAAACTTTATTTTATTACCGGCCAAGCGATGATTCGCATCAACCACCTCAAGTGCCATTGCACTCGCCTGAACTGGCGCTCTAACAGCCTCAGGGGTAACGGAAGGCGCTTCTGGAGGCGGCGCATGCACTTTATTCGCCAAGATCTGACTGGAAATAGGCGCGGTTGGCATTTCGGGAGAACCCTCAATCCTCGAAGATGCACCTAGAATCGCCGGCACAAGCAACCCCGTCAATAGAGCGACATTGACTGTTTTTCTAAAGAGAGATGTGGGCTTTCTTGCCGCTTGCCGGGCTTTAAGCCCTATGACTTTCTCCTGACTCTTAGCAAGATTCGTCTTTGCCGTATCTATTTCTTGATTAATAGCTGTGATCTTCTTTGCGAGTTTTGCTAAGTCAGCTGTCAGCTCGGGAGACTGCTCCTCAGTCGGCTCTTGCGCAATAACAGGAGGCTTGTCAGCCTGAGCCTTGTCCGCTCTTTGAAGATCCGGAGAAAGCGTCCCGAATAGCCGGCCATCGGCTGGTTTAAGGTTCACTAAAGCCAGTGACATCCTGTTAGAGTCAGGCGCCTTGCTCATCGCTTGATCTATCGTCACATTGCGAAGAACTGCCGGCATAACCGCCCTTATACCGCCAGAGAAATACTTGCGCGGCAAAGCCTCGAGCGTAACAAGATCTATTTCTTCTTTGATATAACTGAAAACCCCGACCTTGTATGCCTCCAAATATTGCCGATAGATCCTGTCTTTCATCTCCGGATCATTCAATTCGATCCCTTTAACCTTACCCTGATCGGCATAAACCTGCCCCAAAAGACTGTCTTTCAATGTCTTTTTAAACCAGGTCGCCATGATCATGGAATTATAAACCTGACGCACTTGAGCAAAATTAGCGCCTTCATTCACCTCTTTCTCGATCACAGGAATAATGACATCCCGGGCAATATCTACCACCAACTGCCGCGCGGACTCATCTTCCGGATCCAGAGCTGGGTTCAAAGAAGAAATTTGCGAATTCTGGCCATCGAGAGCCAGAAAATCCTGCTCAAGCATGACCTTTAAATGACTGTCTATCAATAAAGCTGTGTCGTTCTTCTGATAAATATCTGCTTTATCCGCTGTTATCCAGACCTTATTGAACGTATCAACTGGTACAGTGGTCGTCCCATACTTCTCATACGCTTTGGCATAGATCTGATCCCAGAATTTCTTACCCACATCCCCTTCAGGATACATAAGCGAAGAGGCAAATTGTTTCAGCAAATAATCCTGCGCCAGCAAATCCCGGCCCATTTCGGTCATGGAAAAATTATCCGGAATAATGCGGTCGGCTTCTTTGGGTGAAAGGTTCACCCACATGTCCTCATTAGGAGTGATGAGCGCTGCCATGAAGTATTTGATGAGCTTGCTATATTCGGCTTCCTGTTCAGCGGAAGTCAAATGCTTCTCACCATTACCCATGACAAAATACAAATTAAAAGGATCTTTAAGGTCAACCTTCATTCCGGTCATTAAGGCTGGAGCAAAAGAAGCGGTGGGCATCACCATCTGCCCCGGGCGAGGCAAGGTTTGCGTCCAACCGGACTGGGCAGGGATCATGCTAACGAACGCCACTAAAACGGCAATCGCTATTGATTTGAACCATCTGAAATGAAACAGGGCCTGGATCATATTAAAATTTAAACCAGTTGATCTTGTTCACCTTGCCAGGTTCAGCCAATTATTCTTCGAATACATTCTAACTATAATATATAAGAAGTAAGAAAACAAGGTCTTGAGAAAATATTTTCCAGAAATCTTTCTCGTTATACAATTGATTTAAAATCAACAGCTTATGATTTTAAATCATAATAAAAATAAACTTTCATCAAATATTTCTTAAAAATTATTCTTCAATTATTCGCGGCAGACACCTTCAATAATCCTACTACCTGATGCAGGGGTGCGGAAATATCAAGCGAAGCCATCTCTGACATCGTGAACCAACCGAAGGACTCATGCTCATCACTGATGGCCAGGTATCCAGAGATCCGTTCAACAAAAAAAATCTTGTAATCGATCGTTCGATCGTGCTCAATATACGAGAAATCCAGCAACCGCTTCAAGGGAGTTATTTCCAGAGACGTTTCTTCCAGAAATTCCCGTTTAAGAGCGGCCGTGGTATGCTCACCGATCCCAACCTTACCTCCTGGGAATTCCCATTTCAATGGCCAACTTTTACTTTTCGCTGAACGTTGTAACATCAAAAAACGGCCTTCATCATCTTTTAAAAGACCTCTAAGAACAGTTATTGGCATGTTCTTCGCATGCAACTGGGCAAAACTACCCAAAACACGTTCCAGAAGTTCACTCCAGCAGATGCCGAATTTCTGATCAAAATAGATAGTGCGCTCTACATCAACTCCCTCAACAGTGGTAATCTCAACTCCCACTAGAAACTGTTTTGGCGTTTCCGGAACAACATTACTCAACTGACACCAACGCGCCCTGCCCTGCATATAGATCAATTCCTTACTATTGGGCAAATGTAACTCCAACCAAAGATCATCTCCGGATTTTAATTCCTTGTTCGTTTCAAAACAGAGGCCGTGCGAAGAAATATTCCTGGAAAAACCAATATATTTATCAAGCAGCGCATGTTCTTTTAATGAAAAATCAATCTCCGTCCGAAAATTATACGGGACAATAAAACGAACCTTGACGTCTGTATCATAACGTTCACAATGACGCTGATTTTGTGTTGACATATTAAAAGATCCGGCTCCAATGTTCGATCAATCGGCCTGTCCGTTCATCCAACCGTTCGGCATGTTTCCCCCTCGAATATTGAATGATCCCCAATGAATTGATATTCTCCCCCGGCAAAAGAGTAACAGGGACCGGAACCGATAACATCCCCATATATTGAGCGTAAGTATGAAGGGCTTGAAGTGTCAAATCTGCACCGCCTTCGGCATGCCCCGCAGAAACAAATGCCCCGAATTTCTTTCCGATCAACTTCCCCTGGAACCACAAACCGCCGGTTGAATCCATGAACGCTTTCAGCTCAGCTGAAACATTCCCAAAATAAACCGGTGACCCCATCAGGATCACATCAGCTCCCAAAAGTTCTGCCGGGACGGCTTCAGGCAACTCCCGCATTTCAGCTAATATTCGAACCGCCTCCAGGCTCAAATCCGGCTTTGCAACCCAGTCAACATCCGCGACCCTTCTTAACGTGACCTGATGCCCGGCTTTAATGAATACAGCTTCAAAGAATTTCGCCATCAGATACGTATTTCCACAAACTGAATGAAAAACAATAATAACCTTCATTACATAACCTCATTATTTTTTATAACAGTTACTGTTGTTAAAATTTGATCCCGTAAAAGCCAGATGAAAGAAAAATAGGGGCTTAATGACAGGAACGCCATAAATAAGGAAAGCGCACTGTTCTTTGTGCCGTTCTGAAAAATGCCAAAGAGAATAACAACCGCTATTAAAGGAAGGATGGTTGTTATCCATAAGAATCGAACACTGTTTGTTTCCAGGACCACGGTAACTGAATCTCCCGTCTTATATGTATGTCTCGAAGCAAATATCACGATCGATCGCGCTGAGGGGATCAATTCAACCTGAACTCTTTTTCCTCTAACAGATCTGATGATCGCCTGCTGTTTCTGTATACTCATGTAGTCTCGACTATACTATTGTCTCTTCGACGTGTCAAGACCGCTGCTTTTCAGTAAAACTTCTACCACTTAATGGGACCCTTACCCATTTTAGAAAATACGTCATCCACCTTCGTCGTCACCCGCTCGCTTTCGACCGAACTTCACTATATTTAATCTTTGAAAATATGACGAACCCTTGACTTTACCATGACGTTTGTTAGTGTATTATAAATTATAAGGAGACGTTTTATGATCATCGGCGTTCTTAAAGATTCATTCCCTGGTGAAAATCGTGTTGCCTTAACCCCCCAGGCCGCGCTTCGGCTGGTGAAAAAGGGCGCTCAAGTCCACATTGAACCCGGCCTAGGTGCTGAATTGTTTTTTAGTGAAGCGGCTTACATAAAAGCCGGAGCAGCTGTTTCTTCGCGTGCGGATATCCTTAAGAATGCCGATGTCCTGTTAAAAGTCCGTAAACCGGTTCAAGAAGAGATCGATCGTTTAAAGCCCGGTGCTGTCACGATCAGTTTTCTGGATCCGTTCAATGAAAAAGAACTTGTCCATCAACTGGCGGCCCAAAAGGTCTCGGCTGTTTCATTAGAAATGATCCCCCGTACTACCTTGGCTCAAAAAATGGACGCTTTGAGCTCTCAAGCCAGCCTGGCAGGATACGCCGCTGTTATTATGGCGGCTGAACGCAGTAAGAAAATATTTCCTATGATGACAACCCCGGCAGGAACGATCTCACCGGCCAGGGTCTTTGTCGTCGGAGCCGGAGTGGCCGGATTACAGGCCATCGCTACAGCAAAAAGGCTGGGGGCCCGGGTTGAAGCTTTTGATACCCGGCCGATTGTTAAAGAACAGGTTCAATCTTTAGGCGCCAAATTCATTGAGATCGATCTGGGAGAAACAGGCCAAACGAAAGATGGTTACGCGAAAGCTTTAACCCCTGAACAGCTTCAGAAACAGCGTGAAGGCATGGCTAAAGTCTGTTCAGTGTCAGATATAGTCATTACAACCGCGCAGCTCTTCGGCCGTAAAGCTCCTGTGATCATCACGAAAGAAATGGTAACCGGCATGAAACCCGGCAGTATTCTTATCGACCTGGCTGTTGAAAGCGGCGGGAATATTGAAGGGTCTGTGCCAGGTAAAGATGTTAATCAAAACGGGGTAACCATCATCGGCGTGATCAACATGCCCGGTAAAGCCGCCCTGGATGCAAGCGAAATGCTGGCATCGAACTTTGTTAATTTTATTGAACACAGCTGGAATAAAGAATTAAAAGCACTCCAGCTTAACCTTGAGGATGAAATCATTAAAGGCTGCCTCATTACGCATAACGGATCCATTGTTCACAGCGCTATTAAATGAAAGGGTTATTATGAATGACGTTTTATCTTATCAATTATTCATTCTTGCCTTATCGATCTTCCTGGGTTTTGCCCTTATCAGCAAAGTCCCCCCGCTTCTGCATACGCCTTTAATGTCTGAGGCTAATGCCATCTGCGGTATTATTATTGTAGGCGCACTCATCGCGGCAGGTATAGAGAGTGAATCTCCCTTCTCCATTTTTCTGGGAACAGCGGCTGTAGCTTTGGCCGCATTCAATGTAGTCGGCGGATACCTGGTCACCGAACGGATGCTTAAAATGTTCAAAAAGAAGGATGCGGCTAAATGACCCAAACATTCCTCGTTCAACTGGCTTATATTACAGCTTCAATTCTGTTCGCTTTTGGGCTTAAATTCCTGTCCTCCCCAGCAACGGCGCGACGCGGAAATATGTTGTCGGCTTGCGGTATGCTCCTGGCTGTTTTAGCTACATTGGCAGGGCATCAGATCATCAGCTGGCAATGGATCCTCATCGGCCTGATGATCGGATCAGCTTTTGGTACACTTGTAGCCTTCAAAGCCTCTATGACCCAAATGCCGGAAATGATCGCCCTCTTGCATGGCTGCGGCGCTCTGGCCAGCGTGTTTGTAGACTGGGTCCACTACGAAAAACTTCTTCATGAGATCATTTTCTCCATCAGCGCTGTTGAATCAATCATGCTTTACCTTTCGATCGTTATCGGGGCCCTTACGTTTACCGGATCCGTTGTGGCCTGGGCTAAACTGAGCGAACGCCTCCCTGGAAAACCACTCCTTTTCTTTGGCCAGCAATGGATCAATGGCCTTATCCTGATCAGTATTCTGGTATCCGGCGCATTATTCTTTCAACACCCTTCCGAGATCATGTATTTTTATACATTCCTTGCGTTCTCCTGTGTATTCGGAGTTCTCCTGGTCATTCCGATCGGAGGCGCAGATATGCCCGTCGTTATTTCTGTATTGAACAGTTATTCAGGCGTTGTAGCCTGCACCACCGGTTTTGTGATCAATAACACACTTTTGATCGTTGTTGGTGCTTTAGTTGGCGCGAACGGTATCATCCTCAGCATCATTATGTGCAAAGCCATGAACCGGTCATTAACAAATGTACTCTTTGGCGGTTTTGGCCAGGTCAAGAAAAGAACGGCAGATGGAATTAAAAAAGAGGCTCATCCTATATCCGTGGAAGATGCTCAACTTATCCTTGAAGCGGCTAAAACAGTTATTTTCGCCCCCGGTTACGGAATGGCCGTCGCACAAGCCCAGCATGCTGTTCGTGAACTCACCCATGTCCTGGAGAATAACGGTTGTGATGTGAAGTTCGCGATCCACCCCGTGGCCGGACGTATGCCCGGACATATGAATGTGCTATTAGCTGAAGCTAACATCCCTTACGACCAACTGCTCGAAATGGAAGCCGCGAACCCATTACTGGAAACAACGGATGTTGCTATTGTGATCGGAGCAAATGACACCGTTAACCCGGCCGCCATTAATGAAAAGTCATCCCCCATCTACGGGATGCCGATCATTGAAACGTTCAAAGCCAAAACAGTCTTTGTTATCAAACGTTCCATGGCGTCAGGTTTTGCGGGAATAGAAAACGACCTTTTTTATTACGACAACACCCGCATGATCTTTGGCGATGCAAAAGATGTTGTTCAAAGGCTTGTGGCAGAATTCAAAACCAAATAACCTGTTAACCTTTCGAGTGCTTTTTGGCTGACCGGTTCTTTGTTTTAGGCTGAATAAGTTTAACAGCTACATCGAATGACGTATCGCCATTCTCCTGAAAACGGACTACTTTGGCATTGCCTTTCACTACATCGATCACACCTGATATTACAACACTAACCTCAACAATATCTCCGACCTTATATGAGGTATCACTTAAAAAAAGGATGCCATTATAGCTCATATTCCGCGTTGTCGAGAGGCTCCAGGAACCCTCGGACTTTTTGGCATTGCGTTGTATCAGCCGATGCTTGATCGCGACAACACGATTCGCCCGTAAAGCCTGACGACGATCATCAAAAGGGGAAATTTTCTTTAAAGTCATAGTAGCCTCAACAAGGTTTGATCATATGTTCTGGACGAACGATCTTATCGAAATCTTCAGCTGAAATCACACCGAGCGCGAGTGCCGCCTCTTTAAGAGACGTATTCTCCTGATAGGCTTTCTTGGCGACTTCAGCGGCTTTATCATAACCTATCTTCGGCGCCAAGGTCGTTACCAACATTAATGAACGATTCAAATGCTCATTAATACGCATTATATCCGGCACAATCCCATCAACACAGTTTAGTTTAAAACTGGCAGCCGCCCCTGAAAGAAGCGCGATCGATTGCAGGACATTATAAATAATGACCGGTTTATAAACATTCAATTCAAAGTTCCCGGACGCACCGGCAATCGTTACCGTTGTGTCATTGCCGATCACCTGGGCACATACCATTGTCAGCGCTTCACATTGTGTAGGATTCACCTTCCCGGGCATAATAGAACTTCCCGGTTCATTCTCCGGAAGAGAGATCTCAGCGATACCGCAACGGGGGCCTGACGCCAGCCAGCGGATATCGTTCGCGATCTTCATCAGGCTGACAGCCGCCGACTTCAACGCCCCGCTGAGTTCTACCAATGCATCATGCGCTGCCAGGCCTTCAAACTTGTTGCGCGCGGGAATAAAATTCAACCCGGTTAATTCGGCAATGATCTTGACCGCTGTGCGATCGAAATCAGGATGCGTATTCAGTCCTGTCCCCACAGCCGTCCCTCCCAGAGGGATTTCAAGTAAACGGGGCCAGCATGACTCGATCCGTTCAACCGCATTATGTACCTGCTGAACATACCCGGAAAACTCCTGCCCAAGAGTGATCGGAGTAGCATCCATCAAATGCGTCCGCCCGATCTTGATAATATCTTTAAAGTCCCGTGCTTTCGCCATTAAAGAACCTTCAAGATCTGTAAGCGCAGGAATTAATCGACTCTGCACTTCTTCAGCCGCGGCGATATGCATGGCGGTAGGGAAAACATCATTCGATGACTGCCCTTTATTAACATCGTCATTAGGATGGATCGGGGCCTTTGATCCTATCTTACCCGCCAAACGTTCGATCGCACGATTCGAAATAACCTCGTTCACATTCATATTCGTCTGGGTTCCGCTACCCGTTTGCCAAACGACCAAAGGAAAATGCTCATCAAGATACCCTGACAACACTTCTTCAGCCGCTGAGGCAATAGCATCTGCCTTGGAACGTTCCAGCACCCCTAAACGGGCATTTGCCAGGGCGGCCGCTTTCTTGGTAACCCCCATCGCACGAATGAATTCACGTGGAAAAGTTTCCTTGCCGATCTTGAAATTCTGCAGTGAACGCTGAGTCTGTGCCCCGTAATACCTGTCCGCAGGCACATTGATCTCACCAAAACTATCCGATTCCACCCGGTATTCCACTAAAAGAACTCCTTATTATTAACTTTCATCGGGACAACTCCCGCCAACTCTCCGATCACATTCACTAATTCCGTTCCCGCCGGGATCACGACCTTGGCATTATTCATCAAGGATTTCTCAGCCGCTTCCAACCTGCGCAATAACTGGGCATTACCGACAAAATATTTCTCCGCTGCTTCATTGACGAGCTGTATCGCTTCAGCTTCGCCCTGCGCTGCCAAAATACGCGCCTGACGTATCCCTTCCGCTTTCTTGATCTCAGCACGTTTTGTACCATCTGCCGTTGTCTCACAAGCTGTCGCGAAATCAACCGCCGCGATCTTTTCATTCTCCGCTTTAACAACCTTGTTCATTGTTTCCTGAACATCCTTCGGCGGATCGATCTCTTTCAGCTCCGCACGCACGATCTCAAGGCCCCATTCAGCTGTTTCTCTCTTCAGGATCGATTGCAATTCCGCATTGATCTTCCCGCGCTCACTGTTAGCGATCTTCAATGTCATTGTTCCAATGATATTACGCAGAGTCGTGCGCGCCAGATTAACGATCTGATACTGGTAATTCTGAACTTTATAAATACAATTCCGTACACTCTCAGCATCCGGCTTAACCTTGAAATAGATCTGCGCATCTACGGATGCATTCAGATTATCATTGGTAATAATCTCCTGAGACTGCGCTTCAACTAACTGTTCTGTAATATTGACCAGGTACATATTCTCAATCCCCGGGATGATCCAATTGAATCCCGGTTCTGCAAAACGATCATATTTCCCCAGACGCTCAACCAAACCCCTCACTGTTGGCCGAACGATACGAACGCCCATAAAGAAAATGGACACAACTGCCATTGCGAACATATAAAACCATTCCATATTTCTCTCCTCGCATTAATTGTTTAACAAATAATGAGTACACAACCTCACGCCGTATCCCGTTGCTCCATGTCCATAATACCAATGAGAATCACCATCCACGAAAGCCGTCCCTGCAATATCCACATGAACCCAGGGCGTTTCCCCAACGAACTGATGTAGGAATTCAGCTCCGCAAATCGTCCCTGCCGCTCCACGAACATTACTTGTATTTTTTATATCCGCGATCTTGGACTTGATCGCTTCCTTATATTCCGGATACATCGGTAATGGCCAAGCTCTATCGTCCGTAGCCTTCGCACTCACCAGAAGGTTCTTGATCATATCATCATTATTCCCTAACACACCGGCATAATCATGCCCCAACGCCACCACACAAGCGCCTGTCAATGTGGCCATATCCACAATTCTGGCAGGCTTATAATTCCTGATCACATAAGACAAGACATCCGCCAAAACCAGCCGGCCCTCAGCATCCGTATTCCCTATCTCAACAGTCTTCCCGGAATAACTTTTAAGTACATCTCCTGGTTTATAGGCATTCGCATCGATCGCATTCTCTGCGGCTCCAAAAGCCAGGATCAGATTTTTCTTCGGCTTGAGCGTCAGAATATTCTTAAGTGTTCCGATCACAGCCGCCGCACCGCTCATATCTTCACGCATTGTTTCCATACTGCCACCCGGCTTTAAATTCAATCCGCCGGAATCAAACGTCAACCCTTTTCCGATAAAAGCCGTATAAGGAGCATCTTTGCCTGCTCCGCTGTATTTAACGATAACCATACGCGGTTTTTTATTACTCCCCTGATTCACGGCCAGAATAAGGCCAAGCCCCTTACTCTCCATCTCTTTTCTCCCGAGAACTTCAAGATCAACACCTTTAACATTTTTTACCAAATCCCGGACCGTCTTCTCAAGCGCTTCCGCTGTCACCGTATCCGCATTATCATTAATAAGATCCCGTGTAAAATTCACTCCCTCCGCAACAATGGCCGCCTGATGCGCTTTTTGACCATGATGTGTAACAATGGCATATTCTTTTATATCAACGGATTGATCGTCCTTCTTGCGCGTAATATACTTTTTCCACGCATACGTGCCAATAACAACCGCCTCAACGGCTGCCTGCGCGATCTGAACAGAGTCCTCATGCAGTACGATCTCGATCGATCTTAACTTTCTTAAATTCGGCGAGAGAAGTCCTCGGCGAAGAACAACCCGTAAAGCCGTCAGATTAACATCCGCGGCTTTACCAAGCCCGATAAAAAGAATAACTTTCTTGTCTACCACAACAGGAAATATTTCCGATCGTGCCCCTTCAAACTGCATGGCCGTAACCGCACTTTCAAGAAGATCAACCATCTGTTTGTCAGAAAAAGAGAATTTCTTTTCCTGAACCTGTTCTTTCGTTAGAAGAATAATCGCCGCCTGCTTCAAAAAAGAAGGTTTAATACAAAAAGAAACCATAACCTCGCTCCTTAACGCTTGTTGATCTGAATATAATCCCGCTGATTCGACCCAACATAAATTTGCCGCGGACGACCGATCTTGGGCCCCCCCGGAAACTCGATCATCTCTTTCCAATGAGCGATCCATCCCGGCAACCGCCCTATCGCGAACATAACCGTAAACATATCTTTAGGAATCCCGATCGCTTTATAAATGATCCCGCTATAAAAATCAACATTCGGATATAAGTTGCGTTCCGTAAAGTAAGGATCTTTCAATACCTGTTCTTCCAGCTGAACCGCGATCTCAAGCAAAGGATCATTAACCCCCAGCTTGTTCAAAAGGTCATGGGCACACTTCTTGATTATTTTCGCGCGAGGGTCATAACTCTTATAAACCCTGTGCCCAACACCCATTAACCGGAAAGTATTAGCCTTGTCTTTAGCCATATTCACGTATTTCGTGGCATCTCCACCGTCCCTATGGATAGCCTCCAGCATATCGATCACCGCTTCATTAGCGCCTCCATGTAACGGACCCCACAAAGCACAAATTCCCGCCGATATAGACGCAAACAGGTTCGCCCGGGCGCTGCCTACAAGCCTGACGGTTGATGTTGAACAATTCTGCTCATGGTCCGCATGCAGGATCATCAAAACTTTCAACGCCGTAATAACTTCATCGTAAATCTTATATGGTTTGATCGGGGACGAGAACATCATGTTCAGAAAATTCGGCACATACTCCAGGTTCTCTTCAGGATAAACAAAAGGCTCGCCAATAGATTTCTTGTACGCAAACGCGGCGATCGTACGTATCTTGGACATCAGCTGAACGGCGATCTGATCAAACTGGGCCTGGGTAGGATTCATCAGATCAATACCCGGATAATACGCCGAAAGAGAACAAACCATTGACGCTAAAATAGCCATCGGATGAGCCGTTGAGGGATACCCGTTGAACAAATGTTTCATATCCTCATGGATCATGGAATGCTGGGTAAAAAGATCTGAAAAGTCGCTCAACTGATAGCTCGTCGGCAATTGGCCATAAACAAGCAGATAGGCGGTCTCAATAAAACTGGAATATTGCGCCAGCTGTTCAATGGGATATCCACGGTAACGCAGGATACCCGCTTCACCATCCAGATATGTGATCGCGCTGAGACAATTGGATGTATTGCCAAAGCCGTGGTCAAATGTCACATAATTAGTCAGCGTCCGCAGTTTGGAGATATCAATGCCGCGCTCACCTTCAGAACCTACAACAACGGGAAGTTCATATGTATTCCCGTCCAAAATGACTTTTGCCGCTTGCTGATCCATGGGTCGTCTCCCTATGCGTCTATTAATCTGATAAAAGGATTTTAATTATATTATAGACGGGTGAAAAGAGCAACAACGAACATTCCTGAATCTCGACTATATTCGCTTCGCAAACGAATAAGGGCAGCGAGGTGGCGCGATTAGGCAGGCAGAACGTCCAGCACTTCTCATCCCAACGCCCTTAGGCCATGCCTGTCTCGCAAAAACAAGCGCCTGTTATGCTCAACGGGGATCTTCGCACATTTAAGCATCAATTCATCCCGCCAAATCTTTTCCTCATCACAGTTATTCGGATCTGTAAAAGGCTTGGCACTCAAATCGTTCACTAAGACTGTGACAGGATAAGGTTTCGCCGCAATAGCTTTGAGCAACCTTATAAATTGAGCTGACATCAGTTTAGGCTTCCGTACCGCCAGCTCAACCGAAGTTTTGTACGTTATCTTCCCCCAGGACTCCTCAACAAGTTTCAAAAATATGCCATATACAGACGAATATTTAATGAGCGCAGCCTCTCCCGACTTAAGCGATCGCGATGTATTCACCAAAACCTGCGCAAGCTCATCATAGTTGAATGTCTTTAGTTCATCCTGGGCTTCAAAAATCAATAATTCAAAAGTGTAAATACCCCTTACCGTAACTGCCGCTTGTTTAACTGCACGATCAATAATATCTTTGGCCGCCGCCCAGATAAAGTCTTCATCCCGGCAAACAATATGCGCCACCGCATAACCACAGGGCTCCCCGTTGCGTACAGATTTATAAAACTGGATCTTATCCGCACAATACCCCTGATAATAAAGCTCGTCTGCCTGAAGTACCCCATTCCAGAAAGCTGCTTTACGGAATTCTGTCTTGACTAAATTCATGATGGCCATATCTTGATCAACCCGCTGATACTCTCTTTAAGTATTCCGGATAGCGCCTCTTGATCGTTTGTTTAATTAAAGGATTCTTCTTCAAGGATGGATCTGACTTCACCAGATCCACCGCCTCCTGCCTGGCCGCCTCAAGAATACTGATCTGTGTTAAAGGATTGACAACGCGTAACTCATTAAGCCCATGCTGATGGCGGCCGAAATACTGTCCGGGGCCGCGGATCTCCAGGTCCTGCTCGGCTATTGTGAACCCATTCGTTGTCTTAACGACTGCCTCCAGACGGCTCTTCCCGTCGTCACTCACCGGATCACCTAACAGAATACAAACCGCGCTCTTTTCTGACCGGCCGATCCTGCCTCGCAGCTGATGCAACTGAGAGAGGCCAAACCGCTCCGCATTCTCGATCACCATGACATTAGCGTTCGGAACATCGATCCCTACTTCAAGGACCGTCGTAGTTACCAGAATATCCAGCTCATGGGCCTTAAACTTTTCCATAATAACACGCGCTTCGCCACGCGGTAACTTACCATGCACTAAACCAACTCGAAAGGACTTGAACTCCAATTCTTTGAACCTGACATACATATCTTCTGCGGCCTTCAGGTCAATCGCTTCATTCTCCTCGATCACAGGATAAACAATATACGCCTGAGTACCTTTCCTGACCCACTCAGCCACACGCCTGTACACTCCTTCTGCCTGATCACCAGGGAAATGAAATGTTTTGATCTCTCCACGCCCTTTAGGTTTCTCATCGATCACAGAAACATCCAGATCCCCGTATAATGTTAAACACAATGTCCGCGGAATAGGCGTTGCTGTCATCACCAAGACATCCGGATCAAACCCTTTGGAGGACAATAGGGCTCTCTGTTTAACGCCAAATTTATGCTGTTCATCAATAGCCACAAAACTCAATTGCTTGAATTCCAGCCCTTCTTCCAACAAGGCGTGAGTTCCGATGACCACATCCACTGATCCCTCTTTAAGACGAGCGTAAAGAGCTGCTTTTTCTTTCTTCTTCAGAGCACTTGTCAACAAAGCAACGCGCACTTCTCCAAAGGGACCATCCATAAAATACTGTATAAACGAACGATAATGCTGTTCCGCCAATATTTCTGTTGGCGCCATCAATGACGCCTGATGGCCGTTCCCTACCGCCGCCATACACCCAAAGAAAGAAACTATCGTTTTCCCCGAACCCACATCCCCCTGCAAAAGACGCAGCATTGGATTCTTCCTGGCCATATCAGAAGCGATCTCTGAAATAACTTTCTGTTGAGCTGTTGTCAAAGCAAAGGGGAAGGCCCGTATAAAACGTTGATGAAAACCTTCAGGAATAAAATGACTATACCCACTCTTCTTGATAAACGTCAACCGGCGGAGAATGACCGAAATCTGAAACAAAAAAAACTCCTCAAAACTAACCCGTGCCTGCGCTGATTCATAAGCTTTATCATCATCGGGGAAATGCATATGCCAAATACTTTCCGACGCAGGAGCCAATGACCGACGATGACGAATCAATTCCGGAACTACTTCTATCAGTTCTGCCGCATAGCGTTCCAAGGCATGCGCCATCACTTTACGCAAATATTTTTGAGTGATCCCTCGGGTCAATGGATATATCGGCACAATCCGGGCACTATTTCGCAACTCCTCTTGCGAACGCAGGATCTCGTATTCCGGACTAATGATCTGGAGCTTATGATTAAAGACCTCAACCTTCCCATACACGATCACCTGATCACCAGGATGAAAACAATTTTCTAAATACGGTTGATTGAACCAAGTACAAAAAACTCTGGATTTGTCATCCATTAGAACAATTTCAAACAAGTGTTTCTTGTTAATATACGTCCACCTGCCACCTTTGGCCGCGACCTCCCCCTTAACGACATGCCATTCACCAGGCTTCAATTGGCTGATAGGCGTGATCTTTCTCCGGTCTTCATACCGGCGGGGGAATAAATAGAAAAGATCTTCTACGGTGAATACCCCTAAATTCTCAAAAAACTTCTTCCGGGCCGGGCCAACGCCTTTAAGAAACTGAATGGATGTGTCATTTAATGCAGACATTATTTCTTGGCGATTGCGGATTGATCTTTCTCATATAAACACTGAAGAAGCTCCAACTCGTCCCTGTCAAACCAAACTCTTGCACAGAGCTTGCACTTATCAACCTCTACCGGATATTTCGAATTAATGAAACGGCGAGTCATCCGCTGTTCAGCATCCAAGCATGAGGGACAAACAATACTTTTCTGATCATAAATACTATCAAACGGATTGCTTTTCATAACGCGAACCTGCTCTCGGGTTATACGCGCCATATCCACAATACGCTCGCTGAAATGGACTTCTTTGGTCCCCACAATATGAAGGACGTTCATTTCTTTCACTAAAGCTCCCTGGCATAGGGAACATTTCATAATCTCAACACCTTCATACTTCTCCATTGTTAACGCTTCACGACAACGAGGACACAAATCTTTCTTGGACGGCATCTCTGGGACACCCAACATAACGGGGACAGGGACAGGGACAGGGACAGGCAAAGGCGTAGACATACCTGGAATATCCTTGAACTCTTTGGTCTGCACAGCTGTTTCAGGTTCTTGATGAAGCGATGTAAAACGTTGTTGAGCCTTCACCAAAGCCTTGTTCAGGTCTTCAGCCTTTGCATGCGCCATATCCAAAAGAATGCCTATGCGCGACTTGATCGGCGGATGTGTCGAAAAAAGATTGGCAAAAAGATCTTCATGATCGTCAACAGCATTCTGACGAGGATTAAGGATAAAGATCGCATCCATTGCCTCCCCTGGCATCCCGCTGCCTTTCCAGCGCTGATCAATAATATGCAGTGCTTCCGCCAAAGCCAAAGGATTACGGGTCAAACGGACCGCTAACGCATCGGCACGATATTCTCTCTGACGAGAAACGAATAACGCTCCCAAATTACCGATCAATTTCAATAAGAGAGAAATAAGAAAAACGATCAATAAGAGGATCGCAAACTGGCCGCCACTGCCGCTCTTTCGTGACGAGGACCGCTGTGATCCGGATATATTCCCGTAAAACAGCATCCGGCGAGATATATCACAAATGGTATCGAACGACTTGAAAACTACACTGGTGACAGTCGTCTCTAAACAATCTCCCGAGGCAATATGACCAGCTTCATGCGCAACCACCGACTCCAGTTGCTCTCGATTCAATCGTTTGAGCAGCCCCTCTGTAACCCCGATCACCGAGCGCCCCTGAAAATCCTGCAAAGCGAAAGCATTCAAAGCGGCTATAGGGATAATATACGGCTCTATCCGGTATTTCCCCCCAGTTGCGACTGCCGCTTCCTCGACCACATTACAAAAAACCCGTTCCACATCATCCGCCGGATCTGCGATCCGACCAGACATATATTGGAGGGTCCGATCGATCAACGCATACGTAGACGTAGCCCAATGAGCCGCGCTCATGAGAACAGCTCCGCCGATCGTCCATAATAATGTAGAGGCATCCAACAGCTGAAATACGACAGGCCGTCCGTACAGAAAACTATCCGAAGAGGAATAAAAAAAGAAGTATTTTACAACCCCCACGATGAAGATTGCCCCAACGATATAAAGTGCCCCAAGAAAAGCGAGTGACCAGTAAATAGAACGGGACTTACTTTGCTCGATCTCAATAAATGAGTAAGGCATACCGACTAACCCGATCTCAAATTAACTATTAAGCCCCAAGAACTGGCCATGTCAAAATTTAACCTGCGGCACATTCCTTTGAGCAATATCGTCTAATTGAAAGAATTCAGCTGCCTTGAACGCAAACTGAGCGGCCACCAGATTGCTGGGAAACGTCTGAATAGCCGTGTTGTAGCGGCCGACTTCATCATTATAAAACTGCCTGGAGAAGCTGATCTTGTTCTCGGTCGTCGTTAATTCTTCCTGCAGGCGAAGCATGGTCTGATCCGCTTTCAGATTCGGATAATTCTCAGCGACAGCCATTAAACTACGCAGTGTTGAGGTCAATGCATTCTCTGCCGCTAATTTATCTTTAATAGAACTAGCATCAACGGCCATCTGACGAGCTTTGGTAACACTCTCCAGCGTGCCACGCTCATGGGTCATATAACCTTTTGCCGTCTCCACAAGATTCGGAATAAGATCATGCCGACGTTTTAATTGTACATCGATCTGCGACCAGGCATTCTGAAAAGACACACGCATTTGAACCAAGGAATTGTACATCCCAACGATCATGAGAATAACAAGTCCTACAACACCTACTACAACCCATAATATACCCATACACCCCTCCTATAAAAATTAACGAATCTTGCTGATTTCCCGCTCCAATTGACGCCTGTAACCCTTATGAAAAACATCTTCGAAATCATACCCATTCCGAAAACTCTCAAAAGTATCCTCATCACGCTTAAGGAGTAATTGATGCTCCACCATGATAAACACAATAGCCCCGAAATCTTCTGTTGTCTTGATCCCCCAGTGATGCAACACATTTAAAGCTAAAGGACCAAACTTCCGGATCGTTAATTCCTTGATCCCGGTCAATAGTTCCCCTCCAGTTACATGATGCCCCTTTTTGAACCGCCTCTGGGTAAACCGAAGGGCCTCCATCACAAACTCATATGCCCCTGGTTTATAACGGCTGTCTGAATCACATACCTGCTCAATCTTATCGTAGAATTGTTCATCCATATACGCAATTATATCACATGAATATTATTAAAAGAGATGTCTCTAAACCATGTCCAAAGTTTAAGGCCAAAAGAAAACGATCCCTACCAACACAAGGATCACAAGGAAAGCAACAATATAAAAATCATTATAAACAAGAAGATCGCGCATTCTTTCTTGCGGCGTATAAGGGAACTTCACCGTCTCGGAAACAACGTTCCCGGAATCCCTCAAGGCCATAATATCACTACGCTTGAACCGAAGGTACTGATCCGCAATCCGATACGCGACCAGCTTCTTTTCCTCAACAAGGGACATAACTTTCCCTTCAGAAACTCCCATGATCTGTGATGCCTCACGTACAGTCACATAGGGGCTTTGGCTCATCTCACCATCCCCGCTGCCGCCCAGGCATCAATCTGGGAACGTTCAAACTTCAAAACATCCCCCTCACGGACAACCGGGATCTTCCCTGAACGAACAAGCTCAATAATAGTCCCCTCATCAAGCTCCAAATACACCGCCAATTCCTTAATGTTCATCCAATCAACCGTCTCCGAAGGAGTCATCTGACAACTCCCATGGAACAACGCGCCTTCAACAATATTCAATTTCGGAGCGCTGATATTACCTGTCAGAACAGCTGTGGGTAAAAGCGTCAGCATCTTGGAGGCATTCACATTTCCCTTCACTTTACCCGCAATAATAACACTGTCCCCTTTAATATCCGCCTCTACATCAGCTCTGCCTCCTACCGTTAAAGATCCACAAACGTCCAGACTGCCCGTAAACAAACCATTGATCTTCAGATCCACCAACTCTTTAAAAGATAATGTCCCGTGCATTTCAACATTGATCTCTACAGTCTTGGATAGGGATTCAACCCTGGGAGATTTCTTATCACCAAAAGCCATAAACATACCTCACTCACAATTCGTATAAACAAGAAATTCAGACAACTCGATAATTAATATATCCCAGAACTGCCTCAAAGAGAATTTTATTTTATATCAAAAACTCAACAAGAAGAAGTTTTTTTATGATACGCCAACCCCGCGACCATAGCAGCATTATCCATACAAAAAGCCATCGAGGGGAACCTTACCTTCACGCCATGCGCAGCGGCATGCTCCGTAAGACGGGAACGCAACGTACTATTCGCGGCAACTCCTCCACCAACCAATAACGCATGCGCTTTCTTTTTCAGGCAGGCATCAACACTTTTACGCACAAGAACACTGACCACGCTCTCCTGAAACGCATTGGCCACTTTATTCACAGAGAAGCCTGACTTCGCATGGCGCTGAGTATAATATAAGACCGCTGTTTTAACCCCGCTAAAACTAAAATCATTCGTCCCGGCCATAGGCGCACAAGGAAAAGAGACATCGTTATCCTGAACGGACTGCGCCAGCTGATCAATCACCGGTCCGCCGGGATACCCCAAGTTCAGAATACGAGCCACTTTATCATACGCTTCGCCAGCGGCATCATCACGAGTTTGGCCAAAAACCCGAAAAGAATGAAACGACCGGATATGAAAAAGACTGGAATGACCCCCTGAAACAACAAGCCCCACCACAGGCAGAGGGAATTCCAACAAAAGATCACGGGCTGATTCTGTTTTATCCACTAAATATCCCGCATAAACATGCGCTTCAATATGATTAACCTTGATCAACGGTTTGTTCAAGGCATAGCTAAGCGAAAGGGCAAATGTGCGGCCTACAACCAATGAACCGATCAAGCCTGGAGATTCAGTAACGGCAATTGCGTCCAGATCTTTTAAAGCCACCCCGGCTGTTTCCATGGCCCTAGCTGTCACAATATTAATATATTCAAACTGGCGTCGAGACGCGATCTCGGGAATAATCCCACCAAACTTCTGATGGTCTTTCAGACTGGTTGCAACTACATTGGACAAAACAACCCGGCCATTACGAACAACACTCGCCGATGTTTCATCACACGATGTTTCAATGCCTAGGATATTCATTTCTCTTTATATATTCCGGTACAGAAATAAACTCATAACCCTCACTGGTCAATTTCTTCATTTGTTCAATAAGAATCTGCAGCGTTAAAGCCCGGTCATGCCCTATCGCCAAGGCATACCCGTTCGTTCTCGCACGTTTAGCCAGTTCTGCGAATTGACGTTCAATCATATCCCTGTCATTGCGGTTATCTAAAAAAACATCCCTTTTCGCAATGCGCATTTTCAATTTTGCGGCCACCCGAGCACTCACCGTCTTCTCCGAAGTGACGCTGTCCAGATAAAACAGATTGCGTTTTTTCACTTCCGAAAGGAGCACTGTCATCAAAAGTTCACTCTCGCTGCCTTTGGACCCTGTATGATTATTGACCCCAATGACTCCGCTCATTTCACTTAAAATCTTCGTTAAAGTCTTCTTTAAAACAGCAGAATTCATATCCGACTTTAATACATACCCATCCTTGTAAATTTCTTTCAGGCTATGCGGTTCCAAAGGCAAATGCAACATGGGCTGTTTGTTATATTCATGGGCGCACTGAATAATATCCCTGGAATACGGCAACCCAGGAAGAATCGCAACACCAACAGGGCCTGGAATAGCGGAGAGATACTTACAATGAGAATTATTATACCCCCAATCATCAAGGACAATAGCAATACGGCCAACAGGATCCCCTTTCTTGCGGACGGACGGCTCAGCTTTAACAGGAGGCAAGGGTTTCTGCCTCACCGGCTTCAACTTAACGACCGGTTTCTCTACCTGAGGCTTACGCATCTCGTCTCCGGATCTATTCTTTAAAAAAAGATATCCTTGAATACACACCAAGGCCAATACAACCCAGACAATGATTGCAATCAGAGAAATACCGCTCCCGTTACTTTTCTTCTTCCCTGCCGCCATGATACATTTACTCCGAAACCAACTTTTTATAGATCCTGATCCCTTTAATAACGCTGATCGCACTCTGGATCTGATTATCTTCTGTCATGCGTTTCTTGAATTCCAATTCCTTCCGGCGCTTCTCTTTTTCGTTAGGATCCTGAATGTTCTCTTCTTCCAGCTTATCAAAAACTTCTTTCGACATCTTTTTCTCTTCCTTAACAGACTTCAATTCCTTACTGTCATCGTCATCATCTGACTTGCCTTTGGGATAGATCCTTTCAACAACAATATCCGGCATGATCCCTACATCATGAATACAAATACCAGAAGGCGTAAAATATTTACTGGTCGTCAACCTTAAACCTGAACCATCAGGTAAAGGGATAACCGATTGAACAGACCCTTTCCCGAAAGATTTTGCGCCTAAGGTCACCGCTCTTTTATTGTCTTTCAATGCCCCTGCCAAAATCTCACTGCCCGAAGCACTGCCCTCGTTGATCAAAAGAACAATCGGCCAATCAGCAAATTCATTCTTGCTGTTATGGGAAATACTTTCTGTATTTTGTGAAGAATGCCGGCCTCTGGTCGACACAATAACCTTCCCCTCAGGCAGGAACATTTCACTGATCTTGATCGCCACATTCAATAAACCGCCCGGATTATTGCGCACATCAAAAATAAGGCTTGTAGCGCCTTCTTCTTTCAATTTCTTGATCGCCGCCAACACCTGTTCATACGAATCTTCCCGAAATTCTACCAGACGAAGATACGCGATGTTATCTTCAAGCAGTGTCGGCTCTTTAACATCTTTGACATGAATCACTTCACGAACAATATCAAACTCATGGATCTTATACTCCGACTCACGCAAGATCGTAATATGAACTTTAGTGCCTGGCTCTCCTCTTAATTTCTTAACCGCTTCATTCAGGGTCAAATCCCGGGTGATCTTATCTTCGATCTTCACAATACGATCACCCGCCTTAAGCCCAGCTCGCCAGGCAGGCGTATCTTCGATCGGTGTCACAACGGTCAAAAGGCCATCCCTGGTCGTGATCTCAATACCGAGCCCGCCAAACTTACCTTGTGTTTCAGTTTTCAGCTCTTTATATTCATCCGGAGACATAAATTGACTATGAGGATCCAGGCTTCCTACCATTCCGGTTAAAGCCCCATAAATCAAATCCTTGGGTTTCTTTTCCTCTACATACTCAGATTTAACTGTTGTTAAGACATAACTGAACAATTCAACTTGCGAATAGAGATCTTGCGGCTCAGCCTCTTCTTTCTGAGCTTCCGGATCCTCTCGATTGGCCGTTGTCTGCACACCCGCTTTCCCCTCAACTTCTTTTGACGCTACCAGGGTTTTAACGGATTGAGAGCTGGCAAACGTCGCAAAACTCAGGATGCCTGCCAAAAAAATAAGAATAAAAGTTTTCCTAACCATCCGACATTCTCCTTTGGATTAATTCATTCAATTTCTTGGGGTTAGCTTTCCCCTGAAGCTTCTTCATCGCCTGCCCCACCAGAAACCCGGAAGCATTCGCTTTACCGGCGCGAATCTGTTCCATGATCTGAGGATTGTCTCGCATCACTTCATCCACCACAGCCAACAGGGTGGCATCATCAAACACCTGCGCCAAACCCTTCTCCTGAATAAGCGCTTCAACAGATTTCCCGCTAGAGACAATATCTGCCAATATATCCTTACCCGCCAGATTACTCAACGCCCCTCCATCCACCTTCCGAATAATCGTGACCAAGGCTGCCGGCGTCAATTTTAATTCATCTACCCTGCCGCCGCGATCATTCAGTTCTTTCAATAGAGGGCCATTCATCCAGTTGCACAGTTGTTTCACTCCCACATCCATGGTAACGGCAGCCTCAAAGAAATCTGCCAAAAGCCTGTCCTGTACCAGGATCAAAGCATCGTATTCCGTAACGCCATACTGATCGATCAGCCGACGGCGTTTTGCATACGGCAACTCCGTCAAACCTTGCGCCACTTCATCAATAGCTGCCTGTGTTAACGTAAACGGAACCAGATCTGGTTCAGGGAAATAACGATAATCATGCGCCTGCTCTTTACTGC
>DYOU01000169.1 GCA_020720365.1 Candidatus Elulimicrobium sp.
ATAATATAACATTTAAGCCTGTGAACGTCAAGGCTTTTGTCACTCATGCCACGCCAATTCAAGTGGATGAGTGAATTTCAAAAGACCAAAGACTTACATCTGATGAGGCAGGGATAGCGGACGCGATGCCGAAGAGCCCGCGATAGACGGATGTCGTTAAGTCATTTGCGGCGCGTGCGCCGCAGGACGGTCGCGGCACATGACGCAGGCTGAATCGATGTTGAGAAGGAGTGGAATGGACATCTCATGGATGTCCGCTCCGTTCCTCAACACGGTGAAGACAAGAGCTTGAATTCAATTCATGGTTCGATGGAGCGCGCATGGGTGTGTGCGGCTTGGCACGAGGTCGAGTACAGCCCGAAGCCATGGAGGTGTGTAGGATACGCGCCGGGCGGGATGTTGCGGATGACCCAATCTACTTTACCAGATACATGCGAGTCCGTGATAAACTTGGCGCACTATCTTGGGCATCACAAAACAATCAGGAGTCATCATGAATTTTGAAGCAATGAACATAAGCGATCTGCAAGCCATGGCTTTTGCAGGGTATCAAGCCAACAAGGAGCTTGCGCATCGAGGTGTAGGGATGCCTATATTTGCAGCATTCCTTGATATCAATGATTTGCGCAAGAATGTTTTTGTACCCGATGCGACTGACGGACAATTGATTGAAGCTCTATCACATTTAGGCGGAAGATTGAGTGAAGAACCCGTTTATGATGTTGTTAAAAGTATTATTGACAAGAATGTTGAACCGAAAACCATTGATGCGACCTTGTATTATCTAGATACATCCAAAGGGTTACAGAAAGAGATGGATACCGAAGTCACGGTTAATCTTCGTGACGGCTCAATGCGTTTTCATAGTAATGTTGATCTCAAGGGCATGACAGGGTTTCTTCTGTCCTATAATAGCCTTACCATTGAATCCATGACTAATAACAACCTTTATGGCGGCGACCTTGAGTATGCCAATGAAATGTGTGATGTAATCAGGAGTGCTGATCGTTTACGCCAAGAACGGGAGCCCGGATTTTAGAGTTTTTTGTCATGAAGACAGGTTTGTTAATTGTTGATGCCCAAGAGAATTTTGTTTCAAATAGGGCATTAGTTGACGCAATCATGATTGAATCAACCAGACATGCTCATGTTATTCAAACCTGTTTTTTCAATAAGGAAGATAGTTTTTATAGAAAGCATCTTAATTGGCATGGTGATGGCGGTGCACTGGTTATTGAAAATCATGCGTGGCATGTTC
>DYOU01000061.1:0-1803 GCA_020720365.1 Candidatus Elulimicrobium sp.
ATATTAAGTATATACTATGCAGCATCAAAATTGCCCCTCATGGAACGATTAAAGTCCGTTTCTCTTTATTGCAAGCCTGATCTCATCCATTGTTCCTTCATCAATCAACTCAAATCCCGGCTCCAAATCTCTCTGCCTTGCCACTCCCGTCGGCAAAAGCGTCGTAATGACCAAATTCCCGTCTTCATTTTTCAGCAAATATCGGTAGCCCAGAGGATTGGAAAGAGCGGCTGTCCTTAAATATTTCGGCACAAGATCATCGATGTTGACC
This sequence comes from Candidatus Elulimicrobium sp., assembly GCA_020720365.1. Taxonomy (GTDB): domain Bacteria; phylum Omnitrophota; class Gorgyraeia; order Zapsychrales; family Fredricksoniimonadaceae. Next base: position 272 of record DYOU01000061.1, read on the forward strand.
GGCCACCCCTCCGTGGCGCTGCGGTATTCCATCGCTGCATCCGCGATCATGGTCATCTCTTTGACGGTTTGGTGGATTCGAGATGCTTTAACCGGTTCCTCTTGAAGCATGGTGCCTACGGAAAAAATGACCGCCAGAAACAAAAGGACAGCCGCTATGGGGAGCAATTTGTCTTTCATAAATGTGTTTTTCTCTAAAGATTTTCCTTACTGCGCCCAACATCGTCTCAAGCGAAGCTCTCGTTCAATCATGGTTTGCTGTCTGGAGAATGCCGTGGCTTCTTTTCTCATCAAATGATTCATCCGGTTTCTGATATAACGTGCCATTAAAAAACTCATTTCTGATGCTGCACAAGAATTTCCTCCCTCGAAAATTTCATCTTGTTCCAGCGCGTTGTCAGTCTCAGCGTCCTTTTCAATCATGCAATCAATGAGATAATCTATCGAGACGACCACGCCCATCCTCAAGCATCTCTCTCATAGACCCTGTCTACAATATCCATATGCATATGACAGCGCATAGTCAGTTCAAACTTATGCTCACGCCCCCGAACATTCCTTATGAAAATCACTGTCAGATTATCGAGAGCATTGTCGACCACCATAAGTTACCTGCCCTTCACTTCAAAAATATGATAAGGAAACGAGTCGCCCGGAACCGGATCATCATCAAAATGAACAGCCAAATACCAAGAGGTATGCGGGGATACCAGCTCAAACTCCAAGAACCGGGTTTACCTATGGCGCAAGATCGCCTACCGCACCAACACGTCGATGGGTCGGCTCACGCTCAACATTCTGTTATCCTTCGCGCAGTTTGAGCGGGAGATCATCAGCGAACGCACGAAAGACAAGATGGGTGCGGCCAGAAAACGCGGACAATGGATAGGCGGCAGGCCGCCGTTTGGATATGGCAAAGAAAACAAAAAACTCGTCATCGCGCCCGTTGAGACCGAAGTCGTGCGCAGGACTTACAAGCTCTGTATTGAAACGAGATCCATTCTGCGTGTCGTGCAGATATTAAACGATGAGGGATTACGGACCCGGCAATGGACCAAAAACTCAGGAGCCATCTTCGGCGGGAAAAAGTACGGTGTCTCTCAGGTCCAGCACATCATTAACAACGTTCTCTACATCGGCAAGGTCAAGTTTGACGGGCAAATCTACGACGGACAACAACCCGCCATCATCAACGAAGAAACGTTCAAGGAAGCCCAGAATGTTCTGGCCGCCAACCGTGTTGAACGAAAGCAGTTCAAGAACATGGAGTGTTTCGGTCTCTTGAGCCAGATTCTAAAATGCAAACACTGCGGAGCGACGTTATTTCACACTTACTCCATGAAAGGAGCGGGTGCGAAGAAATATCGTTATTACGTTTGTTCCAGCGCTCAAAAGCGCAGTTATTCCAGTTGCCCTAACCGTTCCATTCCGGCTCACATCATAGAAGAAGCTGTTATTGAAAAACTCCGGGAAATCCTTCCCGTTCACATAAAGACAAGAACAACGGCAACCGACGCCTTCCTGTCAGAGGCG
>DYOU01000061.1:1903-6568 GCA_020720365.1 Candidatus Elulimicrobium sp.
TTATGAAGGAAGGCCGGATCAAAAACACCCGGCAGGCTGCCGACTGGCTGGGCTTGAGCCTCTCGCAGATCGATCACAATCTTGGCCTTCTTCTCCTCTCCCCGGCCATTCAGGAAGAAATCCTGTAAAGCTCATTTACGCAACCAAAAATTCCGCGCTTATAACCAGTATTCCTGCTTTACCAAAAATAAGCCGATTCTCCCGAAAATGGAGATAAAGAGATAAACACCGGAGATGTTTTGGCTAATTTTTCTGCGGGAGACAAGCAGATAGAAAATTTGGGTGAGAAAGAAACCCGGTAGGACAAAAATTATGTCGTAACCTTTTGCAACGTGCACAGATGAAGAAACCCTGACAACATTGCTGTGATCAGGGCTTCTTCTATCTCTCGATCTGGAGTTCAAGAGAATTATATGGCTGGGGGGCCAGATAACACTGTGTAAACTATCTCTCCCCGAAGCTTCCTTATACTATCACAACCATGAGCGAAAATCCGCTATTCAGAGATACATTTTAGAAGGACAAAATCGGGACAAATGTCCACATAGATGTCCAAATCTGTCCATTTCTCCTGGACATACATTTTATAACCTGTTATTCAGCAACACCTTAACCGTGTCCACCCATGTCCAATGGACATTTATTTTTGTCCCCAATGTCCACATGCCCAAAGGCCTAGAATTTTATCCCAAAGAACATCTATGTGGGTGCTTTTTGACCACACGATTGACTCCATTGGATCCTGCATGTCTCCTGGATCAGCCTCAATAACTGCGCCTTGCACCACCTCTTTTTGGCGCGAAAGATCATGCCGTAATAACTTTTCTGTCCGGGCATACCGCGAACGAATAATCATAAGCTCACTTGACAAGCTCATCAAATGATCCAATTTATGCGGATCGACCACTGAATTCTCTGTTGAAGACTCTGTATTCTGTGTGATAACATTCTCCAAAAAACATCCCCGGGAGATTATAGTTAACGCATCATCAAGTTACACAATGCGTAAAGGCTCATCCCCGTTCTCTTTCTTGACCGGCTTGACAACATGCTTTACGCCTGTCGAAACCGGCTTCTTGACACTCGCCACAACCGGAGCAGAGACAGCGCCCGAATCAAGCGTCTTGAACTGTGCGACCATGTTGCGCAGGGCCTCTGCCTGAGAAGACATTTCCTCGGCTGATGCCGCGAGCTGTTCGGATGCCGACGCGTTCGATTCCGTAATTGATGTATTCTGCTCCATCGCGGCCGCCTGTTCCTGTGTAGCATTGGCAACATTCTGAAGCTGACCCGCGATCTTCTTGACGCTCTCCGTAATACCGCGCACCATCTGCCCGGCATCTTTGGAAATCGTCACGCCCTTCTCCACCTGATGCAAATTTTCTTTAATAAGATTCTGTATCTCCTTGGCAGAAGTCGCAGAACGCTCAGCCAACTGACGAACCTCATCCGCAACAACTGCAAAGCCCTTACCATGCTCACCCGCACGAGCCGCTTCGATCGCAGCATTAAGCGCAAGAAGGTTAGTCTGATCAGCGATATCAGTGATCAACCCCACCGCCTCGGCCATCTGCTTGGAACCCTTTTCTATCCCGGCCATAGCCTCAACATTACTCTCCATGGCCTGTCCAACCTTTTGAGCATCGCCCGACATGCTCTGCGCGATCTCATTGGCGCCCTTAACATTCTCCGCATTCGATTGCACTGATGAAGAAAGCTCTTCAAACGACGCTGATTGCTGTTGAGCTCCATCCGCGATCTGCTGGGACCCGGAAGAAACTTCTCCTGTTGCTGACGCCATTTGCTCAGCAGAACCCTTGATCTGACTAACCATCGAAGACAAGCTATCTGCCAACTCATCCATTGATACCCCCAACTTCCCCAGCTCATCCCCCCGCTTTATGCTAATACGTCCGCTCAAGTCTCCGCCTGCCATCGCCCGCATGATATCCAGCGTCTTTGCCATTGGCGCAGTAATAGAGCCGCTCAAATAGAAACCAAAACCACCGGCTAAAAGAAACCCGAAAACAATAATGGCCACAAGGATCCATTTCAAACGATCCGCAGCCGCAAGCTCTTTTTTAACTACTTTCTCCGTCGTTGTTGTATTATTCTCTGTTAATGCATCAAAGGTCTTTCCCATAGCGTCCGACAAAGGGATTATTTCATTGACTTGCGTGCGATACCGATCAAAAACAACTTTCTTTTCTTCGTCAGAGGCGGAAGCTAATTGCAGAACAATGGCATCAAGTTTCACATAAACTGACCTCCATGCCTCATGTTCATTCTTCAACTTTTGGATGATGTCTCTGCCTTTTTGATTGTTCCGAGGGATCTCCATCAACCGCGCCCATGCGTTATCAATCAGCTTCCAGCTTGCCTGACGGGCATCAAGTATCTTGCGAAAATCATTTTGAGCATTGTTCTTAAATTCATACTGATAAATATCAAGGGTCTGAACCTGGATCACCACGCGCTGCATGTTCAAGATCCCCAGCAACTTAAGATCTGTGACTCTCTCGATGCCGACATACTTGAAATTGTCCGATACGACAGACATCCCGTAATGCCCGACAACGCCGATAATCAGCACAATCACCGCCACAAGTAAAAAGCCACCGATCAATTTCACTCCCACCTTAATGTTGTCTAACATAGCCTCTCCTCATCACTGATTGTTTCAAAAAATATATTTATCCTGCACCCAGTCCCGCCGTTGGCGTGACGGGCAGGATTCCGTTTCTCGCCCTTATCAAGAAACTTCATCGCGCTGTTCCTCAAGAAATCTGCGTTCCGCTCACCAGAAAAGATTGATCTGGATAACCAGGGCCAGCATACTCAAAACTTGAAACAGACGTGGCTTTCAATCTTTTGATAATCCTTGTTACTCACATGATCATAATTCACATCAAAAAGACGCACATTCAAGCTTAAGCTCTTGGTCAAATTATAACCAACCTGGAATTCATACTCCTTGATGCCATCACCCGTCGTAGCATTCATATCCTGGCTATACAAGCCCATAGCCACATGCGTCCAGAATTTGCCAATCGTATACTTGAGTTTTCCATAATAAACTTCTGAACCCGTAAGGGTATTAGGAGTGTATCCCGCGGTCTGATCCAGCGGTAAAAAATAATCCGCCAGCCAGGTGGGCCTATTAAACGACGTACCATCATCAAACTTTGCAAAACCTACCAACGCATCGACTGGACCAATCTTGACATACGGCGCAATCGCATAAGCGCTGGCATTTGTTGTCGTTGTCTGTTTGGAATCAACATAATAATAGTAGAAATTGCTGCCATAAGTTATGTCGCCGGCTTTCAACTTAAGATCAGTATCCATGCCGTAAACATTCGCATACCCCTGCTGGCCCATGACATAAGGATTAAATGTTACCGTATCCATTAACTTATATTTGCCATCAGCGAAAAGCAAATACGGTTCGGATTTTCTGCCAAAAACAGCCGCATTATCAAGATCCTGGGCATCGGTATTGCGTCCAAAATCTTCACCGTCATCGTAATCAATGTCAGCAAAACGACGCATCACGCCAACATTGACACCAAGATCCTTGACTTCATTAAAAGAAAAATACGCGCCTTCGCTCTGGGTATCATCAATATGACTTATCTTGCGGTGATCAAAACGGCCGACGGTCGCACTGGATTTCTCCAGCATCCCGCGAGACAGATAAAGCTCTGGAAGCGTAACTTCTTTCTCGACATCAACATTAAACGGATCAACAGATGAGCTTTTGGAATGGTTATAACTATCGCCATGAGCAAAGAAACCAACACCGGCAGAAAAACGATTCCACTCGGCCGTTTTGTACTTCAAGTCAACATACGTCGTGCTCCAGCCGTAATTATTAGCCACATTCTTGTCAACATACTCAAAATAATTCCCGATCGCCCCGGAAACCTTCCCTCCCTTAAGCGCACCCTCGACGGTATCCATCCCTTCCGCAAAAGCCGGACTACATGCTACAAAAAGCGCCAGAAAAACCATCCCTAAGAAACCAATAACTACGCGATTCCCCCGTTTTCTTAAGTTCATCCTTTTCATCCTTTTCTCCCCGCTAAATCAACAGCTTTTTCCTGTCTTTTCTCGCTCATCGTTGCCCCCCTTTGGGACAACATCATGAACGAGTTTGGTTCGCGATATCCTGATACTTTAGGATTCACCCTGTTAATATCGTCATTAGCTTGCCTTTAAGAACCCCTTTTTTTATCACAACGACTGCGCGCAGACCAAAAAAGCTTCTTCAATCCTGGTTACTGTCCCCCGCATATTTTCTTTAGCCGCACCGTTTTTGACCGCAAGTTCCAATTCAAGCGCGAGAATCCTTATATCCTCCATGCGAAAATTCGCGCACATGCCTTTTAGATCATGCGCTCCAGCCGCAATTCCAGCAAGGTCACCCTTCTTTACCGTCACACACCTAAGCACGCTAACCACATCATCGTAGTTAGCAATTTTATAAAACATAATAATTCTACCCCCCCCCCGCGCTTTATCAACTATTTTTCTGGGTTTTTATCCCTTCGATGTAAACAAAAACTGTCACGAGAATACTCTGCTGAACTTATATCAAGTTATAAGTATGACCTTCCCCCATCCAGTGGACGTTTAGTTAAGATAGACCGCGTGCTTTTTCTC
>DYOU01000002.1:0-26032 GCA_020720365.1 Candidatus Elulimicrobium sp.
GTAGCAGACGGCCAAAAAGTTCGTGTGAAAGAACAAAACAATCTTTCATGTTTCGTCACAAAGAGTTACATGGAAACCTTCGTCCTTAATACAAAAGAACCATTTTTATCCGGGTAGTTGATCGGAGGAACGGTAGAAACGGGCCTCTTTCATGCCCGGGGTTTTTATGTTGGGAGCAGTGAACCATCCAGTACATTTGGATAAGAAGGCGCCGGCAAGGCTGATGGCGCATAATTTCAGAAAACTTTTTCGGGTGATTTTCTTAGGTTGGATCATTGCCAGATTCCAGGTAATTGATGGTTGCATTTTTTACAGATGCCTTTGGGGGCTTGATTTCGGATTATTTCATAACCATGCCTTTCGATAGCCAGGTCCTGGCAGGAGGGGCAATAGGTATTGTTGCCCGGATGGCTGGGCATATTTCCGACGTAAACAAAATGCATGCCTTCGGCTTTGGCGATCTCCCAGGCGCGTGTTAGTGTTTGTTCTGGTGTAGGTGGAAGATTTTGGAGTTTATGCATGGGCCAGAAGCGTGAGAAATGAACAGGAGTTTCAACACCGCAATTATTTTTAACCCAGCGAGTCAATGTTCTGATATCGGAATCGCTGTCATTCCATGTCGGGACAATGAGATGGATGATCTCAACCCAAAGGCCCATTTTCTTCATTGTCACAATACAATCCTGGACGGGTTTGAGAGTTCCGCCGCACATCCGTCGATAGAAGTCGTCTGTTATACCTTTCAGTGTAACCGTTGCTGCCTGAACAACGGAGCAGAGTTCTTTGAGGGGCTTTTGCTCAATGTAGCCAGCTGTGACAAGGGCATTGAGCAAGCCGCTGTCTTTGGCTAAACGGCAGGTGTCATAAGTATATTCATAAAAAACGATCGGCTCTGCATAGGTATAGGCAATAGATCGGCAGCCTGCAGCCAGGGCATGTGCCACGACCTCTTGGGGGGAGAGCGGAGTGTTGTGTGTTTTTTCTGGCTCACTTTGGGATATTTCCCAATTTTGACAATAAAGGCAGTGCAGATTGCATCCGGCGGTTGCCAGAGAGAATGCGGGAGATCCTGGGACTATATGAAAGAAGGGTTTTTTTTCGATGGGGTCGACATGAACGGTGCAAGGGTTTCCATAAACTAGAGAGAAAAGTTTTCCGTCAACGTTTGTGCGGACCTTGCAATTTCCCCGTTGGCCTTCAGCCAGCTGACAGTGATGCGGACACAGCAGGCATTCAACTTTTTTCATAAAGGTTTCCAGTGTTTCGCCGGGTGCAGTGTGAGCCCTTGATAAGTAGAATGGGTCGTTAATTCTGCAAGGCCGGTATTAGCCTCTTGTCTGGATCTAGGGCTTGAGGGAATATGATTAATTGAGATAGCGGTTAACAATATTAGTGATAGCGAGATCATTGATATAAAGAAGAAATCATTAATTTTTAACATAACGGCATTTTACCTTAAAGCAGGAGTTTGGGCAGCCTTTTAAACAGTTGCCGCACAGGATGCATTCAGCATGATCAACAGAGATGATTCCTGATGGCGATTGGGAGATGGCGTTCGTTGGGCATGTCCGTATGCATTTGTCGCAGGCAGAGGATTGACTTGAAGGTGTTATCTTGAATAGGCTGAATCTTGAGGCTAGTCCGGTCAAGGCTCCGACTGGGCATAAGGTAAGGCACCAGAATCGGAAATAAAAGAGGGACATAAAAAGCATGAGACAAAGTAAGCTCCAGGCCACGATAGAGCCGTTGCCGGTGAACAGGGTAATAAATGGTTCAATCGAGCTTGGGGCAGAGTTTTTAAGAGCGACGCATGTAGCCGTCAGGATAACAGCCAGGATGTATTTGATCCATTTGGTCCGTTTTTGAGTGGCCGGACTTAAGGTTGACGGGCGAAAACGCCGGGGAAAGATTTTAAATAATATTTCTTGTACCCATGCAAAGGGACAAAGGCTGCCGCAATAAAGCCGTCCGATCAGGATCGCCGGAAGGAAGCCGGCGGCCAGGGGAATGAGCCATAAAGTATTTAGGCTAGGCGGAGAACTGGTTGGCAGGCTTAAGTTGATCACATGAGAGATCGATAACATTGATTTGAAGTGAAATCCCAGGAGAAGGGATCCTCCCAACATACAAGTCCAGCGTAGAAAAGAGTTCTTCAGGATGAAGGCCGTTGCCGCCAGTAGGGATAAAGCCGAGGTTGTTATAAGCAGAGCGTCATGATGGGGTAAAGGAGCTGGAGAAGGGGGCTTTTTGGCCAGGAGGTCTTGAACCGCATGGGTGATCCCAGAGCTGGTGACAGTCGCTCCAGTAATACCATCAATATCTTTGCCGAGGATCAGAGGGTCCTGGGCGGTTTTCCCAATGAATTGCTGAAAGAAAATATTCAGGTCTCCAACGAGTGAGGTTGTTTCATTATGGGAGAGCGCTTTCATGGATTGGATCTTTCCGGTGGCGTCTGTTGTAACAGCGATCTTTATATCGCCGCCGTAACCTTGGGCTTTAATCGTATCAGGGATGTGCGTTTCTGAGGGGCGAGTGATCCCGTTGAGCATTCCTGTGGCAAGCATAAAGCAGAAAAAAATAGTAAGAAGTGGGTAAAACATAAATATATTGTAGCATATCGAGAAAGTTTCTCGATTATAAAGAGGACGAAAAATGTTCGGATATTTATCTTGCAAAGGCAGAGAGCCATTCTTATAATCGGAACTTATATCGAGAAAAAAATCATTATTCGTGTTCAGGGCATTTTAGGTTCTTGTTGAAAAGTTCAGAGAGGATATTTTATGGTCGTTGAAACGTTAACGGAAGATGTCAAAAAGGTTGTTGAGCGCTGGAAAGACAAGGAAGGTAATCTTATTATGGTCCTGCACGATGTTCAGGACAGGTATGGTTATGTTCCGAGGGAGGCTGCGCTTGAAGTGTCGCGTCAATTGAATGCGCCGTTGGCCCGGATTTATGAAGTGATGACGTTTTATAATTATTTCAGGCTTCAGGCTCCGGGTAAGGTGAATATTTCTGTTTGTCTCGGAACAGCTTGTTATTTAAAAGGTGCTCCTGACCTGATCGCGGAGATCCGGCATATTTTGAACGTGGAAGAAGGCAAAACGACCAAAGACGGCAAATTCCATTTACAGATCGTGCGTTGCCTGGGGTGTTGCGGCCTGGCTCCTGTTATTACAGTGGACCATAAGGTATACAGTGCGGTGAAGCGCAGTGATGTGGTCAATATTATTGCTGAGTATGCGAATAAGGATATTGACAAATAATTGAATTTTAAAGGAGTGCTTATGGGTATCACTATTCAGGATCTTGACAGGCTGAAAGAAGAAGCAGGGAAGAAGGTTACAACGAATTGGATCCGTGTGGGATATAGCACCTGTGGTGTCGCGGCGGGTGCTGATGTTGTTTATAAAGAGTTGGTGGCAGAGGTTTCCGCCAGAGGGTTAGTCGTTGAAATTAAAAAATGTGGATGTGTAGGGCTTTGTTCGGCAGAGCCATTGGTTGAAGTGAATGTTGATGGTGTGCCGCATGTATTCTATGGAAAAGTGACCAAAGATGTCGCGCATAAGATCATTGAGGAACATGTTTGTCAGAAGAAGCTCGTTGAAAATCATATCTATGAAATTTGAAATTGCGGGATCATTAACAAAAGGGAATAACTTATGAAACGGATCTTGATCCAGGATACGAACGGGAATCTTCGAAAAGAACTGAAGGATTTTATGGTGGCGTTAACAACTCAATTGCGCGATCGCGGAATGGGAGATGTGACCCAGGTTGTTACGGTGGCTGATATTGGGGTGTATCAGAAGGGCTTGGTGGCTAAAATATTTCCGGAAGGATTTGTTTATACCGGGCTTGGTTTGGGCCATATTGCTGAGATCATTGAAAAGACGGTTATGAACGGTATTAAGGTGGATGCTTTGGCCTTCGACAAGAAGGATAAGCAGATGCGTATTGTTTTGCGTAATTGCGGGCGTATTGATGCGGAAAGTTTTGATGATTATCTCCTGTGCAATGGTTATCAGGGGCTGGTTAAGGCGCTGGAAATGGGCCAGGAGAAGGTGATTGAGGAAATGAAGAAGTCAGGGTTACGCGGCCGCGGTGGTGCTGGATTTCCTACCTGGATGAAATGGAATATAACCCGTGGTGTTACCGGAGATATTAAATATATTATTTGTAATGGAGATGAGGGCGATCCAGGTGCTTATATGGACCGTTCAGTCCTTGAAGGAGACCCTCATTCTGTTATTGAAGGATTGATGATCGGTGGTTTTGCGACAGGGGCATCTAACGGTATCTTTTACATTCGGGCGGAATATCCATTGGCCGTTGAGCGTATCCAGAAGGCGATTGACCTGTGTTATTCCAAAGGCTTGCTTGGAAAGAATATTCTAGGTTCTTCATTTAATTTTGATATTGAGATCCGCCTGGGAGCCGGGGCATTTGTTTGTGGTGAAGAGACGGCACTGATCGCTTCGATTGAAGGGTTACGCGGTTATCCTCGCCCCCGTCCGCCATTCCCTTCAGTGAAAGGCCTTTGGGGTCGTCCAACAGTTATTAATAATGTGGAAACGTTGGCCAATATTCCGTATATTTTGCTTCATGGCGGAGAAAGTTTTGGAAAGATCGGGATTGAAGGGTCAACAGGTACCAAGGTATTCGCCTTGACGGGTAAAGTGCGGAATTCCGGCCTGGTGGAAGTGCCGATGGGGATCACGTTGCGTGAGATCGTTTTTGATATTGGCGGTGGTGTCCTGAATAACCGGGGGATCAAGGCTATTCAGACCGGAGGTCCTTCAGGCGGAGTTATTCCGGAACAATTTTTTGATACGCCTGTTGGTTATGAAAGCTTGCAGAAATTGGGGTCCATTATGGGCTCTGGCGGGATGATCGTTCTTGATGAGAATGATTGTATGATCGATATTTCCAAATTTTATCTTGGGTTTTGCGTGGATGAATCCTGTGGGAAATGCGCGCCCTGCCGTATTGGCGGAACGCAGATGCTGGCGATCCTGACACGGATTTCTGAAGGTAAAGGAGAAGCGGATGACCTTAAGCAGTTGAACGAGATCTCGGTCGCCATGCAGAAGGCGTCTTTATGCGGGTTAGGGCAGACAGCACCGAATCCGGTTGTTTCAACGATGAAATATTTTGCGGATGAGTATAAAGCTCATATTTTTGACAAGAAGTGTCCGTCTGGGAAATGTGCCAGCCTGGTGTCTTACAGTATTCTGAAAGAGAAGTGTACGGGCTGCGGTATGTGTGCCCGTATTTGCCCGGTCAGCGCGATCTCGGGCAGCCGTGCGGATAAATATACGATAGACAAAGCCAAGTGTATTAGTTGCGGACAGTGTTTTGATGTGTGTAAATTTGGTGCGGTTGTTCGTGAATGAGGCTAGATCGAGTGGTTTAACAAGGGGGAATGTCATGTCTACGGTACCAATGATAAAAGCGGTCATAAATGGGTTTCCGGTAGAAGTGCCGGCGGGAACAAGTATCCTGGATGCCGCAAAGAAAGTGCAGGTCAATATTCCAACGCTGTGTAAGCATGCAGACCTTACGGCTTCGGCGGGCTGTGGTATTTGTATTGTTAAGGTCAAGAATAATCGGAAGCTCTTGCGGGCCTGCTGCACTCCGATTGAAATGAATATGGACATTACAACAAGTGATGCTGAGATTATACAGATCCGACGCACAGTGCTTGAGTTGATCTTGTCGAACCATCCGACGGATTGTTTGATCTGTGGCAGGAATAATAACTGTGAACTGCAGACTCTGGCGGCTGAGTTCGGTATTTGTGAGGATCGGTTTGAGCGCATTCTACCCGAGATCCCGGTGGATCGATCAACAGAAACAATTATTCTGGAGCCGAAGAAATGTATTAAATGCGGTCGTTGTGTGGATGTGTGTCAGAATACTCAGGATGTGTGGGCCTTATCATTTATTGATAGAGGGTTCAAGACACGCATTGCGCCTGCCGGTGACATTCAACTGGCGGATTCCCCCTGTGTGCGTTGCGGCCAATGTTCGGCTCATTGCCCGACGGGAGCGATCCTGGAGAATGATGAAACGCAAAAAGTCTGGGATATTTTGCATGATGCGAATAAGTATTGTGTGGTGCAGATCGCTCCTGCGGTTCGTGTGGCGATCGGGGAGGGGTTCGGTTATCCGGTGGGGACAAATTTGACCAAGAAGCTTTATACGCTGCTGCGCCGACTTGGATTCAAGGCGATCTTTGATACGAATTTTGGCGCGGACCTGACGATCCTGGAAGAGGCGGGAGAGTTTGTTGAACGTTTTGCTCATCAGAAGGGCCCGTTACCGCTGATCACCAGTTGTTGTCCGGCCTGGGTGGATTATCTTGAAAAGTATTATGGAGATATGATCGCCCATTTTTCTACAGCTAAAAGCCCGCATGAAATGGTGGGGGCTTTAACAAAAACGTATTATGCTCAAAAGAAGAATATTGATCCGTCCACGATCAAGGTTGTATCGATCATGCCGTGTACGGCCAAGAAATATGAGATCTCGCGGACGGAAGATATGTCCTCTTCAGGTTTTCAGGATGTTGATATATCTTTGACGACGCGTGAATTGATCCGTATGATCAAACAGTCGGGAGTGGATTTCAAGAACCTTCCGGATGAAGATGCCGACCTCATTCTTGGGGACTATGCGGGTGCCGGAACGATCTTTGGGGCGACTGGCGGTGTTATGGAAGCGGCATTACGTACCGCTTATTTTAATGTGACGGGAGAGAACCTGGCGGATGTCAATTTTCAGGCTGTTCGAGGCCTTGAGGGTGTCAAGGAGACGACGGTTGATGTAAAAGGGACCCAGGTTAAAGTTGCGGTCGCTCATGGCTTAGCTAATGTGAAAGCTGTGATGGAAAAGGTAAAGGCGGCGATCAAGAATAACGAGCCTTTGCCGTATCATTTTATTGAAGTGATGGCTTGCCCGGGTGGTTGTGTAGGCGGAGGCGGTCAGCCTTATATGGTGACAGATGAGATCCGTAAACAGCGGGCTAAAGGTCTTTACGATGAGGACGCAGGGCTTAAGATCCGCTGTTCTCATGAAAATGTGCATGTTCAACAGCTTTATAAGGATTTTCTGGAAAAGCCTTTATCGCATAAAGCTCATCAACTTTTACATACACATTATGTTTCAAGGCCAGTATATATAAAATAATAGTATAATTAACAAGAAGAAAATCAACAATCCTGAAGTTAGGGCTATACGCCTGCAACCAGGGGTGAAACAGGGCGTTAGTGTATTCCCCGTTTTGCCAATGGCGAGACGGGGAATAACTTTTATAGGGGTGGGGGATATGGATAAACGTTTAGGTTTTGTCGGGATCATTATTGAAAACAGAAAAAATTCAGCCTCGCAGGTAAATCAGGTGTTATCTGATTTTGGAGATGATATTCTGGCGCGGGTAGGCTTGCCGTATCGGGCGCGTCAGTGGAATGTGATCACCTTAACAGTTGAGATGTCGACAGACAGGTTAGGAAGCCTTACGGGCAGGCTGGGAGCGATCGAAGGAGTTATGGTGAAATCAGCTTTAGCCAAGGTGTAATATATGGAACATAGGACGGAAAAAGATTCTTTGGGAGAGTTGCGGATACCTTCAGATAAATATTGGGGGATCCATACTCAGCGCGCTGTGGGAAATTTCCCTTTTATATCAGGTAAAGTCCCGTTGTCTCTTGTTCATGCTATGGCCATGGTGAAGAAAGCGGCGGCGATGGCGAATCGTGAATTACAGGACTTGTCTGATGAAAAAGCGGTGGCGATCATAACAGCTTGTGAGGAAATTTGTGAGGGGCAGTGGGATGATCATTTTCCGTTGAGCGCCCTGCAGGGCGGCGCCGGAACGTCGACTAATATGAATTTGAATGAAGTGATCGCTAACCGGGCGTCTGAGCTTTTGGGAGGGTGTCGAGGAGAATATCGGCAGGTTCATCCATTGGATCATGTCAATCTGCATCAGTCAACCAATGACGTGTATCCGACGGCTTTAAAGTGTGCGGCGATTGCGGGTATCCGCAGCCTGGCTGACGCGGCGGCTCAATTGCAGGGAGCTTTGCAACGTAAAGAGAAAGAATTTGCGCATATTGTTAAAGTCGGGCGGACAGAATGGCAGGAAGCTGTTCCAATGACTTTAGGCGGGGAGTTTTCGGCGTGGGCGGAGGCTGTAGCGCGCGACCGTTGGCGGACCTTTAAATGTGAAGAACGTTTGAGGGTGGTGAATATGGGGGGGACTGCGATAGGTACCGGGATGGGGAGTCCGCGGGATTATATTTTTCTTGTGATCGAACGGTTACGTGAGGTGTCTGGTTTTGGTCTTTCCCGGGGAGAGAATGCGATGGGAGAGACAGCTAATGCAGATGCTTTTGTTGAAGTTGCCGGTATTTTGAAAGCCCATGCGGTGAATTTGATCAAGTTGTCAGGAGATTTGCGGGTATTGAATTACCTGGGGGAGGTCAAACTACCGGTCTGCCAGGCTGGTTCGTCGATCATGCCAGGGAAAGTGAATCCGGTCATAGCGGAAGCGGTTATCCAGTCAGGACTCAAAGTGATGGCGAATGATCAGCTGGTGAGCGAGGCGGCGTCACGGGGTGTCTTGCAGATCAATGAATTTCTTCCGCTTTTGTCGTCGGCTTTGCTGGAGTCTCTGGAGCTGTTGACAGCGGCAGATAAGATGCTCGCTGTCCATATTGACGGAGTCCAGGCAGATGAACAGCGCTGTCGGTATTTTTTTGACCATAGTCGGATGATCGTTACAGCGCTTGTTCCTCATATTGGCTATGGCCGTTCGGAAGAATTACTGAAAGAGTTTGATGCTGCTGGCGGTGGAGATCTGAGGTCTTTTTTAGAGGTTAAGTTGGGAAAAGATATGGTGATGGATGTATTCTCTCCTGAAAAATTGATGGCGCCAGGTTACAGGAGGTTGAATGTCAAGCAGGGTTAAAGGTGTGTCAGATCCATTTATCGTGCTGGGATGGGTTGCTGTTGTGATCGTGGCTTTTGATATTTTTGCCAATTGGGGTGATTGGACGGAGTTATTATGGTTTTGTACTGTGACGACGTCTCTTTTGGCGTATGCTCTTTTTCGAAAAAATGCTTTGATCATGACGGTTTGTCTGGTCATGGCTCTTCCAGCTCAGTCGATGTGGGTTATTGATTTTGTTTTAGAGATGTTCGGGATGGGGATGGGGCGGACAGCAATGCTTGAGCCTTGCGGCCCGCTTATTTTCTGGGGATCGGCGGTTATTCATACATTTATGATCCCTGTCTCTTACTGGGGGGTACGGCAGCTTGGTTTTTCTCGTGCGGCGTTAGGTTGGGCTTTATTCTACGGGATCAGCCTTCTGGTTTTGAGTTTTGTATTGACTCCTGAATTCAAGAATGTTAATTGCGTTTTTTTTCATTGCGACAGAGATGATCCCGGTGGCGGTTATTTAAGGTATTTTCTGACACGCTCTCTTTTTTTGTGGGTTATGATTGTGATTGGGTCTTATTTTGTTTTGCGGTGGCTGTTTAGAGATGGTGCCGCAAGGGGAGGGGCCAATGCAGACAACACCTAAGTCCTTACGCCTTCATATCGGGATCTTTGGACGGACGAATGTTGGAAAGTCCAGCTTTCTTAATATGTTGACCGGTCAGGATGTGGCGATCACTTCGCCTGTTCCCGGTACGACGACGGATGTAGTCGAGAAGCCGATGGAACTGCTTCCGTTAGGTCCGGTTGTTTTTTTAGATACGGCGGGACTGGATGATGTTTCATTATTGGGGGAACTCCGCGTGGAGCGGACAATGAGGGCTTTGGACCGCAGCGATGTGGCGATTGTCCTGGTTGAGCCGAATACCTGGGGAGAAGCGGAAGAGAAGATCGTTCGTGTTCTGCAGGGAAAAAAGAAGCCCTATGCGGTTGTTGTGAATAAAAAGGATCTTTATCCTCCGGAAGCAGATTTTTTATTGAAGCTTGAGACGGAGCATCATTATGTTGTTGTTGTTTCAAGCTTTTGTAGTGAGGAGCGAGAGCGGTATCTTAATGCTTTAAAAGAAACGCTCGTACGGCTTTGTCCTGAAGATATTTTACGCTCTCCGGCTTTAGTCGGGGATCTTGTTCCCCCTGGAGGGTTAGTGGTGATGGTTGTTCCCATTGATCTTCAGGCGCCCAAGGGTCGGCTTATCTTACCGCAGGTACAAGCTATTCGAGATGCGCTGGATAATGATGCAGGCGTTCTGGTGGTTAAGGAAAGGGAATATGCGGCTTTCCTGAAAAACTTAAAAGAACCGCCAGCTCTTGTGGTTTGTGATTCTCAGGTTGTTATGAAGACAGTTGCGGACACCCCATTGGGGGTTAAGTGTACGACTTTTTCTATTTTATTCGCACGCTTTAAAGGGGATCTTGTGGAGTTGGCTCGCGGGGCAGCACAGATCGAGCATTTAAAGGCAGGTGATAGAATTTTGATAGCGGAGAGTTGTTCTCATCATGCGGCTGAGGATGATATAGGCCGGGTAAAGATCCCCCGTTGGCTGAAACAGTATGCAGGGAGCGACCTTAACGTTGAACATTATGCGGGCAGGGATTATCCGAAAGATCTTGAGAAGTATCAATTGATCGTGCATTGCGGATCGTGCATGTTGACGCGGGGAGAAATGCTGTTTCGTATTCATCAGGCGAGGACGCGCGGCGTTCCTGTAACGAATTATGGGGTGGCGATATCATTTGTTCAGGGAGTATTAAAGCGGGTGCTGGAGCCTTTTCCGGCTGCGCTGGAAGCCTTTAATCAGGGGTGCATTTAACCAGGAGATATTATGTTGATCGATAAGCCGGTAGAGACGTCGTGGGTTGGTCAGCGTATCAAACGTGATCAAGTGGAAAAGTATATGAAGAACGGCCAGGACTTTATTAATGATGCGTTGATCCATGCGCAGTTAGCTGCGGCTCCTCAAGAGCCGGAAGTTCAGCAGGTGCGAGATATTTTGAACAAGTCCATGGCGATCCAGGACCTTTCTCCTGAGGAAGTGGCGGTCCTCATTAATGTGAAAGACAAGAAAATGCTGGAGGAAATGCGAGCGGCGGCTCTGGCGATCAAACTCAAGATCTATGATAATCGTATCGTTACATTCGCTCCATTCTATCTTGGGAATTACTGTGTGAATCGTTGTGCTTACTGCGGGTTTAATAATGATAATGAGGACGCCAAGCGCAGGGTGCTGGATCAGGAACAGATTAAACGGGAAGTTGAGGTCCTGGCTGGGAAAATAGGTCATAAACGTTTGATCGTGGTGTATGGGGAACACCCCAGGAATGATGTGGATTATATTATTGAAAGCCTTAAATCCATTTATTCCGTAAGGGTCAAGACGCGCAATGGCCATGGTTCAATCCGTCGCGTTAATGTGAATGCTCCGGCGTTCTCGATCGAAGACCTTAAACGGATTAATGAGGCAGGGATCGGAACATATCAGGTTTTTCAGGAGACTTATCATAAAGAAACGTATGCCCGGATGCATCCGGCTAATACGATCAAAGGAGATTATCAGTGGCGCTTGTATTGTATGCATCGTGCGCTGGAGGCTGGGATCGATGATGTAGGTATCGGGGTTCTTTTTGGTTTGTATGATTGGCGTTTTGAGCTGATGTCCTTGATCTACCATACGCAGGAACTGGAGCAGACATTGGGTATTGGGGCGCATACGATTTCTTTTCCCCGGCTTGTTCCATCACTGAATTCAGTCATAGGCCCCGATTGGCCGCACCTGGTGAGTGATGAGGATTTCAAGAAGATCATGATCATTATTCGTCTTGCGGTCCCTTATACCGGAATGATCATCACGGCGCGAGAGAAGGCGTCAATCCGAGATGAGGCTTTGCTTATGGGCGTTACGCAGATGGACGCCTCCTCGCGTATAGCGATCGGAGGGTATTCCGATGCGGTTACAGCTCAGGAAAAAGACAAGCAGCAGTTCATTCTGGGGGATACGCGTTCGCTGGATGAGCTGATCCGTGATTTTGCGCAGAAGGGGGTTATCACATCTTTTTGTACGGCGGGGTATCGTTGTGGAAGGACCGGGAAATGCATTATGGATCTTTTGCGCAGTGGAGCGGAGGGGAAATTTTGCAAGTTGAATGCGATTTTAACTTTTCAGGAGTGGCTGGATGACTTTGGAAGTGAAGAGACCCGTCGGGTTGGTTTACCTCTGATCGAAAAGGAAATAGAACAAGTCAAGGCAAAGAATCCAAAGGCGCTGGAGATCTTCATGGATTATCATAATCGTATCAAGAAGGGTGAACGGGATCTGTACCTGTAGTTTGTCTGGACAGGTTGGCAGTAAATAATTATATCTGTTTCCGGGTTTGATCATGAGTTTAAGGAAAAACCAATGCTGAAGAGTCGGCTTCAACAATTTAATGAAATTGTTCCGACACTTGAACGGGATACGGGTGGTGTGGTGCATTTGATCAGGATTAAAGGCGTTCGCTGTTCATATGTAGCAGGGAAGATGCCTCAGGATATGCCGTTTATTCTTCCTCAAAGAGTCAGGCTGGATGACGAGTGGTCGCTGATGTTTTATCCAGGTGAAGGGAAGTTTATTGATCGTGAACAAATACGGAGATTGTTCGAATGATGGATAAAGCCGGGGTAATGGCTTTGTTAACGACGGATGATCCAGAGGCTCTTTATACCCGCGCAGACCAGGTTCGCCGGGAGAGTGTTGGAGATAAGGTTCATTTACGCGGCCTGATCGAATTTTCTAATGTCTGTGGGCGTGATTGTCTTTATTGCGGCTTGCGCAGGAGCAATAGGGCTGTGGCGCGGTATAGAATGGGAACGCAAGAGATTTTTTCAGCAGCAGCGTATGCAGCGGGGTTGGGTTTTAAAAGTTTGGTGCTTCAATCCGGAGAAAATTGCCAGTATCCTGCAGACGAGATGTGTGCGTTATTGAGGCGGATTAAACGGGAGCTGGGAACAGCTGTTACGTTGTCCATTGGAGAGAAGACCCTGGATGAGTATGTCGCTTTAAGGCGCTCTGGAGCAGATCGCTACTTGCTCAGGTTTGAAACGTCTTCTTCGGCATTATTTCAACGATTTAAGCCAGATTCCTCGCAACAGCAGCGGATGCAGTGCCTGGACTGGCTGCGGCAAGCCGGTTTTCAGGTCGGCAGCGGTATTATGGTGGGTTTGCCGGGTCAGACGATCGAAATGATCGCGGATGATATTCTTTTAATGCAGGAGCTGGACCTGGATATGATCGGGTTTGGCCCTTTCATTGCTAATGCGCAAACACCATTATCAGGGCTTGGCGAGGCGTCACTTGACTTGACGCTGCGCACATTAGCAACGATACGTATTGTGATGAAGGATGTTCATATTCCGGCTACAACAGCGATGGGGGCGATCGATCCTCAGTGTCGTCAGAGGGCTCTTAATGCCGGAGCCAACGTGTTGATGCCTAATGTTACTCCGACGCAATATAGGGAAATGTATCAGCTTTACCCTGGTAAACCGGGATTAGCGCAGGCACCGAGCGATACCTATGATACACTGGTTGATCTTGTCAGGTCGATCGGACGTGATGTTGCCGATGACGCAGGGCATAGTCTTAAGAGTATTTTTGGATCAGGGGGTTTGACTGGGATTTAAGAAAATGCTTTTCATTCTTTTACCGAATATCTGCGATTTCTTTGTGAATGGTCTTGACAAGAAATTATTTTTTGATACTATATATAGTGTATCAATTGAATTTTAGTGTCCATATATAGTTACGCATCCAGGTTGATTTTCTTCAGTTTTATAACATTTTATTGTTTGTAATGAGTACTTTAATGACACCTGCCACATTCAAGCATCTTTATGGTCCTGTATATTCCTGGCGGATAGGGATGTCTCTTGGAATAGATCCTTTAGCTGTTAATACCAAATATTGCAATTTTGCCTGTTCTTATTGTCAGCTTGGGGTTGCCTCTGAATATGGAGTAGAGCGTCGGATTTTTGTTTCGCCATCAGAGTTGATGGCAGAGATCAAAGATTTACCCGAAGAGTGTCAGTTTGATTATTTTACTTTCTCCGGGAATGGAGAGCCGACTCTGGCGGCTAATTTGGGTGATTTGATTAAAGCCGTCAGGATGACAAGGCCTGCAAGAGTTGCGGTGATCACCAATGCGGCCCTTATTATGCGCAAGAATGTGCAAGCCGATCTTTCTTTGGCAGATCTGGTGTTGATGAAGCTTGATGCGGCAGATGAAAATTTCTTTCAATGCGTAAATGCTCCGGAGCAAGGGGTCGTTTTTAGTCAAGTGATAGCAGGTATTAAGGAGTTTCGTCGTATTTATAAAGGAAAGCTTGCTTTGCAGTTGATGTTTGTAGAGACTAATAAAGCTCAAGCGGATCGGTTGGCTTGTATAGCGCAAGAGATCGGGGCGGATGAAGTCCAGTTGAATACGCCTCTTCGTCCGAGTTCGGTGAAGCCGTTGAGTGAGATCGAGATGGCGGAGATCAAAAAAGTATTTATGGCAAATTTTGGAACAGGAGTAGCATGCGTTCGTTCTGTTTATGAGGAAGAAAAAAGAGAGTATAAGCCTTTTAATGCTGAAGCGACCAAAAAAAGGCACGGGGTTTGATATTATTATATTTATTATAAAAACCTGGAGGGGCAACAGTGTACACAACCGAAATTTTTACCAAGATCGTCAAGCGTAATGGAGCAGAAGTTGATTTTGATGCGGCCAAGGTTACTAAAGCATTGTTCAAAGCAGGACAGGCGACGGGGGAGTTTGGAGAAGAAGTCGCTCAGAAATTGACGATCCGTGTGTTGAATCTGGCATTACAGGTATATAGCAAACGCCTGCCTACGGTTGAAGGTTTGCAGGATATTGTGGAAGAAGTCCTGTTGACATCGCCCTATAAACATACAGCTAAAGCGTATGTGATCTATCGTGACCAGCGGTCACGTTCTCGTGAGATCACGTCGATGTTCAATGTGGATCTGGTGGACAAGTATCTGGCTCGCCGCGACTGGAAGGTTAAAGAGAATTCCAATATGGCGTATTCATTGCAAGGGTTGAATCATTATATTTCCTCGGAGATATCCCAGGCGTATTGGTTGAACAAGGTTTATCCCAGCGAGATCCGCGATGCGCATGCCAACGGCGATCAGCATATTCATGATCTGGGCAGTATCAGTGTGTATTGCGTTGGTTGGGACCTGTACGACCTTTTGTTGCAGGGTTTTCAGGGAGCGTCAGGTAAAGCCGAATCTCGTCCTGCAAGGCACTTCCGTTCGGCTCTTGGTCAGGTGGTTAATTTCTTTTATACATTGCAGGGGGAAGCGGCCGGGGCGCAGGCTTTTTCAAACTTCGATACATTATTGGCTCCGTTCATTCATTACGATAAATTGACGTATAAAGATGTTCGTCAGGCATTACAGGAATTCTTGTTTAATATCAACGTTCCGACTCGTGTCGGTTTTCAGACGCCTTTTACCAATGTGACGATGGACGTCCGTGTACCTACGTATTATAAAGAAAAGGGTGTGATTATCGGTGGACAGGTTCAGAATGAGACGTACAGCGACTTCCAGAAGGAAATGGATATGTTCAACAAGGCTTTCCTTGAAGTGATGCTGGAAGGAGACGCCAAGGGCCGTGTTTTTACTTTTCCGATTCCGACTTATAATATAACCAAGGATTTTGATTGGGATAATCCTGAATTAAAGCCTTTATGGGATATGGCGGGGAAATATGGGATCCCTTATTTTACGAATTATATTAATTCGGATATGAGCCCGGATGACGCGCGCAGTATGTGTTGCCGTCTGCGTATCGACAATCGTCAGTTGAATGCCCGTGGCGGCGGGTTGTTTGGGGCGGCCCCTTTAACGGGATCGATTGGCGTGGTGACGATCAATATGCCGCGTTTGGGGTATGCCTGCAAGAATGAAGAGATCTTTTTTGCGGCGTTGGAACATCAGATGGTTCTGGCGAAGGAAAGTCTGGAGATCAAGCGCAAGATCCTTGAAACGCTGACGGATGAGAATCTTTATCCGTACATGAAGTTTTATCTGCGTGATATGCGTGCACGCTTTGGCCAGTATTGGAAGAATCATTTTTCTACGATCGGACTTGTGGGGATGAACGAGTGTTGTTTGAATTTTATCGGGGAGAATATTTCAACCCCTAAGGGCAAGAAATTCGCGGAAGATACCTTGGACTTCATGCGTAAGGTCTTGATCCAGTTCCAGGAAGAGACGGGCAGTAATTATAATCTTGAAGCGACTCCGGCCGAAGGCGTGTCGTATCGCCTGGCGCGGATGGATAAGGAAATGTATCCGGAATTAAAGCGAGACTGCCCTCAGGAAGCGGCGGGTGGGGATCCGTTCTATTCTAATTCTACGCATTTACCGGTGCATCATACGGATGATATCTTTGAGCTTTTTGATCATCAGGATAGCCTTCAGGCGCGCTATACCGGTGGTACGGTTATCCATGTGTTTGTAGGTGAGCGAATTGAGAATACTGATGCGGTTAAGAATTTTGTCAGAACCGTGTGTGAGAAATATCAGCTGCCGTATTTTACGATATCGCCGACATTCAGTGTTTGTCCGGCCTGCGGTTATATTGCCGGAGAGCATCAGAGTTGTCCGACCTGTTCCAGTGAGACAGAAGTATATTCGCGTATTGTGGGATATTTACGTCCGGTGAGTCAGTGGAATAATGGTAAGAAAGCGGAGTTTCTTCAAAGAAAGACATATACTGTATGCTCATCGGGGGCTTGCTCAAGTTCACATTAATTGATTATCCTGGCAGAGTGGCGGGGGTGATTTTTACTCAGGGGTGTAATTTCCGCTGCCCATTCTGTCATAATCCTGAACTCGTATTGCCAGATCTCTTCCATACGTCTTTTGACGAGGAAGAGGTCTTTTCTTTTCTGGAGAAACGCAGGGGCCAGCTGCAGGGAGTTGTGATCACAGGAGGAGAACCGACCATTCATCCGGATCTTCCCGAATTCATTTCCCGGATCAAGTCTTTAGGGTATTTGCTAAAGTTGGATACGAACGGATCTCACCCGGAGGTTGTGAGGGCGTTGATCGATGCCAAATTAGTTGATTATTGGGCAATGGATATCAAGTCTTCAATAGAAAGTTATAATAAAGCAGCGGGTGTCTTAGTAGACAGTTATGCGGTCAAGATGTCGATTGAGGCAATCAAGGCCTCGGGGGTAGAATATGAGTTTCGTACAACGGCGTTAAAAAGCATTGTTTCGAAAAGTGATGTGCAGGCCGTCAGGTGTTTGATCGGTCGAGATCAGCCGTACTATGTCAGAAGGGGGAATTTAAAGTCCAAGATGCTTGATCTTGCCGTTGCAGACAGGCCGGATTATACAGAAGAGGAATGGGTGGAGCTTAAAGCTGCTTGTGGTGGCGTTCCCCGGAATATGACGGATATATGAGGATACTTGTTATTGAAGATGAGAGAAAGATCGCCAGTTTTATTCAGCGAGGCCTGAAGGAAGAACATTATGCAGTGGATATTGAAGCAGACGGAGAGCAAGGGTTATTCCAGGCAGAGAGTAATGCCTATAATCTGATCGTTCTGGATATCATGCTTCCCGGGAAAGACGGGATCTTTATTTGCCGGGAACTGCGTAAGCGTGGACTGAAAGTGCCGATATTAATGCTGACGGCTCGCGACGCGCTCGAAGATAAGGTGTCCGGACTGGATTCCGGGGCAGATGATTATTTGACAAAGCCGTTTGCTTTTGAAGAATTTCTGGCAAGGGTTCGATCTCTTTTACGACGGGGTGAACAGCAATCGTCTCATCTGCTTCGGGTTTTAGACCTTCAACTGGATCAGCTGGCGCACAGGGTACACAGGGGGGGTGTGGATATTGTTTTAAGCAGTAAGGAATATGCTTTATTGGAGTTTCTAATGCTGCATAAGGATCAGGTCGTAACGCGGACAATGATCTCTGAGCATGTATGGAATGAGTCGTTCGATAGTTTTACAAATGTGATCGATGTCCATGTCAAGCATCTGCGAGATAAGGTAGACAAGAATTTCTCCGTGGCGCTTATTCATACGATTCGTGGAACGGGTTATATCCTGTCGGAACACCATCCGTGATACTGAATTCATTCAAATTCAAACTGAGTATTATTTATTCCTTTATTCTTGGGGTTGTTCTTGTTTTGTATAGCCTTTTCCTGTATTGGGGGCTTTCCACTTCGCTCTATGAAGAATTGGATAATGAGTTAAAAACAAAAGCGAATGCGGCGGCGCATGTGCTGGGCCTTTATCTAAAAGCCGCGGGAGATTCTCCGCGTGTTGTTGATTATGTATTTAATCGCATCAGTTTTCCTGAAGATGTTGACGCCAGACTTGAAGTCGTGGCCAAGATTGATCTGTATTGGGCCCAGCAGCTGGGCAAGCTGAATATGCAAGATGATCTGATGCAGCTTATTGCGCCGGAAGGTGAAGTATTGGGGAGGAGCCGTCGGCTGTCGAATGATCTGAAGCAGATCTTTTTGGCAGAAACGGCAGGCCTTGAGCCAGGGGGTGAGCACTATTTCTCTGATATTTATTATAAAAAGAGTGCTTTGAGGCTTGTATCAATGCCGTGTATTTTTCAGGGAGAAGCGGGGTATATTCTTCAGGTCGCGTCTTCTCAGAAGCCTGTTATTCAATTGCTGAAGAACCGGTTGTATTCAATTATTATTAGTGTTCCGTTCATTTTTATTGTGATGTTGATCCTTGGGATCATTTTAGTCCATCAGCTGATGAAGCCTGTTTTACATGTGACGAAGGCTGCTCAAAGTATCAGTCATAAGGACCTTAGCCGTCGCCTTGAAACTCGCTATGGTGATGAAGAAATGAGGCAGTTGGTGGCAGCATTCAATGATATGATCGGCCGATTGGAGAAATCTTTTGATCATATTGAAGAATTCAGTGGACAGGTGGCTCATGAGTTGCGAACGCCATTGACGATCATGAAAGGGGAGTCTGAACTGGCATTGCGCAAGGAACGTTCTATCGATGAGTATCAAAGGGTGATTCGGGTCAGCTTGGAAGAGATCGATCGGATGCTGCATACAGTTGAGGCTCTTTTGTTGTTAGCCCGTTTGGAATATCATCCCGGGTCATTTAAGAAAGACGTTTTTGACCTGTTCATCCTTGAGAATGAAGTCTTTGAACAGATGCAATTACTGGGCCGTAAGAAACAGATCAGGGTTGAAATGGAATTTCCTTCTCAGGCGGTAATGCTGAATGGTGATAGGCATCATTTACGTCGTTTATTGATGAATCTTGCCGATAATGCCGTTAAGTTTTCATTCGAGCATGGTGAAATTAAGTTAAAAACTGTTGTTAAAGGGAACAAGGTTATTATATCGCTTAAGGATAATGGTGCGGGGATCGATCCTTTGGATCAGGCAAAGATTTTTGACCGTTTCTTTCATAAAAGCCATAGTTTGAATGGTGGTGATGGCGGTTGCGGGCTTGGGTTAAGCATTGCCTTAACGATTGCTCGGGGCCATGGCGGTGATATTCAGGTTGAGAGTATCCCTGGTAGCGGGACAAAAATGAGTGTTGAATTGCCGATAAAAGGCAATGCTGGTTACCCAGGTTAAGAATTTTTAATTTTACTTTCATGTTCTTTTAATGTATTCTTTGCTAGATTTTAATAAAATAATAGCGGTGGGCTATTATGATCAGGCAACCTCATTCGGAAATAGGATCAACCGATAAGGAAAGGAAGAGAAATGAAAAAGAGTGCGATGATGTTTTTAATGGTTTTTTGTTTTGCAGCGCTTGTTAATTCAACTTTGGTTCAGGCGCAAGGGGCGGCGGCTACGGAAGAAGACAAGTTTTCTTTTGGTAAAGTTGTTTCTGTTGTGGATGGTGTAATTACAGTGAAAGAGTATGATTTTGCGAAAGATGCGGATGTTGAGACCGGGTATGCTGTTACAGCTGAAACAGATTTTGGTAATATCAATGCAGTGACGGATCTTCAGGCGGGTGATGATATTGTGATTGATTATATTGAAAAAGAGGGTAAGCGCGTTGTGACGACTCTTGTGAAAGAAGAAAAAGGGATGGAAGCAATGCCAGGAGAAGCTGAGTTAGCTGTTCCATCGGCAGAGGTAGTCCCGGCAGCGCAGTAATAACGGAAGAATCTTTCTTCAATCAGAATAATTGAAAAAGAGAGACATAATGGAAAAAGGCAAAGTTAAGTGGTTCGATCGCAAAAAAGGGTATGGTTTTGTGACCATGTCGAATGGCAAAGATGTGTATGTCCATTACAGTGGTATTCAAGCCGATGGGTTTAAATATCTTGTTGACGGAGAAGAGGTTGAGTTCGATGTTCAGGAGGATGATCGTGGCCCAAAAGCAGTGAATATTGTCCGGCTTAATCCGCCTGCCGAAAAGCCGCGCGGTCCTCGCCATGATGATTGAGTGATTGATTTGATGGAGTGAGTGGTCAACAAGGGATGAGGGCTGTTTCCTCATCCCTTTTATTTAAATTGCAAAAGGATGGCAGGTTCTCGAACAGAAAAGGGATAGAAGCGCGTGAGTCTATTGGTGATAGTTCTTACGGCCATCGGGTTGGCCATGGATGCTTTTGCGGTTGCTTTGGTGAGTGGCAGGGTTGTTGGTTCTTCGCGGGCTCTCCATGCTTTACGTTTGGGGGCTGCTTTTGGTTTGGCGCAAATGATCATGCCTGTTATTGGCTGGATTATGGTGGTTAAACTAAAACATTGGATCCTTTCTGTTGATCATTGGATTGCTTTTATTGTACTGCTTGTGATCGGTTTGAAAATGATCAGGGAATCATTTCCTGATAAAGATGATTGTGAGAAAAAAGTGGAATTGATGACAAACCGCAGGCTTTTTATGCTGTCATTGGCTACGTCGATCGATGCTTTGGCTGTAGGAGTGACATTCGCTTTTCTTGATTGCGCTGTTATTCTTACATCCTTGATCATTGGTTTTGTAACTTTTCTGATCGCGACAGCCGGAGCTTTTATTGGATGCATTTGTTGTTGTGTGTGGGGGCGGTGGGCGGAACGTTTGGGTGGAATTATCCTGATTTTGATTGCTGTGAAGATTCTACTGGAGCATTTATTTTCGGGCTAAAGGATGGATTGATGTATGGATCATGTTAATCGCATGGCGGTGGTAGTGTTCCTGAGGGAGCCAGTCATAGACTGGTTGAATAGCGTTGATCCAGATAATCCGGTTTGGATAGGGGCGCTGAATGAAAGAGGAAATGTATATTTGATTCCGGAATTTGAAAATATTGATGAAGCTGAAGATCATGTTGAGGAGATATTTGATGAGATCTTTGTGAATGAACTGTCTGAATGGCATACGGATCAGGCTCTCTGGCCGATCGATCGAACGTATGAAATGTTCCTGGAATGGTTTGATATTGTATATGATGTTGCTGTTTTTGATACCATTGGGGAAACAGATGAAGATTCACATAATTAAATTGAATTTCATGAAGTGCACGTATCCTTGCAAAAGGCTGGATTAAGTTTTCTTTTTTAGGAAAGCGCTTCTTTCAGTTTCCGGAAATTTCTCGATAGCATAACGCAGCATTGTACGCGGCATTCTTGAGTGACGATGGATAAGGAATGATTTCAGTGTGGCAATATTTCTTTTGCCTACTTCGCGCAGCATCCAGCCGCAGGCTTTATGAATGAGGTCTTCTTCGTCGGTAATAAGAAGATCTGTTAATTGTAAAGTGTCTTTGAATTCTCCCAGACGAATGAAAGCAAAAGTACTGACGATGGCGATACGCCTTTCCCAAAGAGAGATAGATCCTGCCAGTTGATAAAGAATCTTCCGAGGGCGGTCTTTGAGGTTATCGCCTAATAAATGAGGAGCCGAGAGATCAATGAGGTCCCAGTTATTGATGAATTGTGTATTGTTTAAATAAAGCGAGATGATCCTCTTTTGATCCGGGAGACTACCGTATTTGTATTGTCTGATAAGAATAAGAATGGCTAACAGTCGTTCTTCATGGATCCGTGAATGCAGCAGTTTAAGTATTTCTGGAATGGAAAGAGCCTGAAATGAAAGGGCTATTTTTCTGGTTTCAGGCACTTTTACTCCTATGAAAATATCACCTTCACCGTATTCTCCTGGCCCTGTTTTGAAAAAAGATTTGAGAATGAGAGCTTTTTGAGGTGAAGCATAAGAATAGAGAGCCCGGCTGGCTTGATCAGCTGTCATGAGAGATGATTTCTTTATATTTTTATAAAAAAGTTTATACTTTTTTCTATAAAAAAGTTGCCACTGACCTCTTTCCAGTCTAATATATATCATATTAAATAAAATTATATAATAAAGAGGAAAAATAATGTCGTTCGTAATTCTTCGTTCATATGTATTGACTATCAGTATTTTTTTAATTCCCGTCGCTGTTTTTGCTCAACAAAAAAAAGGCGAGATCATCAATATTAATTATAAATATAAGATCGCATTCACTGATCTTACGGAAGGAGATGTGAGGGCTGGAGATAAGGTCAGTATTGTTCTTCCTGAAGGGCGGCAAGTTTATCTTGAAGTCGTTGAGTCTTATCCTGTCATGGCCAAGCTTACGTTTTCTACAGATCCGGGAAGCAGGATTTCAGAGGATGATTTTGCCAAGATCAGTGTGGGAGCTGTTGTGCAGCCGGTTGCTCTGATTAAAGCTGCGGCCAGGGATAAGCCGGTGGACGTTTCTGTAAAACCTGCCGTTCCTTCTGTGGTGACGCCTCAGGAGTGGAAAACAAGACAGAACAGTATTGAGTTTTTTGAGCCGAAAGCGTCTGTTACTACACAAGAAGTTGTAATGCCGGTAAAAGAGGTGGTCAAGATGGAAGCTTTACCGTCGATCGTTCAAAAGCCTGTTACAAAAAAGAATGTTCAGGCAGCGAATTTGCCTGGAGAGAGAGTTTTGCCAAAATCTGCGGTCAAAGTTGAGGTTCCGGTGGTAGCGGTGAGAATGGATACTGTCAGGGAACTGCCGAAGGTTGAACTTGATCAGCGGCCATTAGCTTCGGGTTCTGATGAGAGGGTTGAAAAGTTGACCGCGAATATGATCAACCTTTCCGAGCATATTACGCGCCTTTTGACAGACAGGGCCAATTTGGAAGTCGTTTTAAAAGAAAAAGAGGCACTTTATTTTGAGATGAAGAAAAAGTCCGAAGATTTAATCTCGTCGAATAAAATTTTGGATAATCAGGTCAGAGAACTTCAGGGGGAAGTTAATCGTTTAAAGGTGAAGGATGTTGATAGTCAAAAAAAGACAGCTGATCTTGAGATGAAACTTGCGGAACTAAAGAAAAAACTCGCCCGTATGGTCGATATTATTAACAAACACATGAAATCTTATGAATAAAAAATCCCTAATTTCTTTACTTGTTACAGTTTTTATTTTTTCTTCGTATCCTGTTTTGGAGCTGGCTCAGGATAATCAATGGTTATTTTCAAATCTTGCTTACGCGGCGGATCCGCTTGTGTTGCAGGATGAGAATTTTTTCTTGCAGGATGAGATAAAGAAAATTCGTGCTCAGATTGCTGAGAAAGATGACTTGATCGGGCGCATGACGCTGGAACGTGCAGGTATTAAAGATGAATTGGGCATGGCGCAGAAAGAGCGGGATATTTTGCAAGGCAAGATATCGATTCTGCAGAAAAGCCTTCTGGAAAGAGATAATGCGGATCCTCAGCGACTAGAACAGGCGTTACAGCCTTTTCGTACTCAAATGGATGAGCAGTCTAAAGAACTTCAAGTTGTTAAGTTTACGATCGAACAAAAGAATGAAAAGATCGATGAATTGAGTAAAGTGCGGACAGTTCTGCAGTCTGAAATGGACAAGATCAATGGCGAAAAAATGGCTTTGCGAGCGGAGTTGAAAAAAGTTGCAGATGAGTTGGATAAGATCAAGGCAAAGTCGCAGGCGCAATTTCAAGAGGATCTTTTATCTTTTGAGCAAAAAATGCAGAATATGCAATTACGTTTAGCGGCAGAACAGACGTTGACTCAGGAGAAGATCAAGCAGGCAGAGCATCCGTTGAAGGAGAGAGTCGCTGTATTGGAGTATGAGATCGTGGCTCAGAAAGCCAAGTTAGAAAAAGATCTTTTACAGACGCAGTCTCAGTTAAAGAGCAAAGAGGATCAGACGGCTGGGTTCTTGAATGAAAAGAATGATTTAACATTGAAGCTGCGTACGCTTGAGGCGGAAAAGACGGCATTGTTGACACAGTCCGAGTCATTGATCAAGGATGTTACGGTGTTGAAGGCAAATTTAACGAGTGCCGTTGTAAAGGCTCAGGCAGATGCAAAACAGCAGGCAGCTCAAACATTGACGGATGTTCAGCAAAAGGTTGCTGCCGCAGAGGCCTTGGTGAAGAAAGTTAAAGAGGAAGCCGCTTTTAAACAGGATCAGTTACAGGCAGAACTTGCGCAGAAGAGTAAACAGGTAGATCTTTTGATTAAAGAAGCAGTAAATAAAGTTAAATCAGATGCTGATGCTATTGCAATTAAAGCCAGAGCAGATGCTGAGATTAAATTGAAACAGGTTCAGGCAGATGCGCAGAAACAGATCATGGAAGCTCAAGCTGGTTCGGCTGGCAAAATAGCTGGTTTGGAAAAAGCATTGGTAGAAGCGAAGAATAAGGTTGATCAAGTAAAAGCCAATGCTCAGGTTCAAGTCAGTCAGCTGGAAGTGGTTGAAAAAGAAAAGACGTTAAAAATTAAGACAGAGGCT
This sequence comes from Candidatus Elulimicrobium sp., assembly GCA_020720365.1. Lineage (GTDB taxonomy): Bacteria > Omnitrophota > Gorgyraeia > Zapsychrales > Fredricksoniimonadaceae. The sequence goes on from DYOU01000002.1 coordinate 24,772, forward strand.
GATGTAAGAGTTAAGTCAGCCGAAGAACGTTTAGCGATGGCGGTTGCGAAAGCAAAAGCTGATGAAGAAACTTTAGCGATGAAGGTTCAGGCAGAGGCAAAACAGCAGATAGAGCGGGTAAGAATAGAGGCGCAGCAAAAAGTTACAATGGCAGAAGGTTTGTCAGCGAAAGCAAGGGCCGAGACCGCGACTGCAATGGCGCGGATTCAGTCGGATGCGGCTGAAAGAGTGGCATTACTGGAGAAGTCTCTTGCCGAAGAGAAAGGCTCGTCGGCCAAAGCGCAAGTTCAGTCTAAAGCGTTAATGGCACAGGCAGAAACTCAAGCGCAGGAGAAAGTTTTTAAGGTGCAGGCGGACGCAAAGCTGCAGATCGAGAAAGTCATAACTGATGCGCAGGCGCGAGTTTTACAGGCGGACGCTTCAGTGAAAGAATTATCTATGAAGGCTAAAGCTGAAGCGGACGCTCAGGTTAAAGCTGTGCAGGAGAGTGCCGCAGCATCGACAGCAAGAGCGAAAGCAGAGGCAGAGGGAATAGTTGTAAAAGCACAGGCAGATGCCAGTTTACAGATTGAACAGTTGAAGGCAGAAACGGCTCAGTTAGTTGAAAGAATGAAGATTGAAGCTGATGCTCAAGTAGCAAAGGTTAAGTCAGAACTTGAAATGGTAACGCTTAAGCTTGCTGAAAAAGAAAAAGAGTCCGGATCATTGATTGAAAAGGCAAGGCTTGCGGTGGAGACAGCTTTTCAACAGAAAATAAGTGACCTGGAAAGAGGTTTAATAGAGGCTAGGAATGCATTAGCTAAAGAACAGATCGAGTCCAATCAAAAAGCTTTCAAGTTTGAAGCAGATGCAAAAGATATGGTTTTACAGGCTCAGTCAGAGGCAGATGCGCAGATTGAGCAAATGAAGGTCGAGGCAGAAAGTTTAGTAGAGAAAGCAAAGGAAGATGCTGCTGAGCTTATAAATAAGACTCAGGCCGAAGCCCAGCAGAAAATTTGGCAGGAACAAAATAGTGTGACGGGAAAAGTGACTAAATTGGAAAAAGCATTGGCTGATGCCAAACAACAGATTGAACAGATCAAAGCTGACGCTCAGGGGCGCGCATTCCAGGCAGATGGTTTAATGAAAGAGGCAGTCGCGAGGGCGAAAGCTGAAGCAGAGGCTCAGGTCAAGGCTGCGCAGGAGAATGCAGCGGCAGCGATCGCAAGAGCTAAAGCTGATGCAGATGCTTTCGTAATGAAGGCTCAAGCAGAAGCTAAAC
>DYOU01000002.1:26132-26802 GCA_020720365.1 Candidatus Elulimicrobium sp.
AAGTTGAATCAGTTACAGAGTGATCTGACAGCGAAGCTTGGCCAGACGGATGGTTCAGCTAGGGAGGCAGTCGCGAGGGCGAAAGCTGAAGCAGTTCAGTTGACAGTGAAAATGAAACAGCAGCTTCAACAGCAAGAATTAAAGAATATTGAATTAATTGAAAAGATCGACGGGTTGAATTCAAAAATTACGGCCAGGGATAATGCGATTGCTGAAAATGGAGAAATTATTCAAAAGTTGGAGTTGGAAAAAGCTTCTGTAGAGAAGCTTTATGAAGAAAATCAAAAGAATTGGAAAGTCAAAACACTTAATTTTGAACAGGAGTTGTCCAGGGTTAAACAAGCGGCGTCTGTCGAATTCAATCAAATAGAGCAAGAATTGACGTCGAGAATTATTCAGGTGGAAGAGGCCGCCAAGCAAGGGGCCGTCAAGTCAAAAGCTGAATCTGATACTCAAATTAAAATGGTACAGAAGGAAGCTATTGCTGCTATTAATGAAGCGAGGTTTCAGGCGGAAGCTGTAGCAATGAAAGCTAAAGAGGAAGCTAAGCAGCAGGTAGCACAGGCAAAAAATGAAGCTCAACAGAAAGTAGCCTCTTTAGAGGTTCAATTGACGAAGGCGCAAAAAGAGTCCGCCGCAAAGGCGGATCAGTTACAGCGTGATCTGACGG
>DYOU01000002.1:26902-83056 GCA_020720365.1 Candidatus Elulimicrobium sp.
GCCAGACAGATGGATCGGCGAAGGAAGCAGTGGCCAGGGCTAAAGCTGAAGCAGAAGCTCAGGTCAAGGCGGCGCAGGAGAATGCAGCGGCAGCGATCTCGGAAGCTAAAGCGGAAGCAGAGGCTTCCATTGTTAAGGCGCAAAAAGAGTCCGCCGCAAAGGCGGATCAGTTACAGCGTGATCTGACGGCAAAGGTCACACAGACAGATAGTGCCGCGAAGGAAGCGGAAGCTCAGGCTAGAGCGGATGCTGAAGCAGTTGTGGTGAAAGTGAAGGCCGATGCTAATGGGAAGATTGATCAATTCCAGAAAGCTTTGGCTGAGGCCAAGGCATTGAAAGTACAAGCAGAAGCACAGGCGCAGGAGAAAGTGTCTTTTGCGCAGGCCGAAGCGAAGCGTCAGATAGAGCAAGCAAAGGCAGAGGCTCAAAAGAAGGTGCTGTTAGCAGAGAGTCAGTTGGCGGGAGTGAAAGAAGTGTCAGCGGTAAAGTTGAATCAGATGCAGAGTGATCTGACAGCGAAGCTTAGCCAGACAGATGGATCGGCGAAGGAAGCAGTGGCCAGGGCTAAAGCTGAAGCAGATGCAGCGATGGTTAAAGTGAAGGCGGAGGCAGCAGCACTTTTATCTCGTGAACGGGATGATCATACAGCCAAGATAGGTTCACTTGAAAAATTGTTAGCTCAGGAGCGTTCATTAAAAGCACAGGCAGATGCGCAAATTCAGCAAAAGGTATCACAGGTGCAGCAAGAAGCAAGGAGTCAAGTCGAACAAGTTAAGGTAGATGCGCAGCAGAAGGTCTTGGCGGCTGAAACTTTGTTAGCCAAGGTTAGACAAGATTCCGATGTGAAACTTAATCAGCTGCAGGGGGATATGACGGCGAAGGTAAGTCAGACAGATGTTTCTGCCAAGGAGTTACTAGCGAAAGCTAAAGCGGATGCGGAGGCTTCGGTTATCAAAGTGAAAGCAGAGGCAGAGTCTTTGCTTATTCGTGAACGTACGGATTCCGCAGAAAAGATAAGTTTATTGGAAAAGTCTTTAGCTCGGGAACGTTCATTAAAGGCGCAGTTAGAGTCTCAGGTTCAAGAGAAAGTAGGACAGATTCAAGCGGAAGCGAAGAGGCAGGTGCTGGTCGCAGAGAGTTCTTTAGCGAAGTCTAAAGCAGAGGCTGAGGTAATGAGCGCTCAGGAAATTGCCAATGCAACGGCAAAGATCAGTCGCCTAGAAAGCTCTCTGGCTGAAGCGAAGGACCTGGTTATGAAGGCTCAAGTTCAGGCGCAGGCAAAAGTTGAACAGTCGCAGGGTAGCTCAGCCCAAAGAATCAGCATTTTAGAAAAAGCGTTGGTGGATGCTAGACGGCAATCTGAACAAGCCAAGTCGGAATCAGAGAGGATCCATCAGGTTAAATCAGAGCTGCAGGCGCGAGCTATTAAAGCAGATACAGCGGCTAAAGAGTTGATCGCCAAGATAAAAGAGGATGCGGATATTCAGGTTAAGACGGCTCAGGAAAAAGTAGCTGCTGCTTTAACGGCAGCTAAAACAGAAGCTCAGAGGGATGCTCAGCACAGGATCGCTTCATTGGAAGAGTTATTGGCAAAGTCAAAAGAAGAAGCGGAGATGAAGTTGAATCAGTTGCGGCAGGACCTGACGGTTAAAGTTTCTCAGACGGAAGGTTCATCGCAACAGGTTACAGCTAGGGTTAAAGCTGAAGCGGCGGCGGCTGTTGCAAAAGCGAAAGCGGAGGCGGAGTCGATGGTTGCCACCGTTCGTTCGGACGCGGCCGCCAAGACAGCTCAGTTTGAAAAGTCTTTGGCGGAAGCCAGGGAGGCGCTGCTTCATGTGAAAGAGGAATCGTCAGCAATGTTAAGAAAGGCTCAAACAGGCGAAGCGGCAAAGTCGGCGGCGTTTGAAAAGAATATCAGCGAACGGGAAGCACTGCTCAAGCAAAAAACGTCTATGATGCAGGGTTTATTGGCAGAAAAATCGCAGTTGGAAAAATCTTTGGCTGAAACGCAGTCTGCTTTAAAACAAAAAATTGATATATCGTCTTCTGAGTTGACGAAAGAAAAAGAGGGTATGTTGATTAGAGTGAAAGACCTGGAGAATCAATTGCGAGCGAGTGAAATCCTGGCAGAATCGAAGTTAAAGCAAACGGCAGTGCCTTTGAAGGATAAGATCGCTTTCCTGGAGAATCAATTAGACCTATCACAGAAGTTATATACAAATCAGGAAGCTTTAGTGAAAGATATGGTGGCTAAGAGAGATGAGTTGATGAAAGGTATTTCTGATACTGAAAATGAACGGCAAATGTTAAAAGTTCGTGTGACGACTTTGGAAAATAAATTAGCAGAAGCTGAGACTGTCCTGCCGGCGCGTTTAGCGCAGGCTAAGGCGCCTGTAGAGGTTAAGTCTGCCCAGCAACAGGCGGAGATCGCTCGTTTAAGCGGCTTGTTAACGGGAAAAGAACAATCAGCGACGGCATTGCGTCAGGAGAAAGAACAGCTGTCAGGAGCTTTAGCTGTATTGCAAAAGAACAAAGCCTTACTGGACAAGAAGTTTTCCGAAAGTGATGCGCAATTAAAATTGTTTCAGGCTTCAATTAATCAGCGTATTGAGGAGGCTCGCTATCCTTTAGAGGAGACGCTCAGGTCTTTGGAAAAGAATCTTTTTGAGAAAGATACTGCTTTAAAAGATAAAGACGCGGAACTTTTGCGTATTTCCAAAGAACGGAATGCGTTAATGAACCAGGCTTCACAAGTTGAGGATGCGCGTAAGAATATGGAAGCCAAGCTGGCTTTGTTTGAAGCGCAGAATAAAGATCTTTCTATAGCGGTGGCCGACAAGATTGCTTTGGCAAAAGAACCTCTGGAGAAGGAGTTGTTGATGGTAAAAGAGCAGTTGAAGAATGCCCAGTCCAGCGCTCAGGAAACATTAGCGCAGGTTAAGGGTGGATGGGATTCCCGGATTAATGATCTTTCACAGAAGTTGGAAGTGAATACACGGCTGTTAGCAGAGAAAGAACGTGCGTTCTCAAAGCTTGCCGCTGAACAGTCTGATTTGAAACGCAGCTTGGAATTAGCCTTAAGTGATAAACAGCTTGTTGAAGCGGATCTTACGAACTTTAATGATTCTATTAAGTTAAAAGATGTACAGTGGATGGCAAAATTAAAGGAGAGTGAAGCCCAATGGCAATCTAAAGTGGCGGCTTTACAGGAAGAATTGGGGGGATTAAAGAAGTCTTTTGATAGTCAGGTTTCACAATCTCGAGCTGGGGTTGAAGATAAACTGTTTATTTTGGAGAAGTCTCTTAAAGAAAAAGAAATGCAGCTTCGTGATCGGGAGTTGTCTTTGTCACAGGCTCATTTAAGGTTGGAGAGCCTGGAAAAAGATCTGCAGCTGCTTAAGGAGGATCGTTCTTCTGTAGAAGAGGATTTGAAGGGGCGGTTTAATGCGGCTGAGATAGCATTGAAAGAGAAGGAAGATCGCTTGAAAGTTGTTCAGAAAAATACAAAAGATCTTTTACAGGGGAAGGAAAGTATTGCTTCTGAATTGGCATCTTTAAGGGTGGAGAAGGCCAGGCTTGAAGCTCAGTTGGCGCAATCTGAAAAGGCAATGGCCTTAGCCCAGGGAGGTGCGCAGCAGCAGCTTCAGCAGAAAGATCAATCTATTCGCGGATTAACGGAACAGGTGTCACAGTTAAATCAGATCAAGTCAGGGGTTGAAGCCCAGAACAGTTTATTAAAGGTTAAGATTGAAGAATTGGAAGGGACATTGAAAGAAAAAGAGTCAAGCCTTGGTCAGATCGAAGAACAGTCGACTTCCAAAGAAGAGTATCTTAAGGCAGTGCAAGATGAACTTCAAGGCGCGATGGAGCTTATTAAGTAGAGAGGGAATGGCGCATGCTGGCATCCTATAAGTATTTATGGGGAATGATGGGGGAATTCCTTGAGCCTTTTGGAATGGGCTTTATGCTCGTTCTTCTCTTAACGCCGGTCATGATCATTATTGCGAACAAGTTTGGTATATTGGATCAGCCGTCTGCGCGTAAGATCCATCATCAGCCAGTTCCTCGCTTGGGAGGCCTGGGGATCATTATTGGCTTCTGGGTGGTAGCTTCTTTTCATTTGCCTTTATCGAAACAATTCTGGGCGATCCTGGTTGGTGGGACGATCGTTGGCCTGATGGGGGTAGCGGACGATATACGCCCTCTTTCATCACGTATTCGCTTGATGGGTCAGTTGGTAGCTTCTTTTATTGTTATGTCGTCGGGATTAATGGTGTCGTTTTGTCCAAAAGAGTGGTGGGGCGTGTTGTTGGCCGGGGTCATTACTATTATTTGGATCCTTGGGATCGTTAATTCGGTTAATTTTGCAGATGGGCTTGATGGTCTTGCCACGGGGATGGTAGGGATATCTACAGTATTTTTCTTTTTGATCGCGTCTTATTTGCGTCAGGTGGATGTGGCCCTGATAGCGGCCATTCTTGTGGGATCCTGCGTCGGTTTTCTAGTTTATAATTTTAAGCCGGCCAAGATATATTTAGGGGATGGCGGTAGTACTTTTCTTGGATTTATTGTGGCGTGTATTGCTTTATACGGTGGTTGGTCGGCCGATGGTTTTGTTGTTGCGCTGGGTGTCCCTACTATTATTCTCGGGGTTTTGATCTTTGATATGATCTATATTACGGTCGCGCGGATCAAGAATGGGTCTGTGCGTTCGTTCAGGCAGTGGATGGATTTTACAGGGAAAGACCATTTCCATCATCGTTTGTTAAGTCTTGGATTTACTGAAGTAGGGGCTGTGAGTTTGATCTATTTGATTCACGTTGTTTTGGGGTTAAACGTCTTGGTTCTTGAAAAATTGAGGAATCCTTTAGTAGTTTTTATTATGGGAGTGCAGTCTTTTCTGGTTTTTCTGATTATTTTACTTTTGATGCGGGTTGGCCGAGGAATATCGGAGAAAAAGGTATAAAAATGAAGAGGGAGATCACTGTTCGGACATTTAGATTTTTAGTGACTCAAGGGGTGATCCTTATCGGGATCATGTTCGCTTTTTTGGTTTTAGCTTGTTTCTTTTTTGTCCGGAATGCTACGCATTGGCATGTAGCGAATATTGAACAGGATCTCAAAGTTTTTGCTGAACAAGCGGAAAGGTCTGCCGAGGTCCCTAAAAGAGGTGATTTGGGGGCGTATACATTTTTTATTTTGAATACAGAAGGAAAATATGTACTGCCGCGATTGCCTCGTTCAGATGAGAGTGAGAAAGTTTGGCAGGAATATGAGCTGAAGATCATTTATGAGATGCAGAAACGCCGTGAAGGTTGGAGTTATTATCCGGAACGCGGCCGTTGGGATTTCAGGAATGGCCGCTATATGCTGCGGTATCTATATTTACCGAATATGGGATGGATCGTGGCGGGTGAGGGATATTTGCCAGGAGTTCTTGTTTTGCTGGAAGAGATGCTGACTCCTGCTCTGTTCATTGGTATGGGCTTGATCGCTTTGGCCGCCTTTGTTTTTATGCTGATCAATGCCAATTGGCATTTTCATCGGGTGATTCGAGCGATCCTGCGGTCACAGGAAAATAATTTTATTGCCGTTGACGGGATACCCCCTTCAGTCAAGAAAGATCCTCGTACTTTATTCAGAGCAGAAGACCGCCTGCCTGCGATGAGTGAAGCCGATGGAATAATCCGTGGCCCCTCTCGCCGTTCCTTCTCTGCGGCGGTTGAAGACTTACCAGAAGAGCACGGGGCTGCCGTATCGCGGATAGAAGAGCCGCGACGGCCTTCATCGGTTCCGGTGAAGCTGGAGCCTCGCATCTCCGTATCTCCTCAGGAGGCCAGCAAGGCTGAACAAAGAGTTTCAGTTTTGTTAAAAGAGGAACCACCGCATCGCCGGGAAGTTCTGGGGGCTGTTCCGATCGACACTAGCGATATCCGTTCGCCGATCCTTCGTCGGGCGATCGAAGAGTTGAGAGAGGTAAAAAATAAATAATGTATACTCAACATTGGAATCTTTATGAGAAGCCTTTTGAGTTAACTCCGGATCCGAAGTATGTTTATTATTCAAAGGCGCATGAAGAAGCTTTGTTGAGGCTTATTTATACGGTTCGGGATGCCAAGGGAGCTATGATGCTTACAGGAGCTTATGGCTGCGGTAAGACGGTATTGAGTCGGGTTTTTTTGAATGAAATGGTTGGCGCCAGCCGTTTTGAAGTAGCCTTGATCACCAATCCCCGGTATAACGCCAAGGAACTGCTGATTGAAATCATTTATCAGTTGGGGGGAGAGCGCCATGATTACAAATCCAAGGGAGAGCTTTTACATCTTTTTAATGATATTATCTATCGGAACCTTGAGATGCATAAGGAGACGGTGATCGTGATCGATGAGGCTCAGGCGATCGAGGATCTGGAAACGTTTGAAGAGTTGCGGCTGTTGTTGAATTTTCAGCAGAATAATCGTTTTCTGATAACCTTGGTCCTTATTGGTCAACCTGAACTGAGGCTTCGCCTGAAACAACTGCCGCAGTTGAAGCAGCGGCTTATTATTGAGTATCATTTAAATCCTCTCGACGAAAAAGATTGTATGCAGTATATTGACCATAGGCTGCGTATCGCCGGAGCTCAGAAAGAGATCTTTGATCCGAAGGCCAAGAAGCTGATCTTTAAATATTCTTCAGGGATCCCCCGGGTGATCAATGGGATTGCCGATATTTCTTTATTAGTAGGGCTTTCAGAAGGCCGGACAGTTGTTGATGAACAATTGGTGGAAAAGGTCGTTCAGAATGGGCAAATGGAGACGTCATGGTCCGCTTGATCAATATCATTAAACAGAATTTAAAGAAGCCAGCATCAGCACAAGAGCCTTTATTAGCGCCAGTGCCATTGGTGGCATCGAATCCGGAAGAGCAGTTTAAAGAGAATCCTTTTCGCAAGAAGGTTGTGTCAGCTCAGGATGAAAAGAGGGCCAAAGCCAAGTCCGGAGGAGATCTTAAAGAGGTTTATTTTCTGGTCCATAGTGCGGCACGGCTTGCGTTCGATCAGATCTTGCATAAGGATAAGATTACGGAAGCGATCATTCGCGTAGCGGATATCTTTGAAGCCGATCCGTATAGTGAATTATTACTAATGGGGTACTCTTTTTCAAAGAAAAGTTATCTTCCTGCGCATATTACCAATGACGTGATCTTTACTGTTGCTTTTGCCCGCTCACTGGGTTTTGAGAGGGCGGAAGTGATTGGCCTGGGGATCGCTGCGTTCTGTCATGACCTGGGGATGTCGAATTTTGAGGGAATATCCAAGAAAGGCCAGCAGTTGACGCAGCAGGAGATCGAGGATATCAAACAGCATCCCTTGCGTTCGGCAGAGCTTGTGCGTCCGGTTTTTTCTGAGACGATCGCAGCGGTGGTGATGGATATTCATGAGAGGGAGAACGGTCAGGGTTATCCCCGGGGGATTCCGGCTGTCCAGATCCATCTTTGGGCCAAGATCATCGCTGTAGTCGATACCTTTGAAGCTTTGACGCATCCTCGGGTGTTCCGTTCGGCGTATAGTCCGTATGAAGCCATGAAGATGATCATTAAAAAGAAGGATATTCTTTTTGATGATGTGGTGGTTAAAAGATTCATTGATTTTATGTCGATCTACCCTGTTGGAGCCTTGGTAAATCTTAATAGCGGGGAAGTGGCGATTGTGGTAGGCAGTCATGCGGGCTCACCAACAAGGCCTTTGGTCAAGGTAGTCATTAATGAGAACCGGGAGATCGAAGAGAATGGAGTATTGATCAATTTGGTTGAGAGGGAATTTGTTTATATCACGGGGGCTGTTGAGCCCGATAAAGAAAAAGAACTGTTGTATTTTCTTAAACCACGCGGACTGGTGGATCTCGATGAGGTGTAAAAGATTTTTATTATTTTTTATGTCAGTTATGCTGGTGGTGTCGATCTTGTTCAGCGGCATGCCTCTGGCGGCAGAAGCTCCGCAGCCGTTGAGCGTGAATGAAGCAACGCGCCAGACAATGATCACCGAATACGGGAAAGATATTATGGCAAAAAGTGCGGCTGCCCTCAATCCTCAGCCGCCAGTTCAGCAGAATTATGACAGGGAGCGGGATCAGATCGCGAATCAGTTGACGCTCTTTACAGAGAATGAAGATATCAAATACATTATTGTTGAAGGGGATACACTGACGATCAGTTATAAGGACCGGGATCAGATCAGTCGTGCGGCTTATAAAGTCTCTGAAACAGGAGAAATATTTGTTCCTGTGTGCGGGAGTATAAAAGTGGCAGGGCTCAATCGCCGTCAGGCGAGGGAGCGGGTGGAGATGATGCTGAAGGAATATATTCGGGATCCGCGGGTATTAATATCGATCAATACCGATGGAAAAGTTATGATCTTTGGCGCGGTCTTGAGCCCGGGCGTTCTTGAGATCAGGCCTAAGTGGACGGTGTTGGAAGCGATACTGTCTTCTGGCGGGTTTAATCGGCAGACGGCGGAATTGGCTAGTGTTATTGTTATGCGAGGGCCTATGGAGAAACGTTCAATGTTAAAGTTGAATTTGAAGAAGCTGGTCACTAAAGGGGATGCCAGCGATAATATATTCATTAAGCCGGGTGATTTTGTATATGTTCCGATGACGTTGATCAGTAATCTGGATGCCTTCTGGGGCACTATGTCCAAGTATCTGATGTGGTGGTATGGTTTAGGTGGCGGTCAGCCTGTCGTGAACGGGAATGATTGGAATTATGGAGGATTACCAAAATAATGGAACAGTCTTATGAAGTCCCGTTATCAGAGTATTGGCGCATTTTAAAGAAAAGAAAAGTAACGATCATGGCTGTTTTTACGGCAGTCGTGATGGCGACGGTAGTCTTTACTAAAATGCAAACCCCTGTTTATCAGGCTTCGATAGACCTTAAAGTAGACAGGAATGCTCTTTTTGAGAAGGATGCGGCAGCGGCCAGCGCTGGAGGGAAATCTCTTGACCTGGGGACGGAGATGCGTATTTTTAAAAGCCTCAATGTCCTTTCTAAAGTGGTTGAAAAAGTAGAAGTGCTTCCTTTGGGAACCACTGAGCGTATGCAGGCGCTTAACTCATTGGCGTTAAGCTATCAGAACCGTATCAGTGTTGAACAGATCCCGGATACGACCATCATTATTATTCGCGCTACGGCGGAAAGCCCGGAGAAGGCCTCTTTGCTGGTGAGTGCTGTGGCGGATGTTTATATTAGTGAGAATACCCATGGCAAACGCCGTCAGCTGGATTCTGTGCTGAAGTATATTGATACACAGCTGGAGGATTATAAAAAACAATTATCAGAGCTTGAAGGGCGTTTGTTGAAGTTTAAACAGGACGAGAAAGTCTTTACGGTTACGCCTGAAGTCAAGGCTAATTTGGATCGTGTGGGCGTAGAACGGACGTTTGATTTTGAAAATGAGATGTTAAAGATAGATGGGGATATCAAAGAGTTGGCAGAGATCCTTGATACCAAGAAGCAGAATGGTTCGCTGAAGGTTCTTTCTTCAGAGGAATTATCGAATAATTTTATTTTTATCGGACTTAAGCGCAGGCTTTTACAGCTGGAATTTGAACGATTCCTTTTATTGGTCGACTACACTGAAAAACATCCTGTTGTTATTGAAAAAGATCAGATTATCGCGGATACAAAGAACCGTATGGTTGAAATGATCAAGGATCATTCTACCGGGCCGTATGATGCGGATATGGATGCGGATCTTTCGATGGTTGTTAAAAAGCTTTTTCTGGAGAGTCGGAGGGAAGTGTTGTATCGGACGATTAATCGTTATTATAGCGATGAAGGATCTCTTTCGGTGAATCAGCGCGATTATATAAGCATGACCCGTGAGCAGGAGAGGATCGTTACAGCGTATAACACGTTGTTGACCAATAAAGAAGAAACGCGTTTATCGATGGCAAAGGTCGATGGGCAGACGGTCACGGTGGTTTCACAGGCTTCGGCCGGGAAAGACCCCATATCTCCCAAAGCCAGTATGAATTATCTGGTCAGTATTCTTGCCGGTATTGTTCTGGGAATGATGGCGTGTTTTCTGCAGGAGAGTATGGACACGACGATCAGTACTATTTCGGATGTGGAGCATAAGCTGAATCTTTCTGTATTGGGGATCATTCCGATGATGAAGATGGACGACAACGCTATTCTGTCTGAAGAATCCCCTGAAAAAGTGGTGCCTAAGATCGATACGCTGGTGACATTGTATGAGCCTCGTTCCTGGTTGTCGCAGAGTTTCAAGATCCTGCGTGCCAACCTGCTACAGGTTCTTAAGCCGAATGATAAAAAAATCGTTCTGTTTACAAGCTCTGAACAGCAGGAAGGTAAATCCACAGTGATTGCGAACGTGGCTATTTCCATGGCTCAGATGGGGAAGCGGACGCTGTTGGTCGAACTAAATCTGCGCCGGCCTACCTTATATAAACGCTTTGGCCTGAAGCGGGAACCGGGGATGACGGATGTCCTGCTGGGTAAAGTAAATTGGCAGGAAGCGCTGAAGACGCCGACGGATATTATTGCCGGGGGCTTGGATATTGACCGGCTTCTTAAAATGCCGGGGCTTGATAACTTGCGCGTGATCACGGCAGGCCATTCGATCGACAATATTTCTGAACTGTTGAATTCTTCAAAGTTTGAAGAATTTATGGCGGATGTCCGGAAGCATTTTGATATTGTGCTGATGGATTGCCCTCCGGTGCTGCCGGTTCCTGATGCCATGACGATGGGGTGCCGTGTGGATGGTGTTGTGATGATCTACAAGGTTGGCAAGACCTCTAGGGATATGCTGAAAATGGCCAAGTCTCGTCTGGAGCATGCCAATACGCGTATTTTAGGGATTGTATTGAATCAGATCAAGGCTGAAGAACAGGTAGGGGCTAGTGCGTATCATTTTCGTGAGTATGTTGAAACTAAGCCTAAAGGACCATTTGCTGCCGCTGACTGGTTTTTCAAAGGATAGGATGCGTATAGGACAGGCTCCTGTGGCTATGGTGGCGGCGGTTGCGGTCATGGCCGCTTTCTGTTTGTTTTTTGGTTATTTTATTTCAGTGGCTCCGGCTCAATTTCCGTTACTGGCGGTGGTTGGGCTTTTTGTTTTCGTATTGGCTTTCTTCAGGATGGATGTTGCCCTTGTGCTGTTGATTATTGCGATGCTTTTCTCTCCTGAGATATCAGCGGGAAGCCTTTCTCGCAGCAGAGAGATTGCGATTCGTATTGAGGATTTTCTGATTGTTATATTGGCAATGGCTTGGTTTGCCCGGGCGGCGGTACATAAGAATGCTGAGGTTATCCCGAAGACGGCGGTGAACGGATGGGTGGGGCTTTATTGTGCGGCCTTTTTTATTTCGACGGCGAACGGGATCATTACTTCGCATGTGAATCCGCTTAAAGCATTCTTTTATATTTTAAAATACCTCGAATATTTTATTTTGTTTTATTTAGCCGCCGGGACGATACACAGCAAGAAGAATCTGTATGTGTATTTGGCTGCTTTATTGATCACTTTTGCCTGTGTAAATATTTATGCATCGGGGCAAGTCCAGCTTACAGGACGTGTGTCGGCCCCTTTTGAGGGAGAGGTGGGAGAGCCTAATACTCTGGGCGGTTATCAGATGCTCATGCTTTGTGTTACCTTGGGCCTTTTTTGTCATGCGCGTACCAGAAAAATGAGTTTACTTCTAGGGATCCTGGCGGTCTCTACACTTTGGCCGTTCCTTAATACATTATCCCGAGCGTCGTATATGGCGCTTGTTCCTGCGTATTTAATGTTGATCATTTATAATCGGTCACCGAGAAAGAACCTCTTGATTATTGTTTTCCTGTTGTCTGTAGTAGCGGCGGGATTGTTTATGCCCCAAAAGGTCAGGGATCGTATCGCTTATACGTTCAAGCCGCAGTATCAGGAGACGATCAAGACTGTAGAAATTATGGGGATCAAGCTGGATCCATCATCTTCAGCGCGCTGGAATGATTGGGAGAGGGCGATCTATAAATGGAAGAAAGCGCCTTTCTTTGGTTATGGATTGACCGGAACTTCATTTATCGATGGCCAGTATATTAATAATCTGATCGAGCTTGGAGGGGTCGGTTTTATTTCATTCGCGATCCTCATTTGGGGAATGCATAGGGAGGTTCTACGAGTTTATCGTGGTTCGGATGATTGGGTAGTTCAAGGGCTTTCGCTCGGTTTTGCGGCAGGGAATATTGGGATTCTTTTTCATGCCGTCACGGCTAATACGTTTATCCTGATCCGGATCATGGAGCCTTATTGGTTTATGGCGGCGATGATCTTGATCTATCCGCGGTTGGAAGGCAGTACCATGCCGTTAACGTCAAAGATGTCCGGCAGACGCAATATCGATATGGTTCTTGGAGAGACAGGCGTCAGCCGGCCGGTAGACGCGACATAGGGGGTTGAGGGATCTATGGAAATTTATGAAGCGAATAAATATAGCAAATTGGGGATCAAGGTTTGGCCGTTAATGGTGGGTGAATTATGGGGGGCTCGGGAGCTGGTGTGGCAGCTTTTTATCAGGAATTTCTCTGTTCGTTATAAGCAATCTCTCTTGGGTTTTGCCTGGGCCATTGTGTTGCCGTTAATGGCGATCGGGACTTTTGTTCTTTTGAAGAAAGCCGGTATTGTGGATATAGGTTCGACGGAGGCTCCTTATCCGGTTTTCGCCTTGATCGGATTATCTGTATTTCAGCTTTTTTCTTCAGGATTGACAGTGGGGTGCGGCGCATTAGTGAAGGCCGGCGATATGATCGCTAAAGTCAATTTCCCCAGAGAAGTGCTGGTGCTGGCAGCGGCTGCTTCCGTAGTATTTGATTTTCTGGTGAAGCTGGTCCTGATTGTCTGTGTGTGTGGAGCATTTCATTTTATGCCGTCGATCGGATCTGTATTTTTTCTTTTTGCGGTTATTCCGATCATTTTGTTGACCTTGGGGTTGATGTTTTTCTTTTCATTAGCGAATGCCATTTTTCGTGATGTGGCGCAGATCGTTTCTATCGGAGGGACATTTCTGATGCTCTTGACGCCGGTATTGTATCCTGTTCCCGACCGGGGGTTATTTTTCTTTCGCTTGAATCCTTTGACGGCTTTAGTGGAAGGGCCGAGGGATCTTTTTATTTCAGGCCGTATTAGTGATCCGTCGGGATTTTTTGTCGCAGCGGTGTTGTCCGTCATTATCTTTTTGACTGGTTGGCGGGTTTTTCATATGGTGGAAGCAAAAATCCCTGAAAGATTGTAGGAATTTCTTTCTTGATTTTGTTTTAAGTACGAATAAATTTCATAGGAATGAAAGAAAGAGTGAAGAGGAGAAGCCGATGGCAGTTGTTTTAAAGGCGGATAATGTAGGAAAGAAATTTTCTCGTACACTCAGTCAGATGATGTTTTACGGCGCGCAGGATATGGCCGCAAGCGTTTTTGGGGCTATTCCTGATAGTCAGCTTCTGCGTAGCGGTGAATTCTGGGCAGTGAATGATGTTAGCTTTGAATTAAGGCGCGGCGAATCATTGGGGATCATTGGACCGAATGGTTCAGGAAAGACGACATTATTGCGGATGTTGAACGGGATTTTTATGCCGGATACCGGGCGTATTGAATTGAACGGACGGATCGGCGGGTTGATCCATGTCGGGGCGGGGTTTCATCCTTTGTTGACGGGCAGAGAGAATATTTATGTGAACGGGGCCATTCTTGGCATGAGCCGGAAAGATATAGACAGGAAGTTTGCTGCGATTGTTGATTTTGCAGATATCGGGGAATTTCTGGATTCGCCGGTACGTCAGTATTCATCGGGGATGTATATTCGTCTGGGTTTTTCGATTGCGGTCCACAGTGATCCGGATATTCTATTGATCGATGAAGTTCTTTCTGTTGGAGACCGGGATTTTTCTTTAAAATGTTATCAGAAAATGCAGGAGATCCGTGAACGTGGAGCAACGATCGTCTTGGTCTCTCACAATGAATATGTGATCCGGGAACGATCTCAGCGCGCGCTTTATTTGCGGCATGGCCGTCCGGTATTCCTGGGGCCCAGTGAAGAAGCGATCAGTTTATATATTAAGGATGATCTGGAGTTAAAGGCCATTCGTTCAAAAGAAAAGAGGGCAGAGCCGCAGCAAGGGGTATCAAAGAAGGCGGAGATCCTGGGGTTGAGGTTTCTTGATAAAGATGAGAATCCGGTGTCAGGGATATCTACAGGTAAATTATTGCGCGTGGAGGTATTTTTTGAAGCTTTTGGTACGATCGCGCAGCCAGTATTCTCCGTTAACTTTTATACGGATAATGGATTGGTGTACAGTGCGAATAATGCCTACGAAAACATTGTTCTTTCTGATCTGAAGCCGGGCAGGGGAAGGTTGATATTGACGTTGCCTCAATTACATCTTCCTACAGATACGTACTATGTATCCGTGATGATATCAGAAAAGAATCCAGCTGACTTTATTGATTGCCAGCATTTTGCTTATACGTTGATAGTGGAACGGGCTCCCAATGCCCGCGGCACATTGAAATTATCAACGGCTTGGGCATTGGAGGTTTAAATGCCCGGCAAATGTCTTGTTGTCATTCCAGATCCTATTGAAAGCATCCGTGTTAAGGGCTTGGACCGAGGCTTGGGGTCTTATTTTAATCCGGCCGGTTTTTTTGATAAGGTTTATTTAATATCTCCGATGGAGCCCGGACGGAAAAGTTTGGATGGTTTTGAGATCATTCCGGCGAAAGACGTTCAATTGCCGGTACTATTAAGGGAACTCAAGGCTGATGTGGTGAGGGCGTATGGGGGGAAATGGCCGATGGAGATGGCTGTTTTCTTTCGAGCGCAAGGGATCCCGGCCGTTGTTTCTATTCATGACCGCCGGCCGGAGCTTTTGTATCCGTCGATCCGATGGGCTGATATCGTCCTTTGCGTATCGGAGCAGTCGCGTCAGCTGGTGTTGCGGTATCATCCTGATCCTTCACGTGTTTGGCTCAGGCCTAATGGGGTTGACCTGGATAGGATGAAGAAACTTTTACCGGATCAATACGCCAGCCTTAAGCATCGTTACGGGTTTGAGAAAGTTGTTCTTCATATTGGCCGTAAATCACCGGAAAAGAATATTGAGCTATTGATCAGAGCTTTGCGATATTTGCCGTCTGGGGTTGGCCTGGTGATGATCGGACCAGGGGATGATCAGTCTTTGCGTTATTTGGCGGAAGAGACCGGGGTTTTATCACGATGTGTGTTCATTGAAACAGTACAGAATTCCGATTTGCCAGCCTATTATAGTTGGGCTGATTGTTTTTGCCTGCCCAGTTTTGATGAAGCCATGAGTAATGTGGCTTTGGAGGCGATGGCCTGTGGCTGTCCGTCAGTATTCTCAACTGCTTCAGCGGCGGGTGTCGGAGTACAGGATGACCGGGAAGCTTTAGTCCTTGATCATGGGCAGGATGCGAGCGGGCTGGCAGAAGCGATAATGCGGGTATTATCTGATGAAGCATTAGCGCAAAGGCTGGTGAAAGAGGCCGGCTTGGCTGTGAAGAAGTTTGATGTGAAGATAACGTCACGAATGGAAGCCGATCAGTATCAGAAGATCCTTCAGATGCAGGCAGACGGGTTGTTGGCACGTTCACCATGGGATCATGCGGCTAGAAAGATCGATCATTGTAAAATACGGCTGGAGCGTAAATGCGTCCGGATGTTTTCATTGGGGAAAGGGGCTTATGTTTGAGATCGCAGGTTGGGTCGGAATGATCACATTGATTATTGCTTATTCTGGAGTTTATTTGGTGTTAAGGGGGTAAAAACCGACAGGTCATTGTATTTTTTCTCGCTGGCCGTTGTTCTTAAACGGTCGAGGATGGGGCGGGATGTCTTGCTGGCGGATTTAATTAAGCTTGGCAGGATAAAAAATACCGGATGGCTGTTTTCCTGAAGGATGGCTATGTATTGGGTTTCTGTATCAAGAGTGACCACAGGGCGATGCAGGTAGTAGCGGAAGAACTGGTCATGCCCTTTGAGCGCGTAGATGGGAATATGGGCGGGTAATGTTTCTTCAGCTGAATACAGATCTTCTCGCAGTGTCCATGAAGTTTCCTTGATCATGGGGGCTTGCCTGGTTCCCCAGGAATGAAGAGAACCACCGCAGATGAGCAGGGTTAGCCCTAGCGCAAAGATTCTTTCCAATGAACTACGTTGGTAGATAAAAACAAGGCCTTCAGCCATCAGTAGAAAAATAAAGGGTAGAAGCCCGATCCAGAAACGTTCATAGAGAACGACTGGCCGGGCAAGCCACATTCCGATCGGAAGCAGTAGAAGGATCATAAGCAGGATTGTAGCTTGGGGGCTTCTTCTCCAGAAGCGGGTAAGGCCAAGGATCAGGAGGAGAAAGGCCGCTCCGTTCAAATAATTCCAGGGAGTCGAGAGAAGGGCGTTCCAGAGATTTATTGGAAAGTGTGTTAGAAGCCCTTGAGGTTGATGCGCGTTAACTTCTACAAAAGTTCTCAGGATAAAGGGTGAGACTACCAGTGTGAAGGCAATAGCGGTTATTCCGATGCTTTGCCAGCATTTATGGATTCCGGCAGGCAGAGGTTTGTGAGTGAACTGAGCCAGGATTGAAAGGCCGCAAAGATGAAGAGTTATAGCGGCAAAGAAAGCTATGCTCAGGCTGTGGAAGAAATAACCTGTTACGACGAGGATAGGAAAGAATATCTTGTGAGTTGTTTTAGGCGCTTTCAGCATGGATAGGGTGAGCAGGATGAGCAGGGTCGTTGTCAGGATGTATCCTGAGTATCCCCTGGCCGTTGAGCTCCAGGCGATATGCGCGGGAGAAATAGCGAGAAATCCGGCGGTGATGAGCATGATTTTAGCTGAAAACAGACGTCTTCCAATGAACCAAGTGGTAAAAATGCCAACTAGCCCAAGGATCAATGAAGGTAAGCGGACAGCCCATTCAGTAAGGCCGAAGAAGGCTGAAGAGGCGATCGCCAAAGGTGTGTAACCAATATGCTGGCTGGTCATGAATCGTCCTTCGTCACCGAAGAAAGAGCGCGGTCCGATTGAATAAACGGTGCTGAATAATTCATCATAGCACAGACCTCGGGGCATGAGGGTAAGCCGCAGGAGTAATGCGGCGGCCAGCAGGCTTAAAATGAAGATGATCTCTAAAGTGGATGGCAGAGGAATTTTGATCCAATGTTCGGTTGGCCGTTTGTTTTGCAGAATGAAGATCCCCGTTAAGGTAAAGGTAAAACACAATAAAGCGGTGCCTGTTAGAAGAAGGGCACTTTTATGGATGGTTGTTTGCAAGAGGGTGATCGTTGCTTCGCTGACAATGCCGTCGGATGAAAAAATGGCAGATAATGGGGTTATTAAGGTGGCGACAATAAGTTCCGTCGGAATAAAATATGTGAATAATGCTGCGATGGAGAGAAGGATCCCGCAGGAACCGCTCAGGATCAGAAGAATTCTCGATAAAAGAGGGGTTGTAGATAGTTGAAGAAAATGAAGAATAGCCATTAAACCTATTATATAATTAAACGTCGGTGTGACAACTGTTAATACGGGTTAATAGGAGTGTTGGTCTGTGTGTGGAATAGCCGGTTATATTTTAAAGAGGGCCATTGATCGGCCGCTTGCCGTTAGCCGGGCATTGTTGTCCGAAATTCGTCGACGCGGGCCTGATGATGAGGGTGTTTGCCTGATCGATCGAGCTGAGAAACGGGTGTATTCTTTTGCCACAGATCGTTCTCATGTCGCAGTGACGGCAGAGTTGCCATCCTGGGAGTGTGATCCTGTTGGGCATGATTGTGCATTGTTTCATACGCGTTATTCCATTATTGATACATCGGCAGGAGGTCATCAGCCTTTTCAGAGCCAGGATGGTTCCTGTATAGCTGTGTTCAATGGAGAGATCTATAATTATCTGGAATTGAAAGAGGAGTTGTCCGAGAAAGGTGTTCATTTCAGAACAGCCTCAGATACTGAAGTTCTGCTTGAGGGATATGCTTATTGGAAAGAAGACCTTTGGGCAAAGTTAAATGGTTTTTGGGCAGTGGCTCTGTATGATCGGAGGGATGGATCGATTGTCCTTTCCCGGGACAGGCTGGGAGTTGCGCCTTTTTATGTGCGTGAGACGTCGGAGGGTATTTTCTTTTCCAGCCTTATTGAACCATTAAAGGCTGTGGCTGGCCGCCCTCGGATCAACCTCCCTGTGGTCAGTCTTTTTATTGAGCAGGGAGTAAAAGATACCGACGGCCGAACATTCTATGAAGGCATCTATTCTCTTCTTCCGGCGGTAGCTTTTCATTTATTGCCGGGGATGGGGCAGATTAAACAGGCACGTGTAAAAGAGTATTGGCGGCTGCCGGATACCCATGAGGTTCTTACGGATATTTCTTTTACTGAAGCGGTAGAAACTTTCCGGGACCTCTTTTTTGATGCCGTTCGGTTACGTTTGCGTTCTCATGTTAACCTTGGTTTTGAGTTGAGCGGAGGGCTGGATAGTTCTTCGGTGGTAGCGGCAGCGGCAGAACTGTCAGGGAAGAAGTTGACGGCCTATACGTTGAAGGTTCGGGGGTGTGATGAAGAGCCATTTGCGCGGGCTATGTTGAAAAGGTACAGCTTGGATTATAGGGTCGTTGCGGATCTCGAAGCGAATCTGTCAGGGGGAGCAGAGGCGTTCGCCTCTGTGATGGAAGAGCCTTACGATAATCCGGCGAATTTTTTGCACCATGAACTTTTAAAAAGGATGAAGTGTGAAGGCATCTCTGTTATTTTAACAGGAGCCGGAGGGGATGAGGTGCTGGCTGGGTATGAGGCCTCTTTCTGGCCTTCAGCATATAGGGAATGGCGGGGGCGCAGAGGAGAGCTTTTATCTGCAGAATGGTATGAGTTCCGGCGGAGGTTCTTGACTGTTAGCGAGACTCAAAAAACCATGAGCAGTTATTGTAAAGCCCTTCAGCGGATGGTGATGCCTTGGAAGAAACCGAAGCCGGTGGGACGGACAGGTATTTTAAAAAGGTCTTACGCTCAAGAGCGGCGGTATCATATCACCACAGCCTTGTTACCGTATTACTTGCGCAGTACGGATCATTATACGATGAATATTCCCCTTGAACATCGTTTCCCTTTTCTGGATTACCGGCTGGTGGAGTTTGGGGTCCGCCTTCCGCCGGAATATCTTTTTAAGGATGGGTTTACAAAGTTTATTCTGCGTAAGGCTATGGAGCCCTACCTTCCAAGGGAGATCTTGTGGCGCAAGAAGAAATTCGGGTTTCCTTTTGCGCACAAGGAATATTTTTTAGGCCGGGGAAGTGATTGGGATGTGCATTTGAAACGTGCGCAGGGCTTGGGCCTTTTTGATGCGCAGTGTTCGTATGATGTTTTGGCTGTGGAAGATCAGCATTTATTATGGCGGCTCTTATCGACAGGGGTATGGTTGAAGTCAGTGGAGGGCGCATGAGGATTGCTTATATTGTGGATAGTTTTCCTGTTGTATCGGAAACGTTTATCCTGCGCCAGATCCAGGGACTGCGGCGAGAAGGGCATGAGGTCCTGATCTTTGCAGGTGCTTCTTCGCATCGAATACCTCAGGAACATTCAGGGATTGATCCGTTGTTGTTAGCGCGTGTGCGGCTTTACAATGTGAAACCGCAACAAAGTTGGCGTCGGGTATTAAAGGCGATGGCTATTTTTCCCTATTTTATTGTACGCGCTCCGCAGTCCTGGTTTCGTTCATTGGATATCTTTAAGTATGGCGCTGAAGCCAGTTCACTTAATTTTTATTTTCAGGCGTTCACGTTCAGTGAAGCCGCTGGATATGACGCTGTTGTTGCGCATTTTGGCCCGAATGGGATTGTGGGAGCGCGAATGAAAGCCTTGAAGGTTTTTCGTGGGCGGTTATTTTGTTTCTTTCATGCGTATGATCTGACGTCTTATGTGCGGCGCATGGGTGGTAATGTTTATGAAGAGCTCTTCCGGTACGCAGAAAAAGTTTTTGCGGTCAGTGAGCGAGGGCGGCGGATGTTGATAGCCTTGTCTTGTCCGACAGAAAAATTGGCAGTCTTTCACATGGGGGTCGATCCGGAAGCGATGGTTTTCAGGCCGAGGGATATTGATCCGGGGAAGCGGGTAAAGCTTGTTTCTGTTGCCAGGCTTGTAGAAAAGAAGGGGATTGTTTTTGGCCTTGAAGCTGTCAAGACGCTCATTGAGCGGGGGTATGATATTCAGTATGAGGTGATCGGGGATGGCCCTTTGCGTACAGAGTTGGAGTTAAGGGCAGAGCGTTTGGGTTTAAAAGCCCGGGTAAATTTTACCGGAATGAAGGATCCAAATTTTGTTCGTCATGCGTTGAACGTATCTGATATATTTCTTTTACCAAGCGTTACGGCGGATACAGGAGATGAGGAAGGCATACCCGTGGTCTTGATGGAAGCTTTGGCAGAGGGCATAGCTGTTGTGGCATGTAATAGCGGAGCGGTTGGAGAGATCGTTATTGACGGAGAGACAGGGGTCCTGATCTCTTCGGCTGATGCGGGGCTGATTGCCGATGGTGTTTGCCGGATACTGAAAGATCCTTCGGCGGTCAAAATAATGAGCAGGGCTGGCCGGCGGTTGGTAGAAAGACAGTATAATACTCATGTGTTGGATCAGGCGTTGGTGGTTGAATTAAAAGGAAAGCAATAATGCTGTTGCAATGGTTAAGGACTTTATGGGGCCATCGATTCCTGTGTCCGGTTTGTGGATACAGCGGTGTTTTTCATATGGTTTCTCCTTCCACTGGCCGGCGAGAACACGCGCGCTGTCCGGCATGTGGCGCGCTGGAACGTCAGCGCCTTCAGTATTTAGTGATGGAGGAAGTCCTGAAGGATATGGATACTCGTCAAATGTCCATGTTGCATGCTGTTCCTGAAAAGATATTTATTGATAAGCTTCGCGCCACCTTTGGACACTATGTTACAACCGGTGTCAGCGGAAAGAGTATGGATTTTCGCTTTGATCTCACATCGATCCCTTTTACAGAAGCTACATTTGATGTATTTTTCGCTTCACATGTACTGGAAAATGTAGCGAATGATCTTTTAGCGATGAGGGAAGTTCAACGGGTACTGAAGCCGGGCGGATTCGCTTTTTTGCCAGTGCCTGTGATTGGGGTAAAGACGATTGAATATCTTGAACCTAATGCGCAAGAAGAAGGCAATGTCCGTTGCCCGGGAGAAGATTATTTTGAGCGGTTGCGTTCGGTGTTCAGTAAAGTGAAGATTTATACGAGTGACCATTTTTTACAGAAGTACCAGTTGTATTGTTATGAGGACCGGACACATTGGCCAGAAACAATGCCGTTACGACCAAAAGTGACGGGCTTGAAGCACATGGATTATGTACCGGTTTGTTTTAAATAAAGTTATTTTAATAAACAGAGGATCGTAGGGGAAAGGGAGTGAGTGTATGAAGAAGAATCAGGCCGGTTTATTGTATTTGTGGCTTGGCGGGATGGCTTTGCTTGGAGGGGTTTTGCTGTATCTTATTTCAGCGCCATTTGGATTGGGGCTTATTCCGGATTCTATTGCTTATATTCAGGGAGCAAAACATTTAGCGCTGGGGCAGGGCTATCTGGGGTATGACAAAGCGGCACAGTTAATGCCTAATAATTGGTATCCGCCGGGCTTGTCCATATTCTTAGCGCTTGGCTGGTTTTTGGGGTTAAGTACTTTGGAATGGGCACGTATGCTCAATTCACTGCTGTTCGGAGTCAATATTTTTTTGGTGGGAGCTATCGTCTTTTATGTAACACGGGCTCAGTATGCGTCGTTAGTATCATCAGGGGTATTTTTAACATCTGTGTATATGCTGCAGGAGCATAGCCGGCTGATATCCGAGCCTTTGTTTATTATGTTTCTTTTGGGGTGGGTATTGGCTATGTTTGTTTTTATGCGCACAGAGGATCGTCGATTTCTTTATATAGCGGCTCTTTGTGCGGGTATTTCCGGAGTTGTGCGTTATGCGGGTATCCCTGTGATCGTGGCGTGTACGGGGTGGTTATGGATATGGGGACGTCAGAAGAAATGGCAGTTGGACGGTGTATTTTTCTTTTTGACCGCTGGGATATTACCGGCGTTTCTTTTTATTCGCAACAGCCTTTTGACAGGGCATATATCGGGGCGGTCGTTCAGTTTTCTTGGACTGGACCAGGGAGGCGTTCTGGTTGCGGTTAATTCGTTCTCGGAATGGTTGTTGCCGTCGAGAGTTCCTGCCGTTTTGCGTTGGCTGGTGCTGGGAGTGTGTTGTATGGCCTTAGGCCGATGGGTGGTATCCCGGTGGATCCGGTTAACGCAAGATGTTCGACAGGTGCTTTCGTTCATGCTGTTTTTTGTTTGTGTTTATTTGGCAGGCAGCGTTGGATTCAAGATGTTTACCCGAGGCGATTTTGTGTTGAGCTCCAGATTGCTTGCGCCTGTTTTTACGTTGATGATCATTGGTGTGGGTATTATGACATCGATGTTGTTAAAACCATTGACGCTGATGAAGAAGCTCGCAGTTGGGATCCTGATCGTTTTTATCTGTTTAACAACAGCCCGTTCTGTTCAGCTGGCGAGGATCCTTTACAAGCAGGGGATTGATTATTCATCCCAGGCATTGACGGCATCCAAGCTGGCGGAAACGTTGAGGTCTCTGGATGACCGTGTGCCTTTATATTCTAATAAGCCTGAAGCGCTCTATCATTTGGCGGGGCGTCCGGCTGTGAGGATTCCCTGGGCAGGAGAAGATCCGTCTTATTTTCCGGCGATAGGTATGGCGGTTGTTGATTTCAAGGAAAAGCATGGGATAGCGGTTATTTTTGATACGACGAGGTTTGTTCCCAGCCCGTCATGGAGGAGCCTGAAAGAGTCTTTAGGGCTTGAGATATTAATGACAGATACAGCCGGTGATATTTATGGAGTCAGGAAGAAGTGAAGCCAAAGATCAGTGTGATCATCCCTACGTTTAATCGATCTAACCTTGTTCGTCGGGCTATAGACAGTGTCTTGGCTCAGACGTATCGGGATTTCGAATTGCTCGTTGTTGATGATCACTCTCCTGTTCCGGTGGCAGAAGCTTTGACGGGGATCAGTGACCCCCGATTACATTTGATCCGTCATGAAAAGAATTCAGGAGCACCAAAAGCGCGTAATACAGGGATCATTCAGTCATGCGGTGAGTATGTATCTTTGCTTGATGATGACGATGAATTCCTTCCGCAGTATTTAGAGCGTCTTATGGCCAAGTTGAGCCAGTGTCCTTTACGGACAGGGGTTGTTCATGGGGGCATCCGTTTTCTTGGGGCGGGAGGAGAAGTGATCCAGGAGTCTCTTCCGAAACTGAAGGGTAATATCCGCAGTCATTTATTACGCGGAGAAAAAGATTCTAATGTGATGGGCCTCGTTCGTCGTCAGTGTTTTACTGATGTTGGATTGTTTGATGAGCAACTGTCGAGTTGTCAGGATTGGGATATGTGGTTAAGGATATCTGAACAGTATGATTTTGACATTTTGGAAGAGGTTGTTGCATTGTATCATTGTCATGGTGCGCAGTTGTCGAGTGATTTTCGTTCATTGATCAGGGGGAGAACTCGAATGATCGAAAAACACCGGGCTTTGTTCGCGCAGGATCCGCAGGCATTGATCATTCATTTAAAGCGTTTAGGAAAGCTGCACGCGCTTAATGGCACATGGAAGGATTCATGGCACTGGTTTTCGGAAGTTGCGGCTATAGACCGGGTGGAAGTGTTCAAGGTCATTGCGTGGTTGTTATGGGATTACCCCTATGCAAAGTGGGTTTCTCCGGTCAAGGGGTTCCGTACATATCATGATATGCCTTTGGCCTTCCAGGAGAAACGATGAAAGTTCTTTTTGTCAGCAACAGTAATCCGTATTTTCATAATACTAATCATTATCGCCTGCGGGCGTTGAAAGCTTTAGGTCATGATATTGTTGTTTTTGATGTTCGGGCGAAATTTTTTCATCCCCGTTTGAGAGAATGGTTTTCTGGATTGGATAAGCTCGACAGGGATTGGATCAACCATCGATTAGTCGCGGCAGCCGGAAAAGAGCGTCCGGATGTGTGTCTGGTGGTGGGTGGGGTTCCGGTTCTCCAGCAGTCGATCCAGTCGATCCGCTCACTGGGGATCCTTTGCATCCTTTGGACAACAGATGCCCCGCATCCTCAGTTTTTTGCGAATATCATTCGAACAGCGCCATTCTACGATAGGGTTTTCTGTGCAGGGTCAGAAGCGGTAGACCTATTGGCGGTGAGTGGATATTTTCAGACAAGATGGCTTCCTTTTGCGGCTGATCCGGGATTGCATGTGCCTGTCATCTTGACTTCCGAGGATCGTGTGCGGTATGAAAGGTTGGTGTCTTTTGTGGGGTCGTATTATCCAAACCGTCAGGAAATTCTGGAATCGCTGGTAGAGTTTCGTCCGGGGATATGGGGCCCGCATTGGGATAAAGTTGATGCTCATTCGCTTCTTTTTCCATTTATCGAGGCTCGGCCGGTCGATTTTAGTGAATGGATCAAAATATATACGGCAGCCAGGATCGTTATTGTTATTCATTATCAGGATGGACAGGTGCCTTGTCATCAGGCTAGCCCCAAGTTGTTTGAAGCCATGGCCTGTGGAGCTTTTGTTATATGCGATAGCCAGAAGGATGCCAGGCAATTGTTCAGGGATGGAGAGCATGTTGTGTTCTTTGCCGGTGTTAATGATCTTAAAGAGAAAGTGCGTTATTATCTGGAGCATCCGCAGGAGCGTCAAAAGATCGCAGAAGCTGGACGTCAGGAAGTGACGGCCAAGCATGCGTATGAATGCCGGATCAAGGAGCTGCTGGGGCCATGATGACATTGATCGATCGACATAAGGTGAAGTTATGGGGTGTTGTTCTGGTTGTACTGATGGCGGCCTATTTTTTTCAATATTGTTCAATACCGTTATCGCATGATGAACAGCATTATATTTCTGCCGGAGTCCTGGTGAAGGATCAGGCTTTATATACGGAAGTTCCGTATTTTCAAACGCCGTATTTGCCATTTTGTTATCAGACGGTCTTTGCCTTGAGCGGAGCGGGTGGATATTGGTTAAAAGCCAGGATCCTGAATTTTTGTTTTCTTGTATTTGCGGCGTTCTTTTTATATCTTGTTTTATTACGGTTCTCCAAGGACAAGGGTTTGGCAGCACTCCTTTTGTTGATATTCCTATTGACTGGAGTATTGTGGTCTTCGACTGGATTTGCTGATAATAATGTTCCGTCCATGGCTGTTTTCTTGGGAGGAATGTATTTTCTTGTGTGCAGTGTTCAGGGGGAACGGCCTCTCTTGAATGCGTTCTTATCCGGCTTGCTTCTGACGGTAGCGGCAGGGATGAAATTGTATTATGTCATATTCGCTCTGCCGCTCGCATTCTTTTTGATCCATCAAACAAAGTCATTGAAACTTGTTCTGGTTTGGTTAGCGGGAGCTGTGTGCGGGGCCATGCCGTCGCTGATCCTTATGTTTTTCTGGCCGCAGGAGTTTATTTTCAATAATTGGACATATCATAAGCTTACCAAGTTATGGTGGGTGCGGCAGGACAGTTTGGAGATGGTGGTTTGGAAAACATCGTTACATTTCATGAAGAGAACATTTTTGTTCAAATATTCCAACCTGGGTATTTCAGGCCTTGCGTTCTTGGGGCTTGTATTAGCGTCCGGGGCTTTTTTACGACGGGGTAAGGGTTTGCTGATTTGGCTGCTGGGCATGTTTGGTGCGGCATTGGTTTCTTTAATGATGTTGCGGCCATTGTATATTCAGCATACTTTGCTTTTATTGATCGTGGTGGTGTTTGTTCCGGCGGTTGTATGGCCATTATTGACCCAGCGGCAGAGGCATTTCTTTAAAATGACTGTTTGGGTTGTGTGTTTCTTATCGATATTGAGCGGAGGGAAGAGGATTTTATTGTTTTTAATTAAAGAGGCGCCGCCACCTATAGTTGAAGTGAGCCGGGTCAACGTTCATTTGAAGGGAATAGATGGAAAGGCGGCAACCCTGGCACCTTTATATGCATTGGAGGCAGGTCTTGATGTGTATCCCTCAATGGCAACAGGCGTTTTCTTGTATCGTTTATTGAAAGCAGAGCGGCGGGATGAGGTTTGGCAGAATGATCCACCTGCGGTGATTATAACAGGGATAGAGGGAGCTATGTTTGACGGCCCTTTTGATGCTTATGCATTGAGGAATGGTTACCGGAAGATTGAGGATCGATCGATCAGGATGAATATTTATGTGAGGGGCTTGTGAGAATAGGGATACTGGGAGCAGGAATATCCGGATTAGCAGTAGCTACCATGATCAAGGAAGCCGGTCTCGGGGATGTGCGTATTCTGGAGAAAGCAAAGTCTCCGGGAGGGTTGGCATCAACGCGAGTGACGGATGGTTATGTGTTCGACCTTCACGGCGGGCATGTATTTAATACCCCTTTCGATGATGTGCGTCAGTGGGTTTTTGACCGTATGCCGATGAGTGAATGGGTCTTTCAGATGCGCAAGGCTAAATCTTTATTTAAGCAGCGCGTGATCGATTATCCGTTTGAGTTTGCCCTGTATCAGCTTCCTATTGAAGATGGGCTTGAATGTTTTAATGGCTTTCAGGATGCCTGCCGCGGAGATGAGCCCGAGAATTATTATGACTGGCTTATTTGGAAATTCGGCCGTCCGATCGCGATGAAGTATATGATCCCGTATAACGAGAAGATCATGTCGTATGATCTGAGGCAAATGAGTACCAGGTGGGTTAAAGGAAAAATGCCTCTTCCGTCATTCAAGGAGGTAGAGTTGGCTTTTCGTTCCAAAGATCCGACAGAGCGGGTGATGGCGCACGCATCATTCCATTATCCCCGGCGCGGAGGGATACAGTCATTGATTGATATTATCAGTTCGCCGTTGAAGGATGAACTTACGCTGGATTACGCCGTTAGGTCGGTAGAGCTTGATAAAAAAGAGTGGGTAGTCAACGGAGAATATCGGTTTGATCAATTGATATCGACGATATCATTGAAGTCGCTGGTCAGGATGATGCCTCAGGCTCCATCGGATGTGACGCGGGCAGGGTTAGGCCTCAGGACGAACAGTGTAACGACAACCCTTTGTGAATGTGAGCCGAATGATATTTCCTGGCTCTATATTCCGGACAAGAAGATGTGCCTGCACCGTATGGTTTTCCAGGGAGGTTTTTCGCCTGAGAATTGTCCAGAAGGCGTAGGGATGGGGTCAAGTGTAATGCTGGAGTCGACAGGAAGGGTGGACCCTCAATTGCAGATCAGGGATGTGAATAATAAGAGCGGGATCCCGTCACTTCAGCTGGGGCGTATTATCGACGGGTCGTACGCGGATTCATATATTGTTTATGATCATGAATATGCTGATAATCTGGCCAAGATCATCCCGTATATAAAGTCGATGGGGATTCATTGTCTGGGGCGTTTTGCGCAATGGCAGTATTACAATATGGATGTTTGTATCAAGAAGGCATTTGAAATGGTGGATGTCTTAAAAGCGCAGCATAAAAAGTCTGCGGGGTTGAAATGAAAAAGATTATGATTGTCACGCCTATCGCGAATGAGGAGTTGACTGTGGAGCGGCAGATCCGTCAGATCGCGGCCTTGAATATGCCTGGGCTTGAACTTATTTTTGTAATGGATGATTATTCCAAGGATCAGACGCGCTCGATCATTGAGCGTTGCGGGCAGGAATTTTCCTGGCTTCATTTGGAGTTCTTTCCGATGTCGACCGGGGTAGTTTCATGTTATTTGAAGGGGCTTCAGACGGCATTGTCTCGGGGGGCTGATTATGTGATAGAGATGGACGGCGGGTTAAGCCATGATCCTTCCCTGATCCCTGGGTTTGTGGCTCATTTGAACGCAGGGGCAGATTGTGTGTTCGGTTCCCGTTTTCTGAAAGGTGGCGGATTTGACGGCCTTCCCTGGTATCGTTATGCCGTCAGTCGGTACGGGACGCTTCTGGCTAATGGGGTATTAGGGACTCGCTTGAGTGATATGACGAGTGGGTATGAAGCTTTTACGGTGGATGTTTTACGGCGCCTTCCTTTGGATGATTTCTTCTCTGTTCGTACGACTCATTTTTATCAGACGGAAATGCATTATTACTGCCATCGGCTTAATGTGGTTGAGGTGCCTATTATTTTTCATGGTTCATCAACAAGTTTAAAACCGAAGGAATTTCTGCGTTCACTGAAAGTGCTGATGGCAGTTAAGCAGCGGGAGCCGTTAAAAAGATGAATTTTGTTAAGGAACAAAAAGAGCGTGAACGGCTTTTCCGGGAGAAAGATATTCCGTTCGAACAATTTACCCTGCGGGAAAAGACCGGCTGGTGGAATGCGGTAGAGCTTGAAAATGTTTTTTCTGTGTTGCGCTGGTTCCCTGGGGCAAGTCTATTGGATGTTGGCGCAAGTGATGGCCGTATGTTGACATTTGTCCGCCGAAGGGATCCCCGGGCGTATTTGGCAGGTATAGATTTTGCTTTAAATCCGCTGTTAATCCTTCGTCAGAAAGATAGTCAGGCGGGAGTTGTTTGCGCGGATGCCACGACACAGGTTTTTCAGCCGGGTTCTTTTGATCGGGCGGTTTCTTTACAGGTCATTCAGCAAATCCCTTCAGCACAAGAGCGTCATAAGGCTTTTCGGGCCGTTTGGCAGGCACTTAAGCCGGGTGGTCTTTTTGTCATTACCGTTCTTCTTCGAGCCTCATGGAAGAATCTTGTGTTAAATGGAAAAGAGGGGACATTGCTATCAGCTCCGGATCTATATGTCTATCTTTACGACAAGGACGAATTGAGGGAGGCTTTGGAACAGGCCGGATTCGAATCGGGTGTTATGAGGACGATCAATAACTTACCCGTTCGCTATCTTAAATGTTTAGGGGTTTTAGGTGTGAGGATCGACTTGTTGATCAGCCGGTTTTTCCTGGATATAAGCGCGCAAAAAGGACGCTATTTACTCGCGGTATGCAAAAAAAGATAAATATTGTTCATCTTATTCCTGCGATCAGTTTTGGCGGTGGAGCTGAAAATGTACTTTATCATTTGCTGAGGACTATCGATCGCTCGAGATTTCAGATGACGGTGCTTTATTGGGGGCCGAATGATGATATGGCGGCAGATTTGCGTGATATGGGAGTGAAGGTTATTAAACTGTCTTTCAAAAGAGTTATTTCAGTAGATTCTGTTCTAGAGATTGCCAGGGCTGTGAAGGCCGTGAAGGGCGATCTGTTGCATACCCATTTTATGGACGCAGATTTGCTGGGTTTTTTGACGACTCGATGGATCAGGATTCCTTTGATCGCGCAAATACACAGTTTCCCATTTCCTGTTTGCAAGCGGCATGCTTGGCGATATTGGTGGATGTCTCTTGGGATAAGCCGGATCATCAGTGTTTCTCAAACCGTGAAGAAGTATATTGTTTCTAAGACCGGGATTGGAGAGGAGCGCTTCAGAGTTGTCTATAACGGGATCGATCTGAAGGTCTTCGATCAGAGAGTACAGAAGGCCGATCGGGCGGCCTTAAGGCAGGCGTTTAAGATAAGTGAAGATGACAGGGTGATCGGTAATGTATCGAGGCTTATTCCGGATAAAGGCCAGGAATTTCTGATTCGGGCTATGCCGGTGATCTGCCAGGCTTTTCCGGTGGTAAAACTTTTGATTGTGGGTGATGGCCCCTTGAGAGCAGGGCTTGAACACCTGGCATGTTCGCTGGGGGTTGCGGAGCGTATTATATTTGCCGGCAAGCGAAGGGATGTTCCGGAATTATTGAGCATAATGGATTTTTTTGTGTTTCCTACGTTCCACGAGGCGTTTGGTATTTGCGTACTGGAGGCGATGGCCGCAGGGATCCCTATTATTGCGACGGATGATGCGGCTATTCCTGAAATTATAACGCATGGAGAGAATGGATGGTTGGTATCGCCAGGCAGTAGTGAACAGATCGGAGAGGCATTAAAGCGGTTATTGTCGAATGCTGAATTAAGCAGAAGGCTGGCGGAGAATGCCCGGGAGCGCGTGAAGGCGTTCTCTCTTGAGCAGATGAGGGTGGTGTATGAGCAGGTTTACAGGGAGAGCGTTCATTAATGAGGACAGTTCTTTATTTACATAACTCATCCCAGATTAGCGGCGGAGAACGCAGCCTGCTGGGATTGTGGTCATTATTGGATCGGGAGCGCTATCGTCCGGTGGCGGTATTACCATCGGAAGGTCCTTTGGCCGATGAGGCCAGGAAGTTGGGCGTTATGGTGGTTATTCTTTTAATTCCATCATGGCGGCCAATGGCCTGGCCGGTGTTATGTCAGGTGCGCAGGGTGTTGATTGATCTTGTTCGGAAGGAAAAGGTACGGGTGATCCATTCGTACAGTCCGAGGAATAATATCATGGTTGTTTGGGTTGCCCGTTCTTGTCGTGTGAAAGTCATCTGGCATGAACGGAATATACCTGTTGCCGGAGAGGCGGATATAAGCCGGATGTTTCAGGGCTGGCCGGATGCTTTGATCTGTAATTCACAGGCCGTGGCGGCCAGGTTTGTGCCATCGTCAAAAGTGCGCGTGATCCATAATGGTGTTGATGCCTCGGTTTTTGTTATGTCCAGGGATAAGGTGGATGCCAAAAAAGATTTAGGGTTGATGGATCGAAAAGTTGTCGGGGTTACGGCGAATTTAAGCCCTCGCAAGAGGCTTGATGTGTTCTTGAAAGTTGCGGCGGAAGTGATGGGAAATGAAGCCGGGGTTTTTTTTCTGGTTGTTGGAGGGGCTTATGGCCCGGACAGCCGTGGAAGAGAGGCATTGTTACGAAAGCAGGCAGATGACCTGGGGTTGACCGAACGGATTATTTGGACGGGTTTTCAGGAAGATGTCCGTCCTTATCTGACGGCCATGGATGTTGTGTGCCATCCTACAGATAAAGAAGCTTGTTCACGATCGATCCTTGAGGCTATGGCCGTGGCTAAACCTGTTGTTGCTTTTGCAGATGGAGGCAATCCTGAAATTATTGAGGATGGCAAGAGCGGGATACTGGTTTACCCTTGTGATATCAAGGCAATGGCCGCAGCTATTGGCCTACTTTTGAATGATCCGGAGAGGCGCGAGCGGCTGGGGATGGTGGCGCGTGCGAGGGTGGGGCTGGATTTTTCACTTCGGATGAATGCCGAGCAGACAATGGGGTTATATCAAACTTTATGCATATAGGGATAGATGCGCGAGAGATACGGAATGGTGTTTATACCGGCATAGGCAGGGCATTGATCCATTTTTTGCGTTATTTTGATTCAGCGGATCATCAGGATCAGTGTGTTTTGTTTTCAGATAAACCGCTGCCGTTCAAGTTTGGCAGTCGGATAACGCATGTCTTGATCCCTGAATCTGTAACGCTGTGGTGGGATCAAGTTTTGTTGCCGATGGCAGTGAACGCCGCTTATTTGGATCTGTTCTTCTCTCCATATTACAAGATCCCGTTGGCGGCGCATTGTTGTAAAGTTTCAGCGGTCCTGGATGTGATGTATTTGACGTATCCGCCTTATGCCAGCCGGCATTCATGGATACAGAAGCTGTATTATTCTGTGATGGGCAAGGTGTATGCTCATGGCGTAGACCGGATCTTTACATCATCGTTGTATTCAAAAAAAGATATTATTGCTGTTTATGCCGTTGATCCCTTACGGATTGAGGTAATACCTCTTGGGGTTAGCGACGGGTTTGTTCCTTTGATCAGGAAGAGTGAAGCGGCTGAATTGAAATCAGCGTTGGGGATATCAGAACGCTATCTTTTGTATGTCGGAAATTTTAAGCCGCATAAGAATGTTTCTGTCTTGCTGAGGGCTTTTTCATTCATCTGTCCATTGATGCCGGATCTTTCACTGGTCCTGGTAGCTCCGAAGCAGGGGAGTGAACCTCTTTTGCGTTTGGCCAAAGAACTAAGGATTGAAGAGCGGGTGATCTTGACCGGAGCGATCAGTGATGAGTCAAAATTGCGGTTATTGTATGGCGGAGCAGAGGTCTTTGTCCTGCCCTCATTGTATGAAGGGTTTGGGATACCTCCTGTAGAGGCGATGGCCTGTGGGATTCCGGTTGTTTGTGCTGATGCGACCTGTTTGCCGGAAACATGTGCGGGAGCCGCTGTTATGGTAGAGCCCGAATCGGTTGAGGCGTATCGAGAGGCTTTGATGAGGCTTTTGACAGACGAAGAATACCGAGAAGCGTTGAGAGTGAAAGGGTTGGACCGGGTATTATCGATCAGGGAATACGATTTTGGCCGTCGGTTGCATGATCTTTTCAGGAGGATAGCGGGGCATGCTTGATCAACAGCTCATTAAGGATATCAATAAAATTCTGTATATTTCACCAGGAGGAATTGGGAATCTGGTATTGGCTGTTCCAGCCTTGCGCACATTGCGCAAGTCGTTTCCGAAGGCGAGAATTACTCTTTTGACGGCAGAACAGGGCGTTCATCATCTGATCGAGCATGAAGGCCTGGTTGATGATGTTTATATTGCGGATAGGAGTCAGGCATCGATATGGCAGTTTGTGACGGACCTTCGAACCAGGCGTTTTGACCTGGCATTGACGGCGGGAACCGTTGACCCTTTTTCGGCAGGGGCATTGATGTGGCTTTCAGGGATTCGTGTGCGGGCAGGTGAAAATATTCAGGGGCGAGGCTTTTTGTATACGGTGAAAGTTCCGCATACGCCGCATTGTCATGAGTGCGAAGGGGCATTGAATATTGTGGAGTCGTTGGGGTTGGAGCCTGTGCAGTTGAGGCCTGATCTGTGTCCGACATCAGAAGAGATGCAGTTCGCGGAGACCTTTTTATTGAGGAATGGCTGGTCTCGAGGAGATCTTTTGGTTGGGGTTCATGCAGGGTCTTCGCTGAACGCCGCAGAGCAAAAACGTTGGCCGAAAGATAACTTTGTGGAAGTCATTAAACCGTTGCTTCAGAAAAGTGTCAAAGTTCTTTTAATTGCAGGACTTGCCGAGAGATCTTTGACAAGGATGATCCAGAGAGAGTTGGGTGATGGAGTGATCAATACCGATGCGGCTTTAACGTTACGTCAGACGGTGGCGGCCATCTATTGCTGTCGTTTATTTATCAGTAATGACAGTGGGATAGCGCATATTGCCGCTGCTTTGGGGATCCCTTTGGTCGTATTGTTCGGGCCTACAGATCCGGCACGAATAGCGCCTAAAGGCCAGAAGGTTGTTCTTCTTCAGACGGCCAGGGAGGCTCCGGTTTCAGAGATCAGTGTTCAGCAGGTTCAGGCTGCAGTGAATGGCTTGATGAAAGGGGTTTTGTCGAACGAATGAACCCCATAATAAAAAAGATCAGAGTCCTTCATATTATTACGCGGCTTGATCCTGGCGGATCGGCGATGAATACGCTGGAGACGGTCCGCCGGCTGGATCCTGAACGGTTTGATGTAGAGCTTTTGAGTGGGAAGACGGTTGATCCCGATGGGCAATCATTGGGTTTTATTTCTCTTTATGGGCTCCGGTGTTCTTTTATTGAAGACCTTGTGCGGAATATCCATTTGATCAAAGATGTGAAGGCGTGGATAGCCTTGTATACCCGGATCAAGCAAGGCCAGTATGATATTGTGCATACGCATTCATCAAAGGCAGGGATCATGGGCCGATGGGCCGCTCGTTTGGCGGGGGTCAGGCATATTGTGCATACGCCTCATGGGCATGTTTTTTATGGCTATTTCTCAAGTGTGTTGACGGGTATATTTATAATGGCTGAACGGTTTACGGTGTGTGTGACCGACAGGTTGATCGAATTGACCACAAAGGGCGTGGAGGAACATTTGACTTTGGGGATCGGTCGTAAAGAGCAGTGGTCCGTTATTCCGAGCGGGATCGATCTTGAAATGTTCAGGTCTGATGAGGATTCTCGTCGTATAACTCGGCGAGAGTGGCAGGTCTCCGAGGATGATATCCTTGTGGTAAGCGTTGGCCGGCTGGAAGAGGTGAAAGGGCAGGTGTATCTTATTAATGCTTTGCCTCAGGTTCTGAAAGAATGCCCTGCGGTGAAATTAATGCTGGTAGGAGATGGGCATGAGCGTTCATCGCTTGAAGAACACTCGATGCGCTTAGGCGTCAAGGACAGGGTGATCTTTGCGGGCTTTTGTGAAGATGTCCGTCCGTATTTAAATGCGGCGGATATTTTTGCTTTGGCTTCTTTGAATGAAGGCATGGGGCGGGCGGTCGTTGAGGCGATGGCTTGCGGAAAGCCGGTTATTTTGTCTCGGGTCGGGGGGATGCAGGGGTTGATCGAAGATGGGAAAGAAGGGTTTCTTGTTTCAGCCAAAGACGGCAGCGCCTGGGCTGGGGCTCTGGGGAAGTTGGCCAGCGATCATGAGCGGCGGGAGGGGATGGCGGCGAGTGCGCTTCGACGGGCAAATGAGTATTTCAGTGTGGAGGTAATGGTGAAGAAGATCGAGCTGGTTTATGAGGATTTATTGAAATGATCTGTGCGATCCATCAGCCGCAGTATTTGCCATGGCTGGGATATTTCGATAAGATGTCCCGTGCGGATGTGTTTGTTCTTTTGGATAATGTGCAGTTCAAGAAGAATGAGTGGCAAAATCGAAATCGTATCCGAACGTCTAATGATGAAGGATGGCAGTGGCTGACGGTGCCTGTGTGCCATGAATTCGGACAGAATATTAATGAAGTGAAGATCAAGCCGACGGTAGACTGGCGCAGCCAGCACCAGCGGGCATTTGAAGCAAATTATGCGAGAGCTCCATATTTCAAGAGCTTTTGGCCTGAAATACGTTCCTTGTATGAGAAGGAGTGGTTGATCCTGGGAGATCTTAATATCGCTTCAGTGCAATTATTGGCCAGGCTTCTGGGAATAAAGACCCGGATCGTTATTGCGTCGGACTTGTCTGTGAGCGCTGTCAGGACGCAGCGCTTGATCGATATTTGCCGTGCAGTCGATTGCGGGACGTATCTGGCCGGTGCGGGTGCGGAAGATTATATGGATTTCGATCTTTTTCAGGCTTCGGGGATAAAGATGGAGGTGCAGCAGTACGAACATCCGGTTTATCCGCAGCTATGGAGTTCGCCTTCAACGCCGTTCATCTCTCACTTATCGGCTGTGGATCGTTTGTTGAATACAGGAGAATAAACCGTTATAGATCTAGAAAGAAATCTTTACGATAATTGTTCAACGCGCTATAGTTGCATAAGACCAATTTTGAAAAAAGGGGTGAATGTTATGATCAAACATATTGTTTTATGGAAACTCAAGGAAACGGCTCATGGGAAAAGTAAACTTGAGAATGCCAAAATTATCAAGGAAATGTTGGAGTCTTTGCAAGGAAAGATCCCGGGGTTGTTAAAGATCGAAGCCGGTATTGATTTCAGCGCAACGGAACAGTCAGCGGATATCGTTCTTTACTCCGAGTTCAGTTCACGTGAGGCTCTCGAGGATTATCAGACGCATCCGTTACATGAAGCGGTAAAGATCTATTTGATGGGAGCTCGTTACGAGCGTCGTATTGCTGATTACGAAATTTGATGATAACAGAGAGATTTCTTTATGAATATCCTGGCGATTGGCGCCCATCCAGATGATATAGAATTGGGTTGTGCGGGTACTATGTTGCGTTATGCGCGTTTGGGACATAATGTCTATTACCTTATTTTGAGTGATGGCAGTAAAGGTGGCGATGCGCAGATTCGCCGGGCTGAGCAAGAAGCTGCTGCGGACAGGGTTGGGGTGAAGAAACTTTTTTGGGGAATGTCGGTAGATACGAAATTTTCTGTTGATAGCGAGCTGATCGCTATCATTGAGTCTGTTTGCGCTGAAGTAAAGCCCGATGAAGTTTTTGTGAATTATGAAGAGGACTCTCATCAGGATCATCGTGCGGTGGCTAAATGTGTGGTGGCGGCGACCCGTTATGTCTTGAGGGTGCTTTTTTATGAGGACTATACGTCCATCAATTTTCAGCCGGACATATTCGTTGATATTTCTGAAGTGATCGAAGATAAGATCGCGGTAGTTAAGTGTCATCGTTCCCAGGTTGACCGTCAGCATCCTTGTCGTATCGATATGTTGGAGAGTATTAAGGCCGTGGCGCATTTTCGCGGTTTTCAGGGGAAAGTACGTTACGCTGAAGGTTTTAAATCGTTACGTTATTTGAAATTGATCGATCGATGAAGCTGATCCCGCATTCCCGGCCTTTGGTAGGTAAAGAAGAATTGTCTGCTTTGACAAGGGTGGTTCGTTCGGGATATCTATCGACGGGAATTGAAGGCGAAGCCCTGAGGAAAGAAATTGCGCGCCAATTCGGGTTAAAAGATTCAGCGGTGGTATCTTCAGGGACGGCCGCGCTGCATTTGGCTTTAGCGGGTTTAAAGGTTGGGCCTGGAGATGAAGTGATCCTTCCGACCTATGTGTGCACGGCGTTATTGAACGCAGTCCATTATGTGGGGGCAGTGCCGGTTTTGTCAGATGTATGTTTTGCAGATGGCAATATTGATCCGAAAGATGTTGCCCGGCGGATAACATCGCGGACGCGCGCGGTCATCGTTCCTCATATGTTCGGGTTTCCTGCGGACATGAAGGAACTTTTGAAGTTGAAGATCCCGTTGATCGAGGATTGCGCGCAAGCCGCTGGAGCAAAAATCGGGAACAAATGTGTTGGCAGTTTCGGGCGGGCCGCTATTTTTTCGTTCTATTCAACCAAACTGATGGCTTGCGGTGAAGGTGGAGTGCTGGCATCGCCTGATCACAAGGTGATGAAAGAGGCAAGGGATCTGTTATCTTATGATCACCGGCAGGAGTATCGCCTGCGCTTTAATTACAAGTTGTCGGATCTTCAGGCCGCTGTTGCCAGGGCACAATTAAAAAAGCTCCCGTCAATGCTTTTGCGCAGGCGTAAGATCGCGGAGGATTATATGCGGGTGCTTGAAGGGGCCGGAGTTGTTCTTCCGTCTTCAAGACAGGGGACAGAGCCGTCATTCTATCGTTTTGTGTTAAAGGTCAAAGATCCTGTTCTTGTGATGTCTTTAATGAGAAAGCGGGGGATTAATGTGGAGAGGCCATTATTCAGGCCATTACATTATTATCTGGGCCTTACCGGATATCCTGTAGCGGACAGGTTGCAGAAGGAGAGTGTTTCTCTTCCTCTTTATCCTTCCTTGACGGCAGGAGAATTGGAGCGGATCAAGACGAGTATCGTGGATGTACTTAAGCGTTTTTCATAAGTGCCCTGAGCCTCGTGACGGGGTATTAGGATAATAGGAAAAGTGGTGTGTTAAAGACAGGAGGAGTGATGAATAAGGTATTCGGTTTGTTAGTGGCAGTTGTTTGTTGTATATCATCAGGATTTGTTTATGCAGAGGATATTGTAGTCGCTATCGGGAAACAGGTGTCATTTGATTATACATTGACGGTTGATAAAGAAGTGGTTGAGACAAGTCAGGGCAAGAAACCTTTAGAGTATAATCCTGGGCGAGGTGAATTGATCCCAGGTCTTGAGAAGGAAATGTTGGGTATGAAAGTGGAGGAGTCCAAGACGGTTGTTGTTAAACCTGAAGAGGGCTATGGAGCGGTTCGTGCGGATGCGTTCCGTGAATTTGAACGTGCCAAGCTTCCGGCTGATCTTGTTCCTGAAGTTGGTATGGTATTAGAGATGCAGGATGAGAAGGGGACAGCTTTCCCTGCTGTTATTTCTGAAGTGTCAGAAAAAGCAGTAAAGTTGAATTTTAATCATCCGCTGGCAGGTAAAGAGCTCACGTTTGATGTTAAAATAGTGGCGGTTAAATGATTCTGCAGGGAGGTTCGGCTGATTACGCGGTTGTGTTAGCGGCAGGTGTGTTGACGAGTTTTACCCCTTGTACGTATCCTTTATTGCCTGTTACGGCTGCCGTTGTAGCGGGGGCGAATACTCAAGGAGGGCGCTTGAACGGCTTCTTCTTGTCGTTGATTTATGTCCTGGGTTTGGCCGTTTCGTATAGTTTATTGGCTTTGGCGGCAGTATTGACTGGCCAGGTTTTTGGCAGTATTCAGAATAATCCGGTTGTTTTTCTGGTGATCGGAAATATTATTTTGTTTTTTGCCTTGGTCTTGTTGGATGTGATCCCGTTTCCGATGTTCAGCCTGAATGTGGCCGGAGGGCGGCCAAAGAATCTGTGGGCGATCTTTGTAATGGGGGCAGCGTCCGGCTTTGTGGTCGGCCCTTGTACAGCGCCGATATTAGGGACGCTTCTGGTTTTTATCGCCACAAAACAGAATATTGTTTTTGGAATGTCCCTGTTGTTTGTTTTTGCTATCGGGTTAGGGACTTCATTGATCCTGGCAGGAACCTTTAGTGGTTTTTTATCCGCCCTACCGAAATCAGGGAAGTGGATGAATGGAGTTAAGAAAGCAGCGGGGCTTGTACTGATCATTATTGCCGAGGTATTGTTTTTAAAAGCGGGTGGATAAAATTTCTGTTAATAAAAAAGGAGAAAGCATGAAGTTTATAATGTCAATGATTGTAACGGGGATGATGTTGTTTTCAGCTGGGTGTGTTAATGCCGGCCTATATGATCACCCTTTGGTAGGAAAGAAAGCGCCTGATTTTAAATTAACGTATCATAAAGGTGGTGAAGCGTCGTTGGAAGGCCTTCGCAAGGACGGTAGTGCTGTCATATTCTTTTGGGCAACCTGGTGCCCTCATTGTCGTGAGCAGATCAATCAGATGGATGCACAGCGGTCTGTTCTTGAAAAAATGGGAGCGGCAGTGATCTTGGTTGATATTGGAGAGTCTCCGGCGGTAGTTGAGAAATTCCTAGCGGCCAAGAAGTATGACATTAACGTTTTGCTGGATAAGGATTCATCGGTGGCCGAAGCGTATCAGGTGGTTGGAGTTCCGACGATCGTTTTGATCGGGGCAGATGGTTCTATTCGGGATATTTCAAACGTATTTCCTGAGAATTACGCGCAGCTCTTA
Source organism: Candidatus Elulimicrobium sp. (assembly GCA_020720365.1). Lineage (GTDB taxonomy): Bacteria > Omnitrophota > Gorgyraeia > Zapsychrales > Fredricksoniimonadaceae. The sequence goes on from DYOU01000002.1 coordinate 65,929, forward strand.
AAATAAATGGCTGGGGGAAAGAATTTTTCTTAAATAAGTTGACAGCACGCTCATTTGTGTGGTATTACTGATTTATGACAAACGACAATCTAACACTCAAGCAAAAAGAAGTTCTGAAGTTTATTTATGAGCAGATCAGGTTCAAGCATTTTGCCCCTACCATCCGTGAAATAGGCGAACATTTTGGGTTATCTTCAACGGGCACTGTCAGAGATCATCTTGCGGCTCTGGTGAGGAAGGGGTACATTCGAATGGCAGAGGGTAAGTCGCGAGCTATTGAACTGGTGAAAGAGGCTTTGTTTCAGGTACCTGTACTAGGTCGGGTACAGGCCGGTCAGCCGGTTTATGCCGCTGAAGATCTGCTAGGGTATTTAAATCTGGATCAATTTGTTTTTCCAGATCCGGATGTTTTTGCGCTCAAAGTGCGAGGGCTGAGCATGCGAGATGCCGGGATCATTGAAGGTGATTTCGTCCTGATCCGTAAGCAGGAACATGCGCAGCCTGGAGATATTGTTGTGGCACTGATCGGAGATGAAGCGACAGTCAAGCGTTTGGCTAAACGGGGTGGTAACTTTTTTCTTGATCCGGCGAATACGGACTTTACTCCGATCCCTTTGACAGCTGAAGCATCGATTATTGGTAAAGTTTTACAAGTTGTGAGAGATTATTCGTAATTTCTTTGGAGAATGGAATGACAAAATCAACGGATGAAACATTTAACGGTTTATCCGCGAAAGAGTGGACGGTCCTCAGCAAGAATGTCTGGAATGATGTCAGCTCACCTCGTCAATCGGTTCATATGCTTCATGGAGCTACATTTCCCCAGGCTTTGGCAGATAGGGTTTTAAGCTTGTATTCCAAGCAGGGAGATATTGTTTTTGATCCCTTTGCCGGAATTGGAACAACGGTGATTGCTGCGGCCAAGATGGACAGGATAGGGATAGGGATTGAGCTTCAACAGCAGTTTTCTGATATAGCCGCGAATCTTATTGATAAAGAGAAGACAGATCTTTTTGGCAGTAAACAATTGCTGCGTCATGAGGTGATCTGCGATGATTGCAGGTCGCTGGAAAAACATTTATATTCAAGTTCAGTGCAGTTGACATTGTCAGCGCCTCCGTATCCCAATATGAATACGCGGCCGCCGCATCCGAAAGGCCCTGGACGACCCAGGAAGGTTGACGTGGTTGAAGAAATGAGCGAACGAGTTCCGGCGCATAGTTTGCGTCAGGATGATTTCGGAAATTTCGGATATGCCATGTACCTGGATGAATTGAAGAGGGTTCTTAAAAAGGTTTTAAATGTTACGCGTGAGGGAGGATATAGCGTTTGGGTGGTACGTGATCAACGCGATACCTATAATAGCGCGCAGTATGTTCCGGTGCATGCAGATATTATTTCTATTGGAGTTGTGGCTGGATGGAAGCATCATGACTTGATTGTTTGGGATCAGAATGATCAGCGCCGACTGATGTTGCTGGGGTATCCTAATGTATTTTACTCAAACATGAATTGTTCGTATCTTATCGTGTTTCGTAAACCTAAAGATGAATAAAGATTTTTTAAAATGAATGGAGTTGCTATGAGAATTGTTCAGCCGAAGAGTGCGTCCAAACCAGCGGGTCCGTATAATCATGCTGTTATAAGCGGAAACCTGGTTTTTTGTGCGGGACAGATACCTCTTGAGCCGTCTACCGGGAATGTCGTGGCCGGGGGCATTGAAGAGCAGACAACACGGGTATTTGAGAACATCAAGCTGGTGTTAGCCGATGCGGGTACTTCTATTGAAAAGATTATTAAAGTGACGGTGTATTTGAAGGATCTTAATGATTTTGCAGGAATGAACAAGATCTATAGTCAGTATATTCCGTCAAGTTTTCCGGCTCGGTCTACGTTGCAAGTGGCGCGTATTCCGAAAGATGTTTTAGTTGAGATCGAAGTGATCGCCGAAGCTTAATATTTGGGTTGACAGGTTTAATGGATTCAAGTATTGTTCTGATATTATTGGTATAGATGAAGATATAGGCGTTTTTGAGAAGATCCTTTTAAAAACTTAATTGGGAAATCCTGTGATCCGGCAGTGTGTCGGATAGTCAGGAACGGTCCCGCCGCTGTAACCGGATTTTATTATCCGGAAGTCAGAATACCGGCCTGTATTGAGTATGACATACTGCGTGAGACAGTATTGATAGTTTTGAAATTAAGGACCGACAACGGGTAAGATCCTTAAGCACTCTTTCAACAGAGAGCTTAAGGATTTTTTATTTTATGACAAAATTATATTTGATACGTCACGGTCAGACTGATTATAGCCGTGATAAGAAATATTGCGGTTCCAGGGATGTGCCTTTAAATGCTGAAGGGATGTTACAGGCGGAAAAACTGGCGCGACGATTTTCTCATGTTGCTGTAGATGCAGTTTATGCCAGTGATCTTCGCAGGGCGATTCAAACAGCCGGGATATGTTTTAAAGAATCCAGAGTGATAGTATGGCCATCTTTTCGTGAAATGGATTTTGGAGTCCTTGAAGGTTTGGGCTATGAAGATGCCATGAAAAATTTTCCGGCCATTTATGATGCATGGATCCATACTCCGCTGGATGTTACCCTTCCGCAGGGTGAGTCTTTTGGTCATTTCTGTGAGAGAGTGGACGATGGGATGAAGTTGTTATTGGCGGAGAATAAGGGGAAGTCGATTGCCCTGATTACTCATGGAGGGCCGATACGGGTTATTTTATGTCATGCTCTGGGACGGGGAGTCAAAGATTTCTGGTCGATTAAGCAGGACAATGCCGCACTGAATATGATTGAATATCATGAGGGCAGGGCGGCAGAGGTGGTCAGTATTAATGATACGGAGCATTTAACCCGTAGTGAGGATATATGAGAAAATTTATTTTTGTTGTAGGAGGCGTTCGCAGCGGTAAAAGTTCTTATTCTGTTGAGTTGGCGAGATCTTCGGGGGGATCGGTTGTTTTTGTAGCGACATGTACGTTTCAGGATGAGGAAATGGCAGAACGGATCAAACGTCATCAGCGGTCGCGGCCAGCATCCTGGGAGGTTATTACGGAAGGAATGGATCCGGGTAGTGTGATTGAGAAAGCAATGTCATTGTCAAAGGTTGTGCTGGTTGATTGTCTGGGGATGTGGGTGTTTAATTTGATGGAGCGTTATCCGGAAGATGGTTCAATTGAAGCTGCTTTTGAACATTTATCCGATATCTTAAGGAAGGTGAAGGGGGTCGTGATTATTGTGTCGAATGAGGCTGGATGCGGGGTTGTACCGGCGTATGAATCGGGAAGGCGGTTTCGGGATCTGATCGGACGCTTGAATCAAATAATGGCTAGGGAGGCAGATGAGGTTGTTTTGATGCAGGTGGGAATACCAGCACAATTAAAGACGGCGAAAGGAAGGATAGGATGAGAGCGTTGGAGCGTATACGAAGGGATATTCAAAAGATCGATTTTTCTTTAGCAGCAGATACACAACGACGATTGGATCATTTAACCAAACCTCAGGGCAGCTTGGGTCGGCTTGAAGTATTGGCGAAGCAGGTGGTGGATATTACAGGCCTTCGGAATCCTCTATTGACGCATAAGGTGATTTTTGTAATGGCCGGGGATCATGGAGTTACGGAAGAAGGTGTGAGTGCTTTTCCAAAGGAAGTGACACCCCAGATGGTAATGAACTTTCTTCGGGGAGGCGCGGGTATTAATGTTTTGGCTCGTCATGCCGGGGCAAAGGTGGTTGTGGCGGATCTGGGAGTAGCCGTTGATCTTGCGCCGCATCCTGAGTTAGTGATAAAGAAGGTCGGGTATGGTACAAGGAATATGGCACGTGGTCCGGCTATGACAAGGGAGGAAGCGGTCCAGTCGATAGAGAATGGGATAGACATTTTTGAGCGTGAATTTAAGAATGGGGTGCATCTTTCTGCGACAGGGGAGATGGGGATTGGAAATACAACTGCGGCGAGTGCTATTGCGGCTGTGATCACAGGCCGGTCGATTGAGACGGTTACAGGAAAAGGGACAGGTATTAATGATGAAGCCTGGATCAGAAAAGTAGCGGCTATCAGAAAAGCTATTGATCTGAATAAGCCGGATGCCAAAGATGCGATAGAGGTTCTTTCCAAGGTAGGTGGTTATGAGATCGGCGGATTGGCGGGAGTCATCCTGGCTTCAGCTTCCCGGCGGGTTCCAGTTGTGGTCGATGGTTTTATTTCTTCTGCGGCGGCACTCATTGCCGTTACGATCGAGCCGAAGGTTAAAGATTATATGATCGCTTCGCATACATCTGTGGAGCAGGGGCATAAAGTAATATGGGACTATCTTCATTTAAAGCCGATCCTGGATCTTGATCTGAGATTGGGTGAAGGGACCGGAGCCGCTTTGGCCATGGGGATCGTTGAAGCCGGAGTGAAGATATTGAATGAGATGGCGACTTTTGAAATAGCTGGAGTATCCCCACAGCAGAGTTGAAATGATGAGACAATTATTGATCGCTCTTCAATTTTTAACAATTCTTCCTGTCCGAATCAAGGAGTTGATTCGGGGGGAGGATTATCGAGGGGTGCTGGCTTATTTTCCTCTGGCAGGGATGGTTTTGGGAGGAATCATGGCGGTGCCTGCGCTCTTGCTTGGATTTTTGCCGTCATTGGCATTAGCAGCAGCTCTTGTGGCCGCCGGAACCCTGATAACCGGTGGTTTGCATTTGGATGGGTTAGCGGATTCTTGTGACGGCATCTTCAGCGGTGGATCGCGGGACAGGATTTTAGAGATCATGCGCGACAGTCGTATTGGCACATTTGGTGCGGTAGGTGTGGCTATGGTTTTGATCCTTAAAGTTTCATTCTTGGCCGGTTTTGAACACGTCGTTATGGTGAAGATGATGGTCCTTGCTTTGGTTTTTGCGCGTTGGGTCCAGTCATTCGCTTGTGCGCAGTTCGCGTATGCCCGGACAGAGGGGAAAGCAAATTATTTCTTTCAGTATGCATCAATGAAAGATGCAGGGGTCGGCGGATTTTTTCTTATGGTGATGCTGATCATCTTTGTTGGAGTGAAAGGTGTGCTAATAGGTATTTCAGCTCTTGTTCCGGTGGTATTGTTCTTGCATTGTGTGAATAGACGGATACAGGGGATGACGGGAGATACTGTGGGCGCGTCAAGTGAGATCGCGGAAGTGAGTTTTCTTTTTTTTAGCCTGGTGTTTGTATGAAGATAGTAGAAGCCGTTCAGGTCAGCCTTGTATATATTTTATTGTTCTGTGGAGCCGTATTCGCCGATAATCTGGAATTTCACAGGATTGTTTCTCTGGGGCCGATGATCACAGAAGAGCTTTACTTGCTTTCAAGCCAGGATCGGCTGGTGGGTTGTACAGCGTATTGTGAAAGGCCGGAGGCGGCGAGATTGAAAGAACGCGTGGGGAATGTTCAAGAGATCAATATTGAAAAGATTGTTGCGTTGAAGCCGGATGTGATCTTTGCGACAGCGCTGACAGACCCAAAGGCGAAAGATAAATTGCGCAGCTTGGGGTTACGGATCGTGGACGTTCCCAATGCCAGTAATTTTGAGGAGATCTGTCAGAATTTTATGGAGTTAGGGCGGACGGTTGGTAAAGAGGAGCTGGCCGCTGAGATCGTTGCTGATGCACGTGAGCGGTTAGAGGCCTTGAGCCGAAGGGTTTCAGGGGTACGTAAGCAGAACATTTTCGTTCAAGTGGGATCGAATCCATTGGTGACGATCGGCCAGGGGTCATTTGCAAATGATTTTATTCAGTTTGCCGGTGGTGTGAATATTGTTCAGCAGTCAGGGTATTTGCATTATTCGCTTGAGCAGGTATTGGTGAGTGACCCTGATGTGATCTTTATTTCCAGTATGGGGTTTGATGGTGAGAAAGAAAAAAAGAATTGGGGGAAATTCACCTCATTAAAAGCTGTTCGGGATCATCGGGTATTTGTCGTGGATCAGAATTTGTTGTGCAGCCCTACGCCAGCCAGTTTTGTTGACTTGTTGAAGATTATTATAGATCATTTGCACCCGGAGATTATTCAATGAAATCCGCTGCCTGGGTATTCTGGATTATAGCCTTGATCCTGATTTTGGCAGGGGTTAGCGGCTGGTCATTATCGGTAGGTGCGGCAGGGATTCCTGTGAACAAGATCTGGCCTCTTTTTCTTCAAGGGCCGGGGAATACTGAGTACAGTATTGTATTTGATGTTCGCCTGCCGCGGGTTATTTTAGGGTTCGCGATCGGCGGAGCTTTGAGCCTTGCTGGTGTTATCTTGCAAGGGATGTTCCGCAATCCTTTGGTTGAACCGTATACGCTGGGGATCTCGGGAGGCGCAGCATTAGGGGTGGCGATCAATATTTTTCTGGGTCTGGCAGGAGCTGGCCGTTTTACATTTCCTCTTTGTGGTTTCCTGGGGGCAGGGGTTGTGATCGGGTTTCTGTATGTTGCCAGTTTTACAAGAGGCATGGTAAAACTTCAGGGGTTACTTTTGACGGGCGTGATGATCAGTTTTATTGCTTCCTCGCTGGTGATGCTACTGATGGCTTTGTCGAACAGTGAAAGTTTGAGCGGTATCGTTTTTTGGATCATGGGATCATTGAGTGAATCTGATGGGCTTTTAATCACGGGGATGGTCATGACAGCACTGCTTCTTCTGATGGTTTCGTATTTTTTTTGCCATCACTTGAATGCTTTTGCTTTGGGAGAGGTTGAGGCCCGGCATTTAGGGATCTCTGTAGAGAGGACCAAGAAGAGCCTTTTTTTTATTTCTGCTGTATTGACAGGTTTTTGTGTGTCGGTAGCTGGAATGATCGGTTTTGTGGGGTTGGTTGTCCCTCATTTTATGAGAAAAGTTGTGGGGCATGACCATCGCATCTTGTTGGTCGCATCATTTTTAGCTGGAGCGATCTTTTTGATTGTGTGTGATACGATCGCACGGACGGTGATTGCGCCGCTCGAACTTCCGGTAGGTGTGATCACAGGTATTGTTGGCGGAAGTATTTTCGTTTATGCCTTGGCTAGAGGAGAGGCCTGAGGATGCTTGAGATCAGGGATCTGACCTGTGGGTATGGGGCAAAGGCTGTCATTGCGGCGATTAATTTTGATGTCAGGAGTGGAGATTTCTTTGGAGTGATTGGTCCGAATGGCTCAGGGAAGACAACGTTATTGCGGGCATTGTCAAGAGAGATCCCCGCTATGAAGGGAGAAATTGTACTGAATGGACAGAACCTTTTGGATATTCCTCAACGGGATCTGGCTCAGATAGTGACGGTGGTTTCACAGATCGTCCCTTTTTCTGATATGACAGTAGAAGAGTTTGTACTTCTGGGGCGTATTCCGTATTTTCAGCCAATGCAGTTTGTTGAATCCAGGAAAGATTATGAGATGGCATTGGAAAGTATGACGTTAACCGATACGCTGCGCCTGAAGGATAAGCGTATTACTCATTTGAGCGGAGGAGAGCGGCAGTTGGTCCAGATCGCCAGGGCATTGGCCCAGGAACCTAAATTATTGCTGCTTGATGAACCGACCGCTCATTTGGATATTGCTCATCAGGCGATCGTGATGGACCTCTTAAAGAAGTTGGCACTTAATTTGAATTTAACAGTGGTAATGGTCCTTCATGACTTGAATTTGGCCAGTGAATATTGTGATCGGCTGCTTTTGATCGATCAAGGCGAAGTGCATTCGCTGGGACGTCCGGAAGACGTGATCCAATATCAGTCTATTGAGAAGGTGTATCAGACCGTTGTTGTTGTATTGAAGAGCCCTGTTTCAGGAAAACCGCATGTGATGATCGTTCCTGAGGCAAAAAGGGGTTGATTGGTTTTACAAGTTTGTAAGGGTGAAGTTTCTGATTGTATTAAGAATCAAAGGTTCCATTCCCTAGCACAACATGTTCTTTTTTAAGTACGAATGGTTTGAAAATGTCATATTGGATCCACGGTCTTGATCGGGGTGCCGTCTTGAGGGAGTGTCGAGGCGGTCAGGGAAATCGTGTGAAAGTCACGAGTAGTCACGCTGCTGTGAAGAGCTTAATGCTCAAGCCAGAATACCTGCCAGTATATTTGTGCCGATACCGCGGAATGACGGTGTGACGGTGCGTATAAATTTTAATAAATTTTATTTTAATGATCAGGAGAGCAGATGAAAAAATGTTTGGGATTGGTTGTATGTATGTGGGTGATGTGGATGGGGGCTGTCCATGCGGAGACCCTTGATCTGGGGAATATCGTGGTGACGCCGAACCGTGTGGCAGAAGACGTAGCGCATGCGCCGTCGAATGTGTCTGTGATCGGACGGTATGAGATTGAACGTTCGAACGCCGGTACAGTAGGAGAAGTCCTGAAGTCTGTGGCAGGGGTGGATGTGACGAATCATGGGAGTTCATATAGTACGGAGGTTGATATTCGAGGATATGGAGACGCTTCGGTGTCGAATGTGCTGGTGCTTGTTAATGGCCGCAGGACAAATTCGATGGACATGTCGGGTCCGGATTGGCAACAGATCCCTTTGGATTCTGTAGAACAAGTAGAGATCATTCGAGGAGGCGCATCTGTCATGTATGGTGATAAAGCCACGGGAGGTGTGATCAATATCATTACGAAAGAAGGCATCGGGAAGGATTCGGTAGCTTTATTTTCAGAGTTTGGTAGTTATAATTCCATGAAGGCCGCGATGGAAGCGTCAGGTGCTCGTGAAAAACTATCGTATTATATTTATTCTGATTATTCGATGACAGATGGGTATCGGGATAATAGTCAGATCGAAGCCAGAGATGCCCAGGTGAGGACGTCATATAAGCTCAGCGATCAGGTGAAGTTTTCCTTGGAAGGTGGATGGCATCGAGAGTATTACGGGCTTCCAGGGAACTTGAGAGACAGCGACCTTCGCACAAAAGACCGCAGGGATACGAGAACTCCGGATGATCACGGGGATACGTCAGACGGGTTTATTAAGCTGTCGAGTGATCTTATCCCGTGGGATGCGTCGGGAGAGTTTGGGAAGTTGGTGGTTGATTATTCACATCGTGAACGTCAGACATATGACTGGTATGGGCCTCAAACAGCATTCTTTTCGCAAAAAGGGCTGATCAAGAGTGATGCCGTTGCCGTGAAGCATGTATGGGAGCATGACGTAGCAGGCAAGGGCGTCAGTCTGATTACGGGGATGGATTATTCCGATGACCGTAATCATGTCCTGGCGGGAAGCCCTGCCGGAGATGGTGACAATTTGATCATTACGAAAAGGTCGCTCGGGTTTTATAATAATTCTGAAGTTGAGTTATTAGAGAATGTCTTTATTGACGGCGGGATTAGGCATGAGTCGGCCAAGTATATTTTCGATCAGTATAATGTCCTGGCTTATAATACCCAGGAGCCGAGTGTGGATGCGTATTCAGGCGGGTTACGTTATGATTATGCTAAAGGGTCTAATGTATTCGTGAAGGTGCAAAACACATTCCGCTTTCTGGCATCGGATGAGTGGTATCAGACCTGGAGTACGCCGCCGGCTTTGAATATGGATCTGGAACAGCAGACAGGGATCGAGTACCAGGCAGGAGTGAAGCACAATTGGAATGACACGTTAGACGTATCCGTGACGCCATTCTTGAGCAAGAATAAGAAGGAGATATTCTATGATTATCTTAACTTTCTTAATTCTAATTATGACCGTACGCGAAGGAAGGGTGTGGATGTAAGTACAAGGCTTGATATGCAGAGTCTGGTGCATTCAACTTTTTTGAGTAGCTGGGATATTCTGATGAATTATTCGTATCTGGATGCTCGATTCGGGAAAGGGAATTATAATGGAAAGGTTGTGCCGAGGGTGCCGGCCCATCGGTTCTCTTTAGGAACAGATATCGGGTTCCCTAAGGGGGTTACATTGAATGTGACAGGAAGGTTTATCGGGTCGCAGTATAAGAATAATGACCTGAGAAACGAGTATTCCCGGACAAAGCCTTTTATTGTAGCGGACACAAAGCTCTCGTATAAGCTTAAAAAGAACCTTGATGTTTATGCGGGTGTTAACAATGTCTTTAATGAGAAGTATAATGATTATACCAGTGAGGATTCAGGGATGTCCTATAATTATCCGGCACCTGAACGGAATTACATCGGCGGGATGAAGGTGCGGTTTTAATAGGATACGGGCTCTTGTTCTTTTGGTTAAGAAAGTAAACAGGCATATTGGGTTGAAATACACTCAATATGCCTGTTCTATTGACATTTTTAGCTGGTTTTGGACTGCTCGTTTTATTCATGAGATAGTAGCCGTCAGTTCGGACAGGATTCCCCGATCGTTATGATCAGAATCTTTATATTTTTTTATTGTCTACAAGCTGTTTTTGCGTGTTGTCATGTTTTATGGAAAAGGAGAAGGGGAGAAGGAGTATCTCCTATTTTTTATATTGAAAGAATGCCGGCTATGTGGTTTAATCCGGGGGTGAAATTTAGTTATTTGTTGTAGATTGTGTAAAATTAGTCAAGCAAGAACAAGGAGATGGCAAGTATGGACAGCAAGAATAATTCACAGACATTTGAATATAAGGCAGAGATGAAGCAGCTGCTTCAATTGATCGTACACTCTCTTTATACGCATCCGGAAGTATTCCTACGCGAACTGGTATCCAATGGTTCGGATGCGCTGAACAAGCTGCGGTATCGTCAATTGACAGAAGAGAATATTCTGGATAAAGGTAAGGAGCTTGAACTTAAGATCACGGTAGACCCCAAGGAGCTGTTGTTCACTATTTCTGATAACGGGATAGGAATGACCAAAGAGGACCTGACCGATAATATCGGGACAGTTGCCCGTTCAGGGACTCTTGAATACCTTAAGAAGATGAAAGAAGAAAAGAAAGATACAGGAGATCTGATCGGCCAATTCGGTGTTGGTTTTTATTCGGTATTTATGGTGACGGATGAAGTGACTATTGAAACCCGGCACGCGGATAAAGACTCCAAAGGATATCGCTGGGTTTCGTCGGGAGAGTCTACATTTATGATCGAAGAGATTGCTAAAGAAGACAGGGGGACCAAAATCTCTTTTAAGTTCAAGGATAATGCCAAAGAGTATGCGGATGAGTATAAGCTCCGTCAGATCATCAAGAAGTATTCAAACTTCGCGGATTTTCCGATCATGATTGGTAAAGAGAAGGTAAATACGGTGGAAGCTCTGTGGCGCAAGGGTGAGGCTGATGTTAAAGATGAAGAGCGCAATGAGTTCTATAAGTTTGTGACCAATGACTATGAAGATCCTTTGTTCAGCCTGCATTTGTCCGTGGAAGGGTCGGGTGCTGAATTCAAGGCTTTGTTGTTTATTCCGCAAAGAGCGCCATTTGATCTGATGCGGATGCATCAGCATAAGACCGTTCAGCTTTATTCCAATAAGATCATGATCATGGAAGACTGTAAGGAACTTCTTCCTGAATATCTTCAGTTTATTCGCGGGGTGGTCGATACCAGCGATCTTCCGCTCAATGTGTCGCGAGAGGTTGTGCAGGCGTCCCCGTCGATGAGTAAGATCAGGACGGCGATGGTCGGCAAGATCTTGCAGTGGCTTCAGAGAATGGCGGCTAAAGAAACGGAAAAATATCTGACGTTCTATAAAACTTTAGGTCCGTTGTTCAAGACCGGGTTAAATACGGATTTTGCGAATCGCGATAAACTTATTGAATTATTGCGTTTTGAGAGTTCCACGCAGAAAGAAGGAGAAATGACTTCCTTTAAAGATTATGTGGGAAGAATGAAAGAGAGTCAGAAAGAGATCTATTATTTGACCGGAGACAGCCGGGCTCAGGTTGAACATAATCCGAATCTCGAGTATTTCAAGAAGCATGAGATCGAGGTTCTTTTTCTGACTGAGCCTGTGGATGTGTATGAGATCCAGTCGATCACAGAGTATGAAAAGAAGACAGTTAAGTCGATCGATAAAGGGGATATAGAATTGGCCGGCACAGATGAGAAGAAAGAGGATGATCTTTCCAAATCTCTGGTTGGATTATTCAAGGAGACTTTGAAGGATAAAGTCGAGGACGTGAGAGTTTCCAGGCGTCTGGTTGATTCTGCCGTGACATTGGTTACCGGCAACAGCGGTATGGATCGTCAGATGGAACGCGTTATGAAAATGATGGGGCAAGAGGCTCCTCCAGCCAAGCGGATCATGGAAGTGAATATTGACCATCCGGTATTAAAGAATCTGTCGCGCCGTTACTTGGCGAATACGTCCGATGAAATTTTGAAGAAGTGCATTGTTCAGTTGTATGAGAGCGCACAGTTGATGGATGGAGAATTGTCTTCCAAGTTTGATTATGTGAAACGCATGACGGACATCATGGAAGAAGCCACTAAATAAAGTTCGCGATCACAATAAACGGGGCACATTCGGTTTTTAGGAAATCAATGTGTCTCGTTTTATTTTTGGAGATTATGGCGAGATTTTCTTTTACAACAAGAGCGTGCACGATCTTGGCCTTTGCGGCGATCTATATTATTTGGGGATCGACGTATTTGGCTATCCGGTTTACGTTAGAGACGTTGCCGCCTTTACTGACTGCGGGAACCAGATTTTTTTTGGCCGGAGCGATCTTGTATGGTTGTATTCGGATCAGACGCAGGGTTTCCGCCCCAACGGGCAAGCATTGGTTAGCCTCTTTTATCGTGGGAGGATTGTTATTGTTGGGAGGCAATGGGGCTGTTGTTTTGGCTGAACAGACTTTCCCATCGGGCCTGGCATCACTTTTTATTGCGATTGTTCCGCTTTTGATGGTGCTTATTGAGTGGCTTATGTTCCAAGGGGAAAGGCCTTCTTTTAATGTTTTTACGGGGATTGCGGTCGGCATCTTTGGTGTAGTGTTATTGATCATGCCAGCTTTTTGTCATGTGGCAGGAATGCAGTGGGATGGTAAGGGTGTTCTTCTTTTAATAGGGGCCGCACTATCATGGTCTTTTGGTTCAGTCTTTGCGCGCAGAGTGGCACAGCACAAGGAGATCTTACTGTCAGCCGGGATGCAAATGATAGCGGGTGGATTGCTTTTGTTCTTTGTGGGTGTTTGTCGGGGAGAGTTATTCACAGTCCATTTTACGGTATTCAGTATTCGTTCTGTGGGTGCGTTTTTCTATCTGATTGTATTCGGGTCATTGATCGGATTCAGTTCTTATATATGGCTGCTTAAGAATGCAGGGACAGCCAGGGCGTCGACGTATGCTTTTGTTAATCCGTTAGTGGCTGTTTTTCTGGGATGGTGGCTGGCAGGTGAGATTGTTTCATCAGTAACGCTTTTGGCAGCGGCGATGGTTATAACGGCTGTTGGGATCATCACGTTCGACCAAATAAATGATCAGGACACAATAGATCTTAAGAAAATCTGATATATTTTTCTAGAGGAGCGGGCCAAGCCATTTTCTGGCTTGCTCGATTGTCCAGCCTTTACGTTTGGCGTAATCTGCAAGTTGGGTAGTGTCAATATGTCCGATAGGGAAATAAACCGACTTCGGACAGGAAAAATAATAGCCGCAGACTGAAGCGGCGGGAAACATCATAAAGGTTTCCGAGAGTGTGATCCCTGTCTTTTCAGTTGCGTTAAGAATAGAGAAGAGCTGTTCTTTTTCGGTATGATCAGGACAGGCGGGATAGCCTGGTGCCGGACGAATACCTCTGTAGTGACCAGCGAAGATTTCGTCGTTTGAAAGATTCTCCTCCGGCGCATAACCCCAGTATTCTTTCCGTACCATTTCATGAAGAACTTCGGTGAATCCTTCAGCCAGTCGATCCGCCAACGTTTTAAGCATAGTAATTCGGTAGTCATCGCCGTTGGCTTTCTGGATCGCGGTTTCCAGGCCAATGCCGCCGGTTACAGCGAATGTTCCCATATAACTTTTCACGCCGCTACTTTTAGGGGCAATAAAATCCGCAAGGCAATAGTAAGGTTCACCGGATACTTTTTCAACTTGTTGACGGAGCATGGAAAATCTGGTCAGGATAGCAGAACGGGTATCATCGGTATAAATTTCAATATCATCTCCAATGCTGTTAGCGGGGAAGATGCCGAAGATGCCATTGCAACGCAGAAGATCTTTCGCCACGAACTCTTGAAGAAGATCGTTGGCATCGTTAAAAAGTTGAGTAGCTTCTTCTCCTTGCCTGGCATCATTAAGGATAGCCGGGTAACGGCCCTTCAAGCCCCAGGCTAAAAAGAAGAAAGACCAGTCAATTCGCTCAATGATACGGCGAATATCAAAATGATTGACCGTTTGGACACCCAGAAAAGATGGTTTGGAGATTTTGGCGGCAGCCCAGTCGGTGGTAAATTTCTTTTCACGAGCCAGATCAATCGAAAGCAGTTTTCGCGACATTGCTTCCTGAGAGAAAGTTGTACGCACTTCTGCCTGCTTGATTTTGACATCAAGAATATACTGGTTTTTGATTTCGGAGTTCATCAGGCTTCTGCAAACACCGACGCCTCGAGAGGCATCTTTCACATGAACAACAACCCCCTGATAGGCAGGCGCAATTTTTACAGCAGTGTGGTTTTCTGAAGTGGTAGCGCCACCAACGAGAAGAGGGATCGTAAATCCGGCTTTTTGCATTTCGGAGGCGACCAGGGTCATTTCATCGAGGGATGGAGTGATAAGTCCTGAGAGCCCGATGATATCAGCTTTGTGCTCACGCGCGGCTGCCAATATTTTTTCACAGGAGATCATGACACCGATATCAATGATCTCAAAGTTATTGCATGCCAGAACAACGCCGGCGATATTCTTACCGATGTCATGCACGTCACCTTTAACAGTGGCCATAAGGATCTTTCCGGCGCTCCTTGAACTTCCGGTTTTATCTTTTTCGATCATCGGCTGAAGGATGGCGACTGCTTTTTTCATGACCCGCGCGCTTTTTACGACTTGAGGCAGGAACATTTTACCAGCGCCAAAAAGATCGCCAACATGGTTCATGCCGTTCATCAAAGGGCCTTCAATGATCATTAGAGGACGGGGATATTTCGTGAGAGCCTCTGTCAGGTCGATCGCAATAAAATCTGTAATGCCTTTCACCAGGCAATGGGCGAGGCGTTCCTCAACGGGAGCAGAACGCCAGGCTTGATCTTCAACAGTCTTTTTGTCTTTAGATTTCATATTTTCGGCAAATGTCACGAGCCGTTCCGTAGCGTCAGTCCGGCGGTTCAGGATCACATCTTCAATGCGTTCTAAAAGATCCTTGGGGACCTCATCGTAGACTGCGATCATTCCTGCATTGACAATACCCATATCCATGCCGGCTTTGATCGCATGGAAGAGAAATGCCGAGTGCATGGCTTCGCGCATGGAGTCATTCCCGCGAAAAGAAAAGGACACATTACTCACCCCTCCTGAAATGCGGCAGTGGGGGAGTGTTTGTTTAATCTCTGCGATGGCTTCAATAAAGTCTAAGGCATAGTTATTATGCGCATCAATTCCGGTGGCTACGGCAAAGATGTTGGGGTCAAAGATAATATCTTCCGGCGGGAATCCGATCTCTTTTGTAAGGATGTTGTAAGCGCGGGTACAAATAGCTATCTTGCGGGCTTTAGTGTCAGCCTGGCCGTCCTCGTCAAAGGCCATAACGACAGTTGCTGCGCCGTATTTTTTGATGAGTGAGGCGCGGGATTTAAAAGCGGCTTCACCTTCTTTAAGTGAAATGGAATTGACGATCGCTTTGCCTTGAATGCATTTAAGACCGGCTTCAATCACATCCCATTTTGAAGAATCGATCATGACCGGTACGCGGGAGATGTCGGGTTCAGAGGCAATGAGGTTGAGAAATTTGACCATGACGGCTTTTGAGTCCAGCATAGCTTCATCCATATTGACATCGATCGCCTGGGCACCTGCTTCAACCTGCTGACGGGCAACCGATAATGCCTCTTCATAGTGTCCGTCAATGATCAGTTTGGCGAATTTCTTTGATCCGGTTACATTTGTGCGTTCACCAATGTTCATGAAGTTTGAACTTGACCGTAAAACTAAAGGTTCAAGTCCCGTATAAGAAGAGATCGGTGTTATTATTGGCCGTTGGCGCGGGGGAAGGTCTTTAACTGCCGCATAAATAGCGCTGATATGATCAGGTGTTGAGCCGCAGCAGCCGCCAAGAATATTGGCTAAACCGCTATCGGCAAATTCACGGAGAAGGGCGGCCATTTGGTCCGGGGTTTGATCGTATTGCCCGAACTGGTTGGGAAGCCCTGCATTGGGATAAGCGCTGATAAAGCAAGGCGCGAGTTTAGCCAGTTCCATTATGTGCGGACGCATATCTTTGGCGCCTAGCGCACAGTTGAATCCAAAAGCTAGCGGCTGGGCATGTTTGAGCGATAGCCAGAAAGCCTCAGACGTCTGTCCGGAGAGGGTTCGGCCGGAGGCGTCTGTAATGGTGCCGGATATGGCAATAGGTAAAGGGGTTGAGGTGGTTTCATTAAATGTGAGAGCGGCGAATACCGCGGCTTTGGCGTTAAGGGTATCAAAGATCGTCTCGATCAGAAGAATATCGACACCGCCTTCAGCCAGGGCTTGGATCTGCGCGCTATAAACGTTTACTAATTGATCAAAGGTAACGGCTCTATAAGACGGATCATTAACATCCGGAGAGATCGACGCCGTCCTGTTGGTGGGGCCGATCGATCCTGCGACAAAACGTGGTTTTGAAGGATCTTTTTTGGTAAATTTATCGGCGGCAGTGCGGGCCAGGCGGGTTGCGCAGATGTTTAATTCATGGATCAGGTGTTCCATATGATAATCAGCCATACTGACCGCATTCGCGTTAAAAGTATTTGTTTCAATAATGTCGGCGCCAGCATCAAGGTACAACTCGTGAATTCCTTGAATAATGTCGGGTTGAGTGATAGCGAGAAGGTCGTTATTGCCTTTGAGGTCGGAAGTCCAATCCTTGAAGCGGCCCGAAGTCCCTCCGCGGTAGTCTGTTTCAGTTAAAGAATGGCGCTGGATCATGGTTCCCATGGCACCGTCAAGAATAAGGATGCGCTTGTTCAGCGCCAGGGTGATGGGATGGGTGGTAAAGGATTTATTCATGGATAAAACCTTAATAGAAAGCTATATTAAAGTCAACATTCACTTTAGGTGTTATTAAGG
>DYOU01000170.1 GCA_020720365.1 Candidatus Elulimicrobium sp.
ACGTCGGAGGCTTTTTTATTTCCTTCTAAATCTACTGTTTTAATTCGGGGCTAGGTCTATGTGCCAGTCACTATTCTCCGGATGTGGGTTCGGATGTGATCGTTTTGGGCATTTATGCGAATAAATACCAAAGCCAAATTGAGCACATCCGAAAAAGTCTCCACAATGCACTGAATTGGAGATAAAGAGATAAAAACCGGCCTAATTCCGGGCCTGTATAGCAGAGAAACGCAAAGAGAGAAAAAAGAATTTGGCGTATTTACAAAATCCCCATCGGTGTTTCCCTAAGAATAGAAAAGCCAACCAGATTTCTCTGATGGGATCCTCGTTAAAGCTCTCCCGACAGGGTTCGAACTTCAGACGAAGTGAGGGCATAAACCCTATCTCTAACTTTTTCAAATAATTATAAAATATGGTGTGGACAATGTGCACACAGTATGGTATTCTTGAAACGTAAAAGAAAGGATAACTTATGCCAGTTATACAAAAAGACACCCGCATTGACCTGAGGATCGAAAACTCCCAAAAGGACTTCCTTGTCTATGCCGCCGGTCTCAAGAACATGAAGCTCTCCGCATTCGTTTTAAACTGCGCGATCAAAGAGGCAGAAGACCTTGTGGCCAACAAGACCCAATTTGCCCTGCCTGAAGCCCAATGGAAGGCTTTCAGCGAGGCTTTGGACCGCCCTGCCCGCGAGAACCCCAAATTAAAGAAGCTCTTCAAATCAGCGGATATCTTCCATGGATAAGCTTAAAAGCCCCATCCGTCTGGACAGGCACCACGACCTTGATGACTTTGATTGCGGCGTGGAGCCTTTGAATACTTACCTTAAGAACTTTGCTCTCACCAACAACCAGAACGGATCCGCCAGAACATACGTCACCATCCTGGCAGAAAGAGTTGTCGGTTACTATACATTAACCCCGGGATCGGTCCTTAAAGCCACCACGCCCACGCGCGTTGGGAAAGGTCTATCCGCACACCCCGTTCCTGTTGTGATCATTGCACGTCTTGGCGTTAACAAAACTGAACAGAATCGAAACATCGGCAAAGCGCTGGTCCGTGATGCTCTCTTAAGGATCGTTGACGCTGCCGAGATCATTGGCGGAAGAGCTGTTCTCGTCCATGCCAAAGACGCTGTCGTGAGGCGCTTCTATGAGAAGATCGGATTTGAACCCTCCCCCATCGATCCACTGCATCTCTATCTTCTCATCAAAAATATTAAAAAGGCTGCCGGA
>DYOU01000171.1 GCA_020720365.1 Candidatus Elulimicrobium sp.
GCCTTGCATATCCGCTCTAATGCGCCGTTTGCCCCTGGCGATATCATTACTTGCAAGCGGGATAATAATAGGCCGTCTGGGTCATGAAATGCCCGTTCTCGGTATCGTCGTTGACGATCTGCGTTTGTTATTGCCATGTTCCGCCTCTTTGCTCCCGTTACACTGTAACGGAAATTATTCCAGTCATTTTTATTTTTCCGCAACCGCTTTGCGGCCTATCGGTATAATTTCCGCTTCCGCCCCGTGTTCCTGGTGGCGCAGGTGATCCGCCACCACTGCATCATTGTCTCTGAATTCAGGGTATGATATTACTGAACTCGGGCCGGGAAAGAAAAAATCGGCGTCGAGGTCTATCACATTTCCATTTTTCTTTTGCACTCTGTACGTGATACCACTCTTAGTTCATCCGAAAGACGCACATTAAGAATTTTCGTTGGTATATTTATGTGGTCACCGCTGTCACTCTCAAGCGCATTCCAACAAGGGTGTATTCTGAGCATATCTCCCGGCCTCACAAGCAGCATCCATTCCTTTGCATGCTGTCGATCAATGAGGGAGGTGTGTTGCATTTGAATACATTCGTCTCTCTGTTTTTCGAGATATTCAAAAAGGTGTTGCTTGATTTTGACCATTCGCGCCATGAATAGGCCTGAGTCTGCTTCATCTTCAATCTTGACGCTATTAATAAGCCAATCAACATCATTAAGCGAATCGTCAATTTTGTTAAGATTTGAGGTTATCCAATTTAATAGCTCTTCACATCTTGCTTCTATTATTTCCGAGGAACATTCGCTTCTCATTATTTCCCCTCCAGTTGCGGAAATTGGTATATCTTGGCCGGTGTCCTCTTCATTCTCTTGTCCCGCTCTTTTGTCCATTTGTCATAGGCAATGGGATATTCTTCAATCAATGTCTGCGTCAAACTGCTTGAGGCTTCGTCTAATCGATGCGGAACGTGGATAAATTTATCCTCCAGAAACGAAATAACCGTATCCAGGTGAGCGATTACGGAAAGTCTGGCCGGCGACACGGTTAAAGTCTGTTTGCTTGATACGGTTTCAATCTGTTTTTTCTGGGTGGGCTGAAGATTTACTATTTTCGTCTCATTCCTTTTCATTTTTTTCACAACCTCCTTGCATCCTATCGGAATAATTTCCGCCCCATGTTCTGGTGGAGGAGATGATCCGCCCACCAGCATCATCTTTATTCGGCTTGCTATTCGTTACACTGTAACGCT
>DYOU01000172.1 GCA_020720365.1 Candidatus Elulimicrobium sp.
CTTTTGTTTTTCGTTGTTTATCGCCCCCCGTTGTTTTTTCCAGCGAGATAATGCAAAAAACTAATCCATATTCGTTCCAAACGATGGCTCTGGCCCCTCTGATTACTCGAGAGCCGCAAGCTATTCTTGATTCCCTTCAGGAGCTTAATCTGAACGATCAAGAGAGGCTGGCGGACTGTATTGTTACGAATAATCTGGGTCCGCTATGGAATGAACTGCTTCGTCATACCAAGAAATCAGTTCAGTTCAGCGACGGTTTTCTCAACAGAATAAAGCCGTCAACCAGACATGCAGCGCTAAACTATCTGGCCCAGCAACAAACACTCTTCAAAGCGGCGGCTATCTTTGATAATGAAGGCATCCCTTTTGCCGTTTATAAGGGCGCTCACATTAGGGAGATACTCTATGACAAGCCAGCCATACGACCTTCCGCCGATATTGACATCCTCATTTCCCCTTTCGACAAGGAGCGGGCCATCAGGTCGTTGACTCAATCAGGTTTTTCAATGCACTGCCTTGCTCAAAACATCAGTCATGAAATAACAATGAGCGCCGAGTCCGCCTCAATTGATCTCCATTGGCAAATATTACAGCCCGGAAGATTACGAAAGAATATGACCAGTGATTTTCTCGCGGCCCGACAAAAGGTTTCATATTTCTGGGGACTGAGCAATGAGGCAACCCTTTTTATCATGCTTGTGCATCCGGTCTTTGCAAAATATTCAACTGGTCCCGTAGCCTCGCTCATACAAATGGTGGACCTTGTTCGCTGGACGCAAACAGAAAAGATTGACTGGAACCTTCTCTCTGTCTGGCTTCATGAATGCGGAGTGCAAACGGCGGCCTGGGTAACGACTGATTATTTGCAATTTCTCACAGAGAAAACCCTGCCTGAGTCTTTTATCAAAACCATTCAGCCATCCCGCCTGAAGGCCGCATATCTACGAAAATGGATCCGTCTGAATCTCTCCAATCGTTTTTTTAATCAAAGAATCATCATCCATGCAGGCTTTACTCTTCCTGTCCACGATACTATCAAGGATGCCTTCCGCGCCATTCATTCAGTCATTCAAGAACGGAAAATGGCTACTGATAAAATTCAGGCCGTGCAAAGAATGGCCACCAGTTAAAGGGCAGCCATGATGAATTGGGAATAAACACGAAATCAGCATCTATTCAATAATCGGCTTTACCTTTACATCAGAAACATATTCAGGAAGGATATTTTGTA
>DYOU01000062.1 GCA_020720365.1 Candidatus Elulimicrobium sp.
AGCCTCGCTCGGAATAACCGCCCGAACTACCTCAACCACCCCCGGCCAAGCCTTAACCCAATAAGGGATCAAAGCAGAAGGGGCATCTTTACGCTTGGAATAAAACTGCACCAGACCGGCTGTCAAAGCCAGCTCTGCCTCTACCTTATCCCTGACACGAAGAACTGCTGTCGGACTTGGAAACTCACAAGTCCGAAATACAATGTCCGTTTCAAGCGCCTGCAAGATCAAAGAAGCATTCTCCGCCTCATCCCGGCCTATCATCACAAATGCATTCTCATTTAAAGGAAAATATCTGCCCGACCCCAGGATAGCCATTTCATCAATAGATGAACACCCACGCTGTAAAACATCCTTAACACGAGCCCCAAACACCTTCTCTGTTAATAAACACCCGCCTCCGGGAGTTGCATAACCCGATAAACCCAGTTGTGCCGCCAAATCCAACTGTTGACGCCGGTTCCGGCCCTCAAAAGCAAGTAATTTCTTCCTATCCACAATCCCCTCTCGTTCAGGGACTGTCGGCTCCATCAAATGAGCACTCAAAGGCCTTAATAACCGGCCGGTAAGCCCGGCGCCTTCTTCCACCCAGGCAAGGCTCCTGCGACGTTGAGACAAGGGCCGCTGCCCAAGGACTTCTCCAGTAAAAACAAAATCCCCCCCGATCTGCCGCATATATTCAGCCGCCTTGATTACCATGTAAATATGACAATCCACACAAGGATTATGTGCCGTCCCAAAGCCATATTGCGGTTTCTTTAAAACAGAAAGGTAATCATCCCCTAGTGGAATCATCTTAAAAGGAATGTTCAATTGACGCGCAAGATCACCAGCCCGCACAGGCTTACCGCATCCCCATGGCATTTTAATATAGACCGCATGAACCTGAATGCCCTGATCAAGCAAAAGCTTGCAGGCCAATGCACTATCAAGACCGCCAGATAACAGCCCAACAGCTTTGTGTCCACTCATGATCCGACTACTTCTTTTTAGCTAATATCTGCTTAAGGAGATCTGCGGCTGAAAGTTTCATTTTGGCCTGCCCTGAAAGAAGCGCTCCCGAAGGCCTTTCTTCTTTCTCTACATGCCGATAAGACATGCTGACTTTCAATACGACATCATTCGAGGTATACACCTGATCAATATTATTAGCCCAGCGGCCAGGCGTTAAGATTCCCGTCATTCGTGTGGATGGGACGCTAATGTCCACTTTGATCTGATGCGGCTCAAGATGCTTCTTGAAACAACCAACCATAATATTCAACACCTCACCAACTCCGTCTAAAACATCAATAGAATCTTCGGCAATATCTTCAACCCCTAGCATATTGGCCACTAATTTCGCCGCATGAGAACCGCGCATGAATAGTGATATCTTACCGATCACATCGCCCTTCAGATAGATCGTGCTCAAGACTCCCTCTAGCCCGTAAACAGACTCATTGGCCTCGATGAGCACAGGAGGCTGATACACGCTCCCTACTGACTCGTTGACTGCCTTAACTAACTCTTGTGGAAAAATGATTTTATGATCCATAGAAATAAAGTTTATCAAACATTTTGAAATACTTCAAACGATTACCGTTTCTTTAATAACAACTCACCTTTACGGGTATCGATCTGAAAAATAAAGTTTTCCAGGAAAGACATCCCCAGCAAACCATCTGAAGACTGCTTCTGTTCATAATCCAAGACGATCGCCTTCACACGATGCGCCGTCATGCCTCCTAAAGAAACCTCATCAAGCGTAACCAATCGCCCTGCCACAATAGCCCCTCCCGCTAACGTCACAGGAATAGCTTGGCTATTTTTCTTGTCTACCTTGATCCGTTTGGCTAACGCTCTGGATATCTGCACCGCACTGGCGCCTGTATCCAAAAGGAACCTTCCGGATACTTTGCCATTGATCTTCAAGCGTACATAATAACTCTTTCCCTCCTGTTCCAACGGAACGACAGCCCTATCCCCCGTCACAGAGACATTTGAATTACGACGGGAAGAACCCTCTGCCAAAGACTTATTTGTTTGGTTCGCCGTCTGCCCTGCCATGGAGGTTCCGGCATAAGCAGCACCGCCTACCGTCTTCACGGCCGCCCAACCGGCTTTTCCAACAACCCCAACGGCCTCTCCCGTCGCTTCCAATACGGCACAACCGGAAACCCCCGCTGCCAATAAAAGGACCACCCATAAAAACCCTAAAATCTTCCCCATCACAACGGCCCCTTTTTTCTTCGCTTTGGCCGCCCGAACTTCATATCCGACTGACGGCCTTCTCCAGCAGACTTTAATCCCTGAATACGGTCACGCAGCCGCGCGGCCTTCTCAAACTCCAGATTTCTTGCCAATAAATCCATCTGCCGCTCCAAACCGTCAATCATCTGTGAGAATTCATATTGTTCCGGATCCTGTCCTGCCGCCTCGCGAACAATCTCTTGCGCATTAGCCCACACCTCTATCCCTGACTTAACCGTCTTAACAATGCTCGTCGGAACAATCTGATGATCCTCATTAAACTTCAACTGGACACAACGCCGGCGATCGCACTCTGCCATGGTCCTATGCATCGCAGGGCTCACCGAATCCGCATACATAATAACAACTCCATCTTTATGACGGGCCGCACGCCCGGCCGTCTGCATAAGGGCTGTATGCGAACGCAGGAAACCCTGCTTGTCCGCATCCAGAATAGCCACCAACGAAACTTCCGGAAGATCCAACCCTTCACGCAATAAATTAACGCCCACCAGACAATCATATTTATTGACCCGCAGTTCCTGCAGGATCCTGGTGCGCTCGATCGTCTCAATATCTGAATGCAAATACTTGACCTTCACCCCCCGCTCAGACATGTACTGGGCAAGGTCCTCGGACATCTTTTTCGTCAGAGTCGTCACCAGAACCCTCTCGCTTTTAACGGCCCGTGAACGGACCTCCTCCAAAAGATCCTCAACCTGTCCTGAAGTCGAACGAAGAATAATAGTCGGATCAGGAATACCCGTAGGCCGATTCACCTGCTCAACAACACGCCCCTGGGATAATCCAATCTCAAAATCTTCAGGCGTCGCCGACACATAGATCACTTGCCCGATTAAAGGCAAAAACTCATCAAATGTCAACGGACGATTATCAAGACAGGATGGCAGGCGAAAGCCATGCGCCACCAGCATTTCTTTTCTTGAACGATCACCGGCGTACATGCCGCGCACCTGCGGGATCGTCACATGAGACTCGTCAATGATCACCAAAAGATCTTCAGGAAAATAATCAATCAAACAATGCGGCCTGGCCCCAGGCTCACGGCCAGAAAGAACGCGTGAATAATTCTCGATCCCGTTACAATACCCCGCCTCGCGCAACATTTCCAGGTCAAACCCCGTGCGCGAACGCAATCGCTGAGCCTCTACCAACTTTCCCTGACCCTCAAGTTCCTTGACCCGCAGCTCCATCTCTTCACGGATCTGGCCCAAGGCCTCCTCCATCTTCGGCTGTGACACCACGAAATGCTTCGCTGG
Source organism: Candidatus Elulimicrobium sp. (assembly GCA_020720365.1). Classification (GTDB taxonomy): domain Bacteria; phylum Omnitrophota; class Gorgyraeia; order Zapsychrales; family Fredricksoniimonadaceae. The sequence continues at coordinate 3,513 of DYOU01000062.1, forward strand.
ATAGACTGCCGCCTGATCCAATTCTGTCATAACCTCTCCACTCACCGGATCGATCATTGTTATCCGCTCGATCTCATCGCCAAAGAATTCCACCCGCAGGGCATCCTGACGATAAGCCGGAAATATTTCAACCACATCCCCGCGCACCCTCACCCTGCCTCGAGAAAGGTCAAAGTCATTTCGCTCATACTGTATGTTCAGCAGCCGACGCAAGATCTCATCTCTTCCAACAGGATCACCACGTTTGAAAAAGACCAGGCTGTTCTGATAATCCTCAGGCGATCCAAGACTATAAATACACGACACGCTCGATACCACCAGCGTATCCCTGCGGGACATCAAGGATGTCGTTGCCGACAAGCGCAAGCGGTCCAGACGATCATTAACCGACGCGTCTTTTTCAATATAAACATCTGTCTGGGGAATATAAGCTTCAGGTTGATAATAATCATAATAGCTCACGAAGTATTCAACCGCATTGGAAGGAAAAAATTCTTTAAATTCGCCATACAACTGCGCGGCGAGAGTCTTGTTATGAGATATCACCAACGTCGGACGATTAAGCAGGGCAATCACATTCGCCAGCGTAAAGGTCTTCCCGCTTCCGGTCACTCCCAACAAAACCTGGGCTTTATCCCCGCGCAAGACCCCTTCGGTCAACCGGTCTGCGGCAGCCTGCTGGTCAGAAATAAGTTTAAACGTAGATTCAAGACGAAAAGAAGCCATGCGGCACTAACATATTTTCCCATGCTTATAAGGGCGCTGTTTATTTTTCTCACACTTTTTTAATATTTGCGATTCGATGTCTATGCCCATCCCACCACAAAGATCAAAGAGCCGGATGAACGTATCGGCCAACTCTTCATCAAAGTTTTCTTTATCCTGTTTACGATGAGCCTCCATCGCCTCAGCGAGCTCAGTCACCACCAGCATTAAGGCTTCGCCTACATTACGCTCTTTATCCCAAAACCCCTTTGACTTGGCGATCGAATGGCACAAATCAGACATCTCTTGAACATTCATAAAAATCCTTTTTTATATACGAATACACTCTCACCAGCCTCGCTTACAACTTGACGGGATGAGTAATTTTCTCCAAGAAATTCTGCATATCCTGCGAAAGCTCTGCTTCAACTTTGACTTTCTCTTTAGTGAAAGGCTGACAAAAAGAAAGTTCAGAAGCATGCAGGGCTGTACGCTTGAATTTCACATCAAAATCCTTGCGATAGACAAACTTGTTTTCACCAACCAGAGGATTCCCTGCCTCCTTGAAATGAATACGGATCTGATTCGTGCGACCGGTCAGAGGATACACTTCAACAACAGCAAAGTTCCTGTACTGCCGTTTCAACGCATACCGTGTAATAGACATACTACTCTTGTCGCCGCTGGCAATATCCTCTTTTAGACGGCTTTTGATCTCTCCTCGGGGATGCGGTACCTTCCCGTGGACAAAAGCAATATACTTCTTTTTTACCTCCCGTGCACGAAAGAGATTCATCAGCTGATCTCTCGCCACCTGCCCCTTGGCAAACATAATAACACCTGATGTGTCACGGTCGATCCGATGGCACGGATGCAATTTCATGCCGTCAACCAGATCTGTCCGCGTCGCAAACTCTGCATTAACGATCTCTGTTAACGACAGCTCATTCCCTTTATCAGCGGGCACCGTCAAGAGACCTGCCGGCTTAAAGAAAGCAATAAAATGATCATCTTCATACAGGATATTGATCGCCCGTCTGGAAATAAACTTTTTAGACATTCTCCTCCTCCTGATCCTGCTCCTGACCTTGCGTTCCTTCCAGGCGCTCCTCAATAAGAGCCTCAAGACGACTTACCTTGCGGATCAGAATAATCGGGAAAATAATGAGCCATGCCTGAAAAGCCAATGCCAGTAATGCCTGTAACGGGGTTACAGAAAGATTGATCGCACTATCCATGTAATATACTCCTCATCGATTCTAGACAACAGCTTTTTCCACAAGAACACCCTGCAAATGATCGGCCAGTGCCCGGCTGTCCTTGGGATTAATATCATTGAAGAATACGGCCATATTGAACGCATCCTCATTCGGAATATTCTCCGTCCGCACGACAACCCCGGAACAAATGATCTTTTTCGTGCCCGGCTTGCCATTCTTTCTCACCGGCAACAATAACGTGACCTTAAGCTTCGTCATTGGCTCTAAATATTTACTGGCCCGGCAATAAACTCCAGAACAGCTAATATTTTTTGTAGCCGCTACCAGATCAACGCTCGGAGCGCAAATCTTGACCGGAATACTATGCTCAATACGCGGATGCTGACGCTTTTCCTTATGATCTTTCTGACTCACACAGGCTCCTCTTTTATTTTATTAACCGAAGATTTCGCTTCAAATTCAGCTACATATTGGGCGATCTTCAATTTATGAAACACGGCACCCTCCATAAACTCAATTCCGACCTGATACATTTCCGAGTAGGGAAGCTCTTTAACCCAAACAACCCTGGCTTCAAGCTCACTCATACGTCCCATATCTTCGATCTGAACCTGAACATCCACATGCGTCCCCAAAGGAAGAAACTGCCTCACGTTCACACGAATGCCGCCCTGGCTGATATCCTGAGCCACATGAATGGCTAGCATATCACCGCGCACCATATTGAGTTTTATCGGCCGCTTGAACGGCGCCCGATGAAACCTGCGTTTATCTGTGCTGCGTTTTAAATCCATAAATCTCCATTTATTCCTAGTATATCATAGAGACCTGGCAGTTACGGCCTGATTTTCAGAAATTACAGGTACCTTAGCTCCGAATTAAAAGATAAGAATTGGAATGAAATAATAAAGCCTCCGACGTAAAATGTGTTTTCGAGAACAACATTTACGTTCACCCTTTGG
>DYOU01000173.1 GCA_020720365.1 Candidatus Elulimicrobium sp.
ACTAAGGGCGAAGATTTTATTGTAAATGGTTGATGCTGGTGGGGAAATGTAAAAAGATCGATCGTCAGTGAAAACTGATAGAATTTGTTTGCGAGAACAAATCATCAGGAGACGATCGATGCGTGGATATAGTATCACGCAGGCCCTGAGCCTGCCAGAATTCAAAGTTACACAAGTACAAAATATTCCGGATGGATTGCGCATTCATCTTGCGGCGCATGCGTTGCCAGGTAGAATGATTATCAGCTCTGCCGAAATCCACAAAAGAGAGACCGATTCTGTGTGAATCGTTGTCCAGAATGTACTATTTTTACGGAGTCAATAATATATACCTTATTGGCAAGAAACAACTTGATCATTGTCCGCATTAAAAAGGTGGCCAACGCCTGAAATTAACCTCAACAACCCCCTAAATCCTGTTGTTCAACATGAAAACTTCGAAAACCTGATCAGATCCCTGGCGCTTGAAGTCCTTCGGAGAGTTTACTTCTCGCTATAATCAGGTTCCCCAGAAGGGATTTGAACGAGACTTGAACACGAAGTTCGGACTTGTTTAATGAGCAACAGTTTCCTGTTTCAAGCGGTCAGCCAGAAACGTCTTTAACAATGACTGGTAAGGCACATCCCGCTTATTGGCCAATACGCGAAGCCTGTCAAGCATCGAAAGAGGCAACCTTAAAGAAATACTCTTGCAGGTCGGCTTTAAATTAGGAAAACTAGCCCGCTTGGCCTTAGACCAATCAACGTATTCCGTCGAATCATGAGCCATCCAGAACTTGCGCTCTTCCCGCTCACTTTTAAACTTAGGAATTGTTTTTAAAGTTTTCATACTCAATCCTCTCCTTCCTATTCATATCTCTGGCCGAAATGACCCGAACCAAAGGCTTTCGTATCGTAAAAACGACGAACAACCGTTTACCTTCATCCGTATACCCTAACGCCCGATATCTGGCTTCTGCCTGTGAATGCCCCGGATCCATGACCAAAAGAAGCGGCTCATTAAAAAAGACCTGCTCTGCTTCACCCTCAGCGACATGATACTTAAGCCAACTCTTAAGGCTATTCCCCCTGTCCCATTGAAAGCCCTCGCAACTGTTTAATAACTGTTGGATATCCATGCACAATATGTATATCACCAAGATATACAGATGTCAATCAACAAAAGACACACCTGTCCGGTAAAAAAACAAGAGGATCACATCCATCGTGGTAACATGGCGT
>DYOU01000174.1 GCA_020720365.1 Candidatus Elulimicrobium sp.
ACCGGACAGCTGTGAATTTGAATCATATCACAAAAGAATTTTCTGTAAACTACCCGCCTCCCCAAGCACTCTCCGATGCCAAAGTACCGTAAACACCATGGCCATAAGCCCGACAGCGATCATCCCACTCGAGGGTTCAGGATTAATTTCGGGAACCAATTCATGAAAAGGCGTCAACATCACAAACACAGCAATGCTCCCTGCCGCCATGGATGTTAAATGCCTTGACGTTATATTCTTATGATAAAGCTGATATTTGACCGCCCACACGACGAATCCAATCAATGCGAACTGCTCCATAAGTGTAAGCACTGCAGGCTGTTTCATCCCGGCCATAATATCAGGACCCAGGACATTGACGAAATGAACAATGAATGAAATAACCCCGAACCTGGCGGGTGACCATAACGCATATTTCTCATTTTCAAGAGTATGCTGGCGAAAGTGGTGCGCGCACCAGATCAACCCCAAAATAGCAAATACCGAAATGGCCAGAAAATGAGGCTGAGGATGGAAGGGGATCATCTGTCCGTCAGGCCCCCTTGAGCCAGAGAAGAGCATTCCAACAATTGCGATCAGTAAAACCCCTCCCCCGGCAAGCCACCCGGTGCTCCTGTTCAGTGCCGGAGTCCGGACAAAATCCGGCCAAAGCAGATCAACGGCCAGTAACGGCAATAAAATACTAAAGACCGCATGAAAGAAAATAAGCTTGATCGTCCAGCTCAAGTGCACCCCTCCCCAAAAGTTATATCCCAGTAAAAGACCCATCTTTTCCCCGCCGGGATTAAAAAAAGTTTTCATCATGACGCCTTCAATAAGGATCCCGAACGCCACGCCCAGAAAGACGGTGCTCCAGCCAAGCCCCCAGCGCACCCTGGCCTCCCTGATAAGGATTACCCCGCATGAATATGCGCAAAAAAGAAATACCAAAAAGACCGGATTAAGCCAAAGAAGCGGCGGCGTTGAACCGCTGAGCAATTCTGCTATGGCCGGCGACAGGAATAAAAGAAGCAGAACAGGTTTCTTCATATTCAATTCCTTCCTGAAATGACCTTAGCTCCGAATTAAAAGATAAGAATTAAAAGGAAATAAAAAATCCACCAAATTCTGTGAACTTGCATTCTGCTTGATCAATTTTTGAAATTGTTCAAATGGAAGTACAACGACCGCCTCCCTGCCCTGCCGAGTAATCCTCGGGGACACAGGGAATTTCTTCAATCC
>DYOU01000063.1 GCA_020720365.1 Candidatus Elulimicrobium sp.
AATGAAGCGCAGGGGCGGACCTTTTTATGGTGAGCCTGTCGAACCAGTGTCCGCCAGTAAGGAGAATATATGGAACATCAACTCGAATATCTGGTTTCTGTCGGTGAACGCCCCTGGGGGACGTACACGGTCCTGTTGAATGGAACGGATCATAAAGTCAAGGAGATCACGGTGCTTCCGGGTCAGAGGCTGAGCCTTCAGCGGCATCAGAAACGCGAAGAGCACTGGTTTATTCATCGAGGTGAAGCCAAGGTCACGATCAATGGCGTTCCGCATATTCTTTCTGTGGGACAGTATATTGATATTCCGCGCCAGTGTATGCATCGTATTGAAAATATTGGCAAAGATTCACTCGTGTTCATCGAAATTCAGACCGGCGATTATTTTGGTGAAGATGATATTGAACGGTTTGAAGATGATCACGGCCGGATTTAATAGAAAGGATATTTGAATGAAACGCGCATTACTTACAGGTGTAACAGGTCAGGACGGAGCGTACTTGGCGGAATTCCTGCTGGCGAAGGGCTACGAGGTCCATGGTATCAAGCGCCGCAGTTCGCTTTTTAATACGCATCGCGTGGATCATTTATACCAGGACCCGCATGAGAAAGAAGTGACGCTGAAACTGCATTATGGCGATATGACGGATGCCACTAATCTGATCCGTATCGTCCAGGATGTTCAGCCCGACGAGATCTATAACCTGGCGGCACAGTCGCATGTGCAGGTCTCTTTTGAAACGCCCGAGTATACGGCGAATTCCGATGCCCTGGGGACATTGCGTTTACTGGAAGCGATCCGCATCCTGCATCTGGAGAAGAAGACCCGTTTCTATCAGGCCTCCACGTCGGAACTTTACGGCAAGGTGCAGGAAACGCCGCAGAAAGAAACAACGCCTTTTTATCCGCGCAGTCCTTATGCGGCGGCGAAGATCTATGCGTACTGGATCACGGTGAATTACCGTGAAGGGTACAATATGTTCGCGTGTAATGGGATTTTATTCAATCATGAATCCCCCTTGCGCGGTGAGACGTTCGTTACGCGCAAGATCACTCGCGCGGCGGCTCGCATCAAACTGGGGTTACAAAAGAAGATGTATTTAGGGAACCTGAATGCCAAGCGCGACTGGGGCCATGCCAAGGATTATATCGAGGGCATGTGGCTCATCCTTCAGCAGGAGACACCGGAAGATTTTGTTTTAGCGACGGGTGAAACGCATTCAGTACGCGAGTTTGTGGGTCTGGCGTTTAGCCAGCTGGGTATGAATATTGTTTGGCAGGGTGAGGGTGTGGATGAAAAGGGGATCAATGCGGACACAGGAGAGGTTGTGGTTGAAGTGGATCCGCGGTATTTCCGCCCAACGGAAGTAGAGCTTCTGTTAGGGGATCCGTCCAAAGCCAGGGCTAAGCTCGGCTGGAAACCGAAATACACACTGGCACAGCTGATCAAAGAGATGGTCGATGCTGATCTTTTGGAAGCCAAGAAGCAGATATTCCTCAAGAGCGAAGGCTTCCGTACCATGAACTTTCATGAATAGGAATAATTCGTGACACATTGATCTTTTGCCAACGGAGCGTAGGGGCGGATCTTTTTATGGTGAGCCTGTCGAACCAGTGTCCGATCGGTATTCCCTTATTCCTAATAATATTGGAGTTAAAGTGATGGACAAGAACGCGAAAGTGTATGTAGCAGGGCACAGGGGAATGGTCGGTTCGGCTATTTGCCGTGAACTGAACAAGAATGGGTTTTATAATATTGTAACGCGGACGCATCACGAGCTTGACCTGACCCGACAGAGCGACGTCGAGGCTTTTTTTGAGAGGGAGAAGCCTGTCTATGTATTTCTTGCGGCCGCTCGCGTGGGGGGTATTCTGGCGAACAATACGTATAAAGCCGATTTCATTTATCAGAATATTATGATCGCGGCGAATGTGGTTCAGTCCGGTTACAGGTTCGGTGTTAAAAAATTGCTGAATTTGGGTTCAACGTGTATTTATCCGAAGTACGCTCCGCAGCCGATGAAAGAAGATTGTTTGCTCACCGGCGCGCTTGAGCCGACGAATGAAGCCTATGCCATGGCCAAGATCTCGGCGATCAAATTGTGCCGTTATTATAATGAACAGTACGGCACTAATTTCATGTCGGTAATGCCGACGAACCTGTATGGGATCAACGACAATTATCATTTTGAGGGATCGCATCTTTTACCTGCTTTCATCCGTAAGTTTCATTTAGCGAAATTGTTGCGGGCGGGTGATCTGGCGGCGATCAAGGCGGATTTTGAGAAGCGCGGCGCGCCTAAAGCAGGGTCTGCGGATGTTGCGGCAGCGTTAAAGTCTATTGGTGTAACAGCCGAAAGCCTCACGCTCTGGGGCAGCGGGACGCCGTATCGTGAATTGCTTTATGCGGATGACCTCGCTGAAGCGTGCGTGTATTTGATGCGAACCTATGAAGCCGCCCAGGTGGGTGAATTCGTTAATGTGGGTACGGGCGAGGATATGCAGATCAAGGCGGTCGCTGAGCTGGTCAAAGAAGTGATCGGTTTTGAGGGAGATATCTGTTGGGATGTGTCAAAGCCCGATGGCAGTCCCAAGAAGCTCGCGGAAGTTTCCCGGATTAAAGCCCTGGGTTGGCAGGCCAGAACCTCTCTAAAGTCTGGCATCGTTTTAGCCTATCAAGACTACATGAAATGATTCAGAAAAAGTCAATGTGTCCCAAGTATTTTATTTTCCAAGTATCTTTTTCAGTTTTTAGCCTACTTCTTATTGTATGTGCGTTAAAGGTTATTTGGCCCCGGACAGATGCCTTCTACGATATATCCCCTGTTATTAATGCGGCTCAGCATACGAAAAAGTATCCAGAATTTGTTGAATGGTGGTATTTCGACGGTCAGATAAACGGGGGCAGAAGTTTTAACCTGACTTTTTGGACGGCTTCTAATAATTTATGGGTTGAGCTGGATATGTTTGACCAGAATACGGGTAAGTCTCAGACGTATAAGGTTGATGTTGCGGATAAGGATTCGGTTATTTCGACGGTTAGCTTTCAGTTGAAGATGGCTGAAAGCTGGGCCTATGAAGATAATGGTGTCTACAGGGTATCATTCAAGAATGACAGGTGTCATTTTGAATTTGATTTAAAGCCAATGATCAGGCCTTTTGCTGAGAAGGCTTATTTCCCGCTGGAGCGTTATGAGTTTTGGCCATGGGTAGCTGCAGTACCTCGGGGGAAGATCCAGGGTTTTCTTATTATTGATGGAAAGAAGGTTGATATTGCGGGTGAGGGATATCATGATCACAATTATTTCCCGCGGCTGAAATATTATCCTGTAAAGATGAAAGGTTGGTATTGGGGAAGGTTCTTTACCCCGAATTACACGATGATCGTTGCGAATTTGAAGTCCTATCCGTGGATGTATATTTATTTGTTTAAGCAGGATAAACATGTCAAGTCGGGGAATTCCAGAGGTATCTTTGAAATAAAGAGTTTAGATCGCAATAATCTGAAGCGGACTTCGCCCACGTTTAAGTTTCTTTTTGATTCGGATACTTTATTTATTTCAAATGAGAATATTCTTTTAAAGAATGACTTCTTTATGCGCATGGATAATAAAGTAGAATTAAAAATAGTAGATGGAGATCAGGAAACGATCGAGAAGGGGCAGGGATTAAGTGAGATTGTCTGGTGATGAGTATGAGCGGAAAAATAAGGGCCTATAGAGGCGTAGTCGTTCCATGAAGCATAAATTACACGGTTCCGTGATCGTTACTTACCGTTGTAATGCCAAATGCAATATGTGTGATGTTTGGCAGCAGCCGTCCAGGCCTGAAGAAGAAGTTGGTTTGGATGTTTATGATAAGCTCCCGTCTATGTTCTTTCTGAACATTACTGGCGGCGAGCCCTTTATCCGCAAAGACCTTCCTGAGATCGTCGCGCTTTTACGCCGTAAGGCCAAACGTATCGTGATCAATACCAACGGTTTTTTTACCGATCGTATTATTGATTTGTGTACGCGTTTCCCCGACCTTGGCTTGCGGATATCTTTGGAAGGTTTTAAGGAAACGAATGATGCGATCCGGGGCATGCCCGGCGGTTTTGAGCGCACCGAGCGCACCTTGCTCAAGTTGCATGAGATGGGTCTTAAGGATATCGGGTTTAATATGACCGTACAGGACATGAACGCGAAAGATCTCGTCGGTGTTTATGAGAAAGCCGAAGGGTTCGGGTACGAGTTTGCTACAAGTGTGGTGCATAATTCCCATTATTTTTGTAAAACGACCAATCGGATCCATAACAAGGCGATGGTTATTAAAGAGTTCGAACGTTTGATCGATAAACTTTTATCTGCCAATAAACTAAAGCATTGGTTCCGGGCTTATTTCAATTATGGGCTCATCAATTATATTAAAGGGAACCCTCGCTTCCTTCCCTGCGAGATGGGGCAAGACGGGTTCTTTCTGGATCCTTATGGCGATATTCTGGCCTGTAATGGCATGGATGCCAAGATGCCGATGGGGAATCTGAAAGATCAAACATGGGCTGAGATCTGGAACGGCTCTGAAGCGGCAAAAGTCCGTGCAGCCGTTAAGGTTTGTCAGAAAAATTGCTGGATGATCGGTTCAGCGGCCCCGGCGATCTGGCATCATCCCATTAAACCCGCCATGTGGGTTGCCAAGAATAAATTGAGGTCAGTCTTTGTCGCAAAGCGCTAACATTGACATTTTATCGTCTATAGGGCATACTTTAGGCTAATTAATTTATTCTTTAAAGTATTATTACGTCTTAATCGATTTTGACTGATTTTGATTGATTTTAACCGATACAATGGAGGCTGTTGAATGAAAGGTATTATTCTTGCAGGCGGAACGGCGACGCGCTTATTTCCTATTACCAGAGCCGTATCTAAACAGCTGTTACCGGTTTACGACAAACCCATGATCTATTATCCATTGTCGGTATTGATGTTGACCGGCATTCGGGACATCCTGATCATTTCTACTTCGCAGGCATTGCCTCAGTTTAAAGATCTTTTCGGTGACGGTTCTTCAGTGGGCCTTCGTATCAGTTATGCGGAACAGCCCAAGCCTCGCGGATTGGCGGATGCGTTTATTTTAGGGGCGGACTTTATTGGCCAGGACAGTGTGGCGCTTGTGCTGGGGGATAATATTTTCTTTGGCCATGGGTTGTCGGAAGTGCTCAGGCGGGCGGCGGATACCAAGCAGGGCGCTACGGTATTCGGGTATTATGTGAAGGATCCGGATCGTTACGGTGTAGTTGAGTTTGATGCTGAGGGCAAGGCTGTATCTATTGAAGAGAAACCTAAAGCGCCCCGCTCGAACTGGGCGGTAACGGGTTTGTATTTCTATGATAATCGCGTTGTGGATATTGCCCGCAATGTAAAACCATCGGCGCGCGGCGAGATCGAGATCACGGATATTAATAATGAATACCTGCGGTTACGTCAATTGAATGTGGAGCGCCTGGGGCGCGGTTATGCCTGGCTGGATACGGGGACGTATGAATCGTTGATCGACGCGGCGATCTTTATCAAGACGATTGAAGAGCGCCAGGGGCTTAAGGTGGCGTGTATTGAAGAGATCGCGTATGTGATGGGGTATATCAGCAAGGAACAGCTTTTAGCGCTGGGCCGCGCGATCAAAACATCCTATGGCGAGTATTTACAGAGATTGGCGGAGGGTTCAGATGCCGTTCACGTTTAAGAAGCTTGAAGTTCCAGGAGTCATCCTGGTTGAGCCGAGGATATTTCCCGACGATCGCGGGTTTTTCGCAGAAATATTTAAAGCATCAGATTTTAAAGCGAACGGGATCCCTGAAAACTTTGTTCAGGTGAATCATTCAAGATCGCAGAAGAATGTTTTACGCGGGCTGCATTTTCAGCTGAACCCAAAGGCTCAGGCGAAACTGGTGAGCGTTGTGCGCGGAGAGATCTTCGACGTGGCGGTGGATATTCGTAAAGGCTCGCCGACATTCGGCCGTTGGGTGGCTCAGCGGCTGTCCGATACCAACAAGCGGATGTTGTATATCCCCGTTGGATTTGCGCATGGGTTCTGTGCGCTGACGGATGATGTGGAGATCATGTATTATTGTTCCGAGGAGTATGCTCCGGCGATGGAACGCAATATTATCTGGAACGATCCTCAGGTGAAGGTGGAGTGGCCGGTAGAAGTTCCGCTGCTTTCTCCTAAAGACGCCGGCGGCAAGTTCCTGAAAGATATAGACAATAATTTTGAATTCAAAGATTGAGTGAATGCCGGACTTGTTGAATGGAACGCAGGGGTGGATCTTTTTATGGTGAGCCTGTCGAACCAGTGTCCGCCCGGAATACGAGAAGAAATAG
>DYOU01000064.1 GCA_020720365.1 Candidatus Elulimicrobium sp.
GATAAACAGCAAGATTCAACAGGTCAAGACAGTCGCTCGTGGATTCAGAGGGTTTACCAACTACCGTATTGCAATATTGTTTTACTGCGGAAAGCTGGATCTTTATCCATGATAATCCCGGAAGAACCCAAATTATAATGCCTTCTTCAGTTGATCGACAACATGCGTATTCAGGTCAAAAGCTTTGGTCCGCCAAGAACAGACCATTTCATCCTTTCGCTCGGACCACACTTTGCCCCAACTGTACCAGCCTGTTTTAGGTCCTTGGCGATACACCCAAGGACTGTTGGGAAAATAACTGTAGACGCCATCAGGGAACATATGATGTTTGACTGCCTTGTACGTCCAATAGCTCCAATGAAAACCGAATTCCTTGAAGCTTTGCAGCATGTCCCGAAGGTAAATGTGTTCATTATAAAAACCCTGACGGTAATTAATGCCAAACTCACCCACATAAACTGGCCGCTTCTTTTTTTGCGTATAACGAAAATATCCCTCCATACGACGTCGAATCTCGTCCGCACCGAAAGCCGGCAGGGGATAACGCAAGAACGGGATTAGATTGTAGGCGAACTCCATCGGCTCGTAATAATGAATGCTGTAAGCCCAGTTGTCATCGGCAAAATCATCCAAGACATCAATTTGTTGTGCCCAAAAGGTACCCTCGATAAACAAAATATGGTGTTTATCCACACGGCGAATAGCTTTAATACATTCCCGGTAAAATTCGTTTAACAACGCGGTGTTTTCCAACACCGATTCATTCAAAATGTCGTAGCCCGCGATAATCGTCTCGTCTTTATACCGATCCGCCAATTTTTTCCACAATGCATAGGTCTTTTTGCGATTGGATTCCTTCGTCCATAATTCCGCCTTACCGTTCGAAGACCCGGCGTGCCACTCACAATTTTGGGCACCATACGTGGCGTGTAAATCCAATATCAAATAAACGTTGTATTTCCGGGCCCACGCAATCGCCTGATCCAAATACGCAATATCGCGATCATTATCGGCTATCTTATAGTCAAAGGGCAACCGTATACAATTCATCCCCCAAGAAGCGACCTGCTTAAAATCGAATTCGGTAATAAAATTACTTCTGAATTTCATGAAAAGTTCATTCAGTGCCTTCTTGCCGCGCAATTGAACAAATTCTTTTTCAAAAATACTCTGAGGCAAATTGGGACCGCCCAAGAAATAAGACTCCATCATAAGCCAACCCCCGAAGCTAACCCCTCTCAGATATACCGGATTGCCATGGCCGTCGACGATATTCGCATTATGTCTCTTTAAAAATGTTCCATGCATTATCTGGATCCTCCCCGTTAAATTCAGGAGACACGAAATATGTATTTATTTATATTATAAAGGCAATTCAGATTACCCCGCAGTTAAAAATAAAATATTTGACGATTGGGAAAAGTCCGAAATCAATGACCAGCTACTAGGCTCTCCGCGTTCTCATGCAGGCCCAAAAACATCGGCACGGATGTGGACATCTGATAAATGTCAGTAATGACCGGTGTAAGCCCGGAGGCACCTTGTAATCTTCGAATCATGGCCGAATCAAAGGTGAATTGAACGTTACTTGAGCTGGTTCGAACCTGCAGATCTTTCGCGGCCCGAGTCAGATCGACACCGCCTTTTGCCGACATCGAGCTGTCCGATAAATTTACCGACTTTGCATCCACTAATGTCTTCGGTGACAATTGTGGCTTAACAACCCCCTCCAGTTCATCAAAACCAACGACCTGCACGCCTTCCCGGCCAACTTTAAAAGGCATGTACCCTCTAAGGAGACCCGTTCCTTTAACGATCCTGGCCGCCACATTATCCGTAATTTCATGAATCCCCTGAGAGCTGAAAAAACGGGCCATGTGATTCAGTCCCTTTGGAGACACAGCCATCATGTTGCTTGCGGGAGCACCTGCGCCCAGAGGAAAAATAGCGATGTCATGTTGCCGCGCCACCTGAATAAGCGCCGCTATCGGGTTCAAAGAATAAAGACTAATGTGTCTTAAATCTTCAAGGCGACCGATGGCTTCATAATCTTCATAAAGATTGCGAATCACTTCATAATCTTTGGCCTCTTCACCGTCTTTAGGTTGAAATACCTTTCGGGCAAACTCTCTGGCATATTCCGGCACATCTTTCCCTTCGCGGGCATCCATCATAAGATTGATCCAGCGCCTTGTGAGTTGATCCCGAATATCCACATAAGTATTCAAAACTTCAAAAACGGTTTGAAAATCTCCTTCCGCGAGAGCTTGGGCATACCGTCGAGCCAACTCAGTCTTTCGCTTATGCAATTCCAAACCCAGCGCATCATATCGAAAAAGATCCATCCACATATTATTAGTAAGCGGGGCGGCGCGGCCAAGAACAGACTTTCCATCTTTATATTCTTTACCGGCCTGCACCAACATCGTGTGTTCTTCAACTTGCTTGATCTGTTCATCGGATAAAACTTCCTGAGCAACAACACCGTAATTATTAACGAACTTACCTTCGATGTCTTTAACTCCCGACATCCAAATAAGGCGTTGCGCGCCGCCCAAAATACTAGACCAGTGGCCCTGCCCTCCGGTTAAGCCCCCGAACTCGTCGTTCTCCAGTTTGACCGCCAAAGCCACAATGTCGGCGTAAGACAGGTTCGCGCCGCTCAACATGCTTCCGACCATCAATAGCGCCACATTGAACATGTTGGACGATTCCATGCCGCCCGCCAATGCGATTGACGATATCCCTTCCATCACAATACGCACGCCTTTCAATCCGAAAATATTTCTAAATATGTACCCCACTGCGTCAATCTGACCGCGTGGCAAACGACCTCTCGCAGTCAATACAACGTCTTTCTCAAAAACAATCGGATTGTCCTTCGTAATCCCATAGTCGGGAGCAACATATTCAACTACGTCAGGATCGCTGGCCAGCTCAAAACGAACAGCGGCTTTTTTATCACTGGCCAACACTGTGGTCTGGGGAATCTGATCGAAACCTGTCACGCCTAGAGCAGTCAGGCCCTCTTGAAACAATGGTGCGTCAAGTGTCGATCCTGCTCCATCCAATCCACGCAAATGGCCGGTAATTTGAAGTGTTAGTCCGCGCTCGCGAGCTGATTTTAAAAGCACTATCGCTTCATTGGCGTTTCTTTTAACCAGTTTCCGAATTATTGTTACATCCAAAGGAGAACCCGGATGATAGTTGCTTTCCGGCATCAATAAGCGAGCGTTGCTTACTCCTCTCTCACCCCTCGCCTCCGCATCCTTTCTGGACTTGGCAACTTCCGTCTTGATCGCTTCATCTATCTTTAACGTTTGGATGCCTGCCGCTTCATAAAAAGATAAGAAAAAAATCAAGACGTCGACACTATGCGATAGACTTTCCAAGCCATACTGAGTTTTAATTCGTTGTCGAATAGTTGGCATTTGTTCCATAGCTTTCAATGCGGCTTCCTTGGTTCGCGCATCAGCAGGCAATATCCATTTGCCATCTTTAGACAGCTCATACCCCATGCCTGTAACGGTTGCGCCCTTGAATGCTTCGGTAAACGGCCAATAACTGACCAGCGCACCTTTATTTATAAAGTCAACAGTAATGTCAATCGTCGTGGCAATGTCATCAATCTTGGCTGTTGGATAAAAAGGTATGAGATTTATGAGCGGAGTTATGCCCGCCTGAAGTGTCAAATTTAAGTTTTTTATCTGCGTGCCAATCCTTACCTTTTTGTACATGTCGCGTAATACTTTTTCAGAGAAATGTTCAATGCCGTAACTCAATTGTACAAACCCGGCGGCCTTCATCATTCCCAGCAGCTCTTCGTCGACATTATCAATTCTGCCCAAACCAATAAATCGAAAAGAGCCGCTACCAAACTCACGCACTACTAAATCGCAAAACCGAGAGACACGTTTTTTATTAATCATGAAATTATCATCGTTGAAAAATACTGTCTGCGTGTCGGGATGATATTTTTTGATATTTTTCAAGACTTGAATTATTTCATCTCCCGAAAGAGAAAGAACTTTTTGTCTTTGGCTTACAGCAGTATCAAGAAAATGTGTTGACGTGCAAAAAGCGCAGCCCATCGGGCAATGGCTTTCCGTTACCAACCTTACCGTCCGAATACGTGCCAAATCGACTCCGTTCACATAGCGCCGCCCGCGCTCGAATAAATTTGTCATATGTTCCCAGTACTCTTCGTATGGGACAATGCTCGTATCAAAAAACAGCGAAATAGAACGGTAATCGTCATTCACAAACTTCTTATAAAGTTGAGACTCTCTAGGCGTGCCGTTACTGTCGCGCCATGCGATGCTTTTTATTTCCGACAACTTCTCATTGTCGTCCAGCATAGACGCGCCCTTCTCAAAATAGGACACGACAAAATCCAATAAAGAAAATTCACCCATGCCTTTGAAAAGAACGTTAAATGGCGAACCTTTGGCTATTAAAGAACTCATATTAAAAACTGCCCCTTCGCCTCCGACAATCAAAATACTATGTGGGGAAACTTTATTAACCCGTCGGGCTAGCGCGATGTCATTCGCCATTGTAGGCTCGTCCGAACTAAAACCAACAACGTCGTACCTGTTATCGCGCACCAATTCGTCCAGCTTGTCTTCGCCAGACAAGTTGGGGTCAAAAATTTCGCATTTAATGCCGAACAACTTCAAATAATTTGCGATTCTGTATATACCCAAAGGCGGGGCCAGAAACGAACTAGACTTCAATTCTTGCTTGTCATAGGGAGCTACAAGCAAAATTCTCGGACTGTTTTTAACGTGATTCAACGTCCTTACTTCTGGCAACGGTTCTCCTCTGTCTAAAATATCACTAAGAACAACACGCGCAATATCTGAGAAGTTAACCTTGTCGAAAGAAGACAAGCCCTTAAGCTGCTCCTTTGCCTTGTCCGATAGGATCATCGTTTGAACTCCCCACGACGGTTCAATGGTCAAAAATCTTAAATAATCAAACCGGTCATTTGCGCTCGTCTTCCAAAAACCATGTTCTTGCAATTTATTATTCAAGGCCACAAAGCGTTCGCGCGCCTCTTCACGCGAAATGGAGAAATTGATACCTGGCTCGTCGGAATCAGACATGGCCGCATCTACTGGCGCAAAATTCGATTCGACGATCATCGCGCCATCAGAAACACCTTCCGGCAATCGCCTGCGGTCGCTCGATTTTCCATAGACTTCCCGGATGCGGTTGAATCCCGCCCCTCCCGAGAAATATTTACGCGCCACAACCTCATCCGTGGCTGAATCGTAATCTTCCTTAATGTAGTTATACGCGCCTTTCTTAAACGCGACAACGTACTGCGTCCAGATTTTTTCCTTGGCTGCTTTGTCAGCAACATCAATTCCGCCCGTTTTTTCTTGATCCACGTAAGCCTTGCCAAAAAGGCTTTCCCTAATCTTGTCCTTAAACCAGATTGCCAAAATGAGCGACTGGTAAACCTGTCTTAATTGTGCAAAGTTTTTTCCTTCGTTGACCTCTTGTTCCAAAATCGGAATTACAACCTCACGAACGATTTCTGAACCAAGCTTATTCGTTTCCTTGGCTTTCTCGCGACCAGATTGAGCCTCCGCTCCTTTTTGGAGAGCGAGATAATCCTCTTCCAGCAACACCTTTAAGCGGCTTTCAACAACGTAAGCCGACTCTTTGCTTTCATAAACCATCGCCTTTTCGGGAACAATCCAAACCTTGTTGAAAGTATCAATCGGGACGTCTGTGGACCCGTATCGCTTTCGGGCCTCGGCATAAACTTTATTCCAAAAAAGCTTTCCGACTTTTTCCTCTGGATAAATCACCGACGCTGTAATCTGCTTAAGAATATAGTCTTGCGCCAGAAGATCGCGCCCCATCTCCGTCACGCCAAACGCATTCGGGATAATGCGATCCTTTTCATAAGGTGACAAATTTACCCAAAGATCTTTTTCAGATACCGTGATGGCCGCGAGAAAATATTTAATAAGACGCGTTGACTCCGACTTTAATTTATCAATGGAGGAAGCTGAGTTCCCTTTATCGAGAATGAAATCAAGCCGAAAAGGATTGTCTGGATGAACTTTGACGCCCCTGAGAAGCGGCGGCATGAAGGGCGAGCTTAAGCCAACTCTAACGCCCGGTTGCGGGAGTTGAAAAAGCTCTTGTGCAAGGGCATATCGAACCGGCACAATGCTGCTGGTCGATAAAAAGGCTAAAAGAACAATTACGACGACAGTTCTGCGCCAAATGGAATATTGACTGAAAATTTTCCTCATATTGTTTCCTCAGTTTATAACATATATTAAGTATATACTATGCAGCATCAAAATTGCCCCTCATGGAACGATTAAAGT
>DYOU01000065.1 GCA_020720365.1 Candidatus Elulimicrobium sp.
AAACGCTGGCACCCTTAACCCCTGTACCCAATAAAGTCCCCACCCCCAAAGTTCCAACGGTCACAAACAAAGTCCCTGTTGAAAAATTAGTAACATCCAACGCTTGAATGGTATTAAACTGCCAAGACGTATTTTTCATCATCCAGCTTGAAAAAGACGTCATATCACCGTTACGTACATCTTTCTGATTTTCTGCGCTGCGGAATGTATTGAGGATATTGGCCGTCGGCATCTTAAAAAACTCTTTAACCGTTCCCCAACCACTGCTATCTGTGCTGAACTCAGCCAATCCGCCATTTGTCCTCAGGGTCACATAATCGGTTTCACCCACCTGATTGGTTTTCTCCCCTGTCACGGCTTTTCCGGTCGCCATGTCCGTCCATCCCCAAGAACCTGTCTGGGCAAAATATTCACGTACAAACGTTTCCCCACTGGAAGACTGGAAGATCTGCCCGTTACGGTCAGGCAGAATAAGCCTGTTGGATAATACGGCGCCTGTCCAGCTATCTCTTTTTGTATCAATAAAGATCTCATCATTGGCCGTAACCCGCACCCTTTGGTCTTCTGTGCTCTGCGCCAAAGCAATCTGCCGGGCCAGGTCGCGTGAGTAAACCTCATCCTTGATAAATCCGTTTTTCAATTGAAAGGCTATGGTCCCCATGCCGGTCACAACAACTTTATCAATATCATTCCATTTCAATCCAGTGTTAGTCTCGACGGCTTTCTGGGCTTTAAGAACGCTCTCGTTTTCCCGACTAACAACAGTCGCAAAAGGAACCGTGGCTCCTTTTACATTGCCAAAATCATTCCCGTTATTGGCATCCAGCAAGAATTTCGTATTTTTAAAATGTCCGCCCTCATTGGAAAACCAACCTCCGATCAAGCCCGTAACGCTGCCTTCTCCTTTTATCCAAACTTCCCCGCCTTTATATTCAATAGCGCCTTCACTATAACCCGTACCCGCCAAAGCCTCGGCAACCATCTGCACCGCAGGCTTCCCGTTATAATTCTGAACCTGAGCATCAGGACTGGTATAAACAACCGCCAAGCCCTTACCGCCCGCCGCCAAGGCATCAACAGCCCCCCTGTAACCTCCCGTATCTTTTTCTACAACTTTACCGTCGACGATCGCTTTCGCTTTCCAAGATTCAGAATTATTCAACGCAAAATGAACGTTGCCATTCATGATCAAATCCATGGGAATATCCGTTGCCGGATTCCGTGCACCATTTTGTGCCGCATCTTTATATTTCTCATCATCTTCTACCAAGCGCGTCTGTTCTGCTTTAGCAGACGCAGTATCCTTGAGGCCTGTTTCAATGCCAATCGGCGCAAATTGTACACGCTGGCCATCCAATTCCTTATCGCCATTGTTGCCCAAAGTCGCAGATACCACACGATCATACGCCTGTGAATCATGGATCACATCAACGAGAACCTGATTGCCATTTTCATCTTTAACAGCCTGTGCATATACATCAAATTTTGCCAAAACTGATTTATTCAACGGTTCAAAAAGGATGGCCTGTTCTTTTTTGGTTAGCGCTTCGGAGAGTTGCGCATCAGACTTGTTATTAAAACCTGCGACTGATCCTGTTAAATATTTTGCAAGTTGGCCAAATTCAACATCAAACGCTTCTTCATAACCCTCATCTTTTCGACTTTCTAGTACATATTTCAATAAATCCTTGGCATCATTCAAACCTTTTCCTGTAACGGACTTGACAGTCCTCCTATCCGTTTCACTAACATGCTGGTCAGTTGCCGTGAAAACAAAATTGATTATTCTGCCACCGCCTTTTTGAACACCTGAAACAATGCCCTGTCCCATAAAAACACCAGAACCTTTTGAATCAACAAGACTGGCATTAGGATTGTCGGTCACATATGTGAACGATTTCGTATCCTGACCTGCCTGAAAACTTGTTACCGTAAAGACATTGGCGATGGTTCGGCCGGAAGGATCCCAGGCACCAGATGCTTTTTGATCATGCACAGCAACCGTTCCATTGAACCCATAGGTGGAAGAGATCATGCCATCAGGATTATCCGGATTAAAGACCACATTGTAGGTTGACTCCGCACCGGAAAGGACTCCCAGCACCTTGTTGGCATAGGCGGCTCTGTCTTTCGCCGTGACAAGATTCTCACCCGCCGTAAAAACAGCCCCTGTCGCAGGTGCCCGCACACCATACAATGCCTGTAACGCCATATTATCCATGTCACCGGTATCTTCATCAAAAACCACAGCTCCATTCTCCTGAAACTCACCCCATGTGGCAGCTACAGCAGCAGCTCTCTTGGCATTCGCTTCATCAAGAACCTTTTGCGCCGCCAATGGCTGATTTTTACCCTGATTTAATTCAGCAATACGCGCCGCAATGTATTTGGAATTAACTTCAATTAAACGTACCGTGCCATCCTTATATTGCGTTTCAGAGGCAACCCTGAACGCCTGACGACCTGCCAATGACGACGTTGAACCGTCATCCACACCCTTAGCCTGATAATCCCAGAATTTACTGCCATCTTTTAACTTAAACGTAATGGCTGAACTCCCTCCTGTAACAGCCTGCCCCATGCCTTTGATGCTGGCTGTCAAATATTTATCGGCAACACCGCTTCCAAGGCTTTTGTTATTGCTAACGATCGTACCGCTGGCCGTTCCGACCTTTTCTTGAATCTTGTTATTATTATCAACAATTTCTGTCCAGGAAGCCAGAACGTCCTTACCCAACACACCAACTCTTTCATTATTCAATAATGGAATATACCCAACCGATTTAAACAAAATAGCCGTAGACCAAACTTCCTTGCTGGCAGGGCTCAAAAACCGGTAATTACCTTTATCGTCGACACGAATAGCAGCCCAATTCTGTCCTACTTTTCCATTGGACGGAACCAATTGAGTCTTTTTATCCAATTCATAAGAGCCGGGAATATTTTTCTTAAATGAAAAACCTGTATCTTGAATGTCTTCAGCCGAGAATTTTTTTGTACTGTTTTGTACAACCATAAACCCGGGCTGGGCTTGAGGTGCTAAAAGAAAATACGAGCCTTTTCCCGTACCCAACGCTAAACTACCGCCAGCCTGTGTCGAGAACTCAAAACCGCTCACCGCACCTTGTAAAATATTTATTTCATCCCGAATGCGCGTTTTATCCCCATCTGTTTTTGCCCGACGCAACTGTATGCCTAACTCCCCAAGATACGCCGCTTTTCCAATAGACCAAACATTCTTATCAATCCCTGTGCCCGTAGAAAGTATTAAAAGTGCGCCACCCCGTTCACTAATAGCTGCCTGTGAATGCGCATCAGACCCTGCAGCACCACCCGCGCCATTTCTATCAAGGAAGGTTCTCTCCACTAAATACCTGCCATGCCCGCCCATGATGAGTGAATTTTGCGGACCTGTAGACGCTGTAGACTCACCCGCTGTATCCGCGCGCAAAGCATCCAAAATAACCGTTTCTTGTTTTAAATTGCCTGATGCCCCGAAACCGAATGTTTTTACAAAATTTGAATCCCCTTGATAAGTGAATTCCGTCTTAACGCCTTCATAACCAACCCCGCCATTGACGTAATGCCACCCACCCTGTCCATCCAATCGAACATTACTAAGATCATATTTCTGTTCCTGCGCCACATTCTTTGACGTTGCATTAAAGCCGTGGTGCATAATGCGTGTAAGGACCGATACGGCCGTCCCATTCTGCGTACCTTTAATTGTCCAAGGGTTTGCACCTTTTTCATCAACTGTTCCCGTAACCGTTAATGTCAAAGGCTGTTGGGTGTTTTGAGCAAGAAATATATTGGATCCGCCAGCCCCGATCCACGCCGCATCGGTCATTGTAAATTGAGCCCCCATACGGGTATCCATCGCAACCGCACCGCCATTTTCAATGCGGTAATGCAAATTGCCATCATCTAATCTTGCAAAGGTTTTTCCATCTGGACCATAAACTGGCTGTGTCTTTACATTATAATGACTCCAAACAACGCCGTCTTTTGAATCACCTTTGGAACCATCCTTTGGATGTAAAACCCCATTCACAGCATCAGCGTTAACAAGGATTGGCTGTAAACTAGCCGTAGCATATCTTTGGCCATTACCCTCAAAATTAATATACCCGACAACGTCTGAAGAAACGTTCGACACCCTGGCCACCACCTTATCGACCACAACGTTTTCTCCATCACGCTTTAAATATCGACCAACACCTGCCTCACTTCTCTCTTCCAACAAACCCACAAGCGCACCTTTAAATACCTTCCCCGCACCATCAACCACTTGAATGTTGCCCTGGCCTTTCTCCTGCCCGGGTGTCTGGTTAAACTCCCAAAATGTTCCCTGTGGCATAAACGCATACATAGACGCTTCGCCATTGCTAAGAACTTTATTGCTATTGCTCCACTCAACACCTCTGGTTCCATCAATGAATTTGCCATTATCAGTACCACCCCTGACAACAAACGACCCAGGAACCGTGCTGCCGTCATCAAATTTAACCAGGTTCCCCACCAATGTCGGTTTTTCCCCAGAAACAAGTTGCATCGCTGGCGCCTGCGCACTTACCTGACCATTTTCTCCTGTAACAGTGATATTGCCACTCAGGACTTTTCCATCATACCCCAACACGCCATCCTCTAATTTCTTAACCTCTCCTTTGCCATTGGTATAATTTCCCGCCAGGCTGAACATCCTGATATTTTGAAAAATAAAATTCAATCCACCCGGCAAATTCTGCGCTATACCGCGGGTCGATTGTTCTGCACCAAAACCTGGTGATGGCGCTGCAGACCTTGTTAAAACAGCATTCATATAAATACCGTCTACAAGCTTCATTTTATTCTTAGTAGCCAAAACACCATTGCTCACCCCAACACTGCCGACATTAACAACACCATCCTGATCCTTTGAGAAAACAAGATTACCCCATTTAAACGGTGCCGCCGTATTGACGCTTTGCGTCTTATTTGGGGCTAATTGTGTACTAAAAGTCCGACCTTCAAGGGACACGAACGCTGTCTTATTTTCCGTTGCCTGACTTATTAATTTTTCCCTCTCCTGGGCCGCAGCAATATCGCCAATTGCTTTCTTTTCTTCCGGTGTAAGTTTACTGTTCTTTTGAACGGCAGCATCAATGGCCTTATTGCTCGCCTCAGTAGCCTTAGCCTCAATAATTTCCGCAGGTAATCCCTGCGCTGTTTTAGAAACATCACTTAAGAATATCCCGGTCTTGTAAAAACCATTCTCAGCCATCATCTTTTGGTAACTCATCTCTGCTGCTTTAGCAGGTGCCATGTTATCCATGACGGCAACAAAAGTTGGTTCCAACCTTGTGGCATTTTCGCGTGACCTGGTCTGATAAATGGAAGGCTGCGTCCCATCAGCATTAAACTTCTGCATAAAGTCCATCGGAATATACCCGTCTTTCGCAACCAGGCTCATGGCTGCGCCCAAACGGTCATTCTCAAAGTCATTCTTATCCTTGTACAACGAAAATTTCCCACCGACAACATCCCCGTTGGACGACAAGGATGTTCCCATCAACAAAACGCTAAGCGCTCCCAATTCAATATCTCCGTGGATCACGCCTTGCTCAATAAACGCACTGGGCTCAATGCCGGCAGTTTTATTCTTATTTTCTTTGGAAATAAGGCTTCCCAGCTGATCCATCAACATTCCCACCAATGATCCACCCATGTATTGATTAACGATCTTGTTGCCTAAGCTCAGGCGATCAACGGAAAGGTTTCCCTCGACGCCATTACTGTCTACGCCCCTTATAAAATAACTATTATGACGGTCACGAAGCATGTTGCCGTCTTTCCAAACAGCTTCATTATTCACGCTAAGACCATACGTCACCGCAGCCCGGCCAGCCCCATAATTCGTCAACGACGCCGTTGTCTGGTTTAGCGATCCGCTGTTGTTCGCGTTCCAAAACACTTTCCCTGTGGCATCCACCCCGGAAACGTTCCCATCAATAATAAAACCTGACGTACGGCGCGCATAAGCAACCCGCGGATCAATGGCAGGAACCGCCTCTGAGGCATACCCAACATATGTTTCACCCAAACTCTTGGCAATGCCATCCTGAGCCTTAATAAGCCGTGAGACCAACGCTTCTTGTTGTTCTTGGGTTAATGTTTGATCCAGCTGTATCTTCATCAAAACATTCCCGCTGGCATCCGTCGAAGTGAGTGTCGATCCAGGCCCCTTTTGGCCATCAGCATCCCCTTTTATCATCTGAAGCGCATCAACGCTCACTAACTTCTTGCCGGTCTTGTCAACAACAAATCCTTTTGAAGCATTAGGGTCAACAGTTATGTTATACG
>DYOU01000175.1 GCA_020720365.1 Candidatus Elulimicrobium sp.
AGAACATGCTCTATCAGAGTAAGACAATCCTTCTCTGGCAATCGAGCCGAGGTGAACGCCGCCAAGGCTGTGATGCCAGCTCCGTCGGTATCCCGGCGACCAGCCCACACCAGACAAAATTCTTCTTTCTCTATGAGGATGCGGCAGCATTCCTGCAAAAGGGTGTTGGGATTATTATGAGTATCAGTCTTTACGCTCAGTTCACTGATGGCAGCCAGGAGTTTGTTCCGGCGCTCATATTGCTGGAGCTGTTTTATTTCGTTTTTGGACATGCTGATAATCATACACAAATTCCCTCGCAAGATCGCAAACCACACATTATGCAACATAATCGTTGCATAATGTGTGGTTTCTATACAAGAATACAGCGAAAGTGTATCAAAAACACCATTTTTCGTTGCGCTAAACTAACCCATGCATCTATCATGCCGGATTGACACGACGCACATCTTTTAGCGACTTAGGGGGCGTCAAGAAATAACCATTACGATTTTACCTGTTTCATTACGGCCCATTATACCGTTCACGGTGTGAGATTGTTATGGTTATTTATTTGCAACGGCCTATTCCAATGCGTTTCTTATTTTATTGCAACGAATTTCGCAAAAGAGCTTATCCTGCCCATCGGGGTTGGATTATTTGTTGAGGGGACAATGAAGAAGGGTTTTATTGAAGGGAGTGTTGCAAGCGGGCAGTGCGCCAGAGACAAGGAAAATTCTCTTTCCTTGTCTCTGGTTAAAGAGAAACGAAGGCTATTTTAGGATCGGCATCGGTTTTTGTTCCTTGTTGAGAAAGCGGTAGAATGCCGGGAAGGCGACAAAAAAAGCAACGCATATAAGATACTCAATCCCTTTAATATGGGTGTAAAAGTCAACCAGGGTATGCAGAGGTTTAATCATGCCGGTGGCGACCATATACTGGCGGGCCAACTCGCTCACTGACCAGTTGTTTTGAGAGAGGGCGCTGCCCAAGGACGCAACCGCCCACAAAGTTGCCAAAGAACCAAACCCAATAACGATCTTGCTTGTAAGAGTATTGTTTGCTGATTTCATAATTATCCTCATCCATTATATGTGTGCTTTTGGCGCTTGATTTATTTCAAGCCCACTTTAAGTTCCTGCCTCTTCCTTCGTGACTTGCTGGGCAATTCCTTTTTTTCGTAACTGCTCAGGTAAATAGGCTGAAGACTGAAGGCTGAAGGTAAAACAGACGGG
>DYOU01000176.1 GCA_020720365.1 Candidatus Elulimicrobium sp.
ACCCAAAACCATTCTTTAACTCCTTGTGATCCTGCTCAATCGTTCCCATCCGCCCACTATGCATCTCCAGCCATTCCATCGGCTCAATATTCCAATCATTTGTTCCGATCACGTGATAACAATATTTATTCTTGTCAAACAACGTCGGATCCGGATTCTTCCAACGTAAGATCAATATTCTGACCCGATACCCTTTAGATACTCTATATTCCGTAACCGCCCACTGCTTGTCCTCCTGCTCCTTGTATCGCCCATACATCGTTTTCCAGTCAAATGGCTCAAGCTTCTTTACGGCACGTAGAACCGCTTCATTCTTGTCTTGTGTTATAAAATACCTGATCTCGTTGATCGAACAGTATGTAAAAATCTTGTCCTGATGCGCCGCTGAGTCACTCCTGAAAATCTTTATCCGTTTCCCGGCCCGTTTCGCCTGAGCACAAGCCTTCCTCAGCTGATTTAATATCCCATCCTGCGGACTTTTATTCCCTCGACGATAATCAACTGTATTGATCATGCCGAGATCAGCTATGCTTCCCATCAGCCCGCTCATCTTCCGCCGCTTTTGATACGAATATTCCGCACATTCCTTGCCACTGTCCATATACGTCGCGTCATTATCATACGTGAATTCTTCTTCCCGCGCCTCATCTTCGCATTGTTCCGCCGATCCCCAATAAAATCGATTGCCGTATCCGCACAGACCATTTCCTTCCAGCCCAAACTATCCAGCAAGCCACGATCAGCCCGCAAATTCTCAATATCTTCCAACCGCTCACCACCAGAAGCCCTCATCATTACCACTGAAAGAATCTTCTCGTATGCGTCTTTTTCCCGATTAGACTTCTTTGCCTGACAATATTCGACGGAGATTATCCTCTTAAGCCCAAAATACTTTAGACTTTCTGCCATCCAACCAATCCCGATCTTACCTGTTACAGCTTCTTCGCCCTTTTTTAACGTGACTTTGGATAAATTATTTGCAATCTCACTACTGCCTCCTTTTTTCACCCAAAGGGTGAACGTGAATATGTCTTCGAAAAACACATTCTACGTCGGAGGCTTCATTATTTCATTTCAATTCTTATCTTTTAATTCGGGGCCAGGGAAATAATATATAGTGATTAAAAAAGATTTGGGGGCGTTCACTGCGGTTTTAATAAGCAATAAAA
>DYOU01000177.1 GCA_020720365.1 Candidatus Elulimicrobium sp.
CAACATAGCGCCGTTGACCTTCGGCAAAGATGGTGTCAAAAGCAAGCGATGATTTACCCGACCCTGACAAGCCTGTGATGACCACAAACTTGTCACGCGGAATTTCGACCGTGATGTTTTTCAAATTGTGGACGCGCGCGCCCACGACGCGAATGACGTTAGCAGACATAATTCTCCTTGGGGGCTTCAATTGTAGCACAAATGTTTTATTCTTTTGCGGTTTTTTCATTTCCCTATATCCTTCTGAATTCGCGTTATACTGAGTGTAACTTCTCAAATCCGGCGGTGTTATTTAATTCAACTCCGTCGGTAAGGTTTTTATCTTGCCGGAAATCGAATACAACGAAGAAGAAATCCTTGCGCGCGCTTCACAAGGCGACCGTGATTCTTTTGGCCAATTGTATGAGCGTTATGTGGAACGCATATTTAATTATGTGTACTACAGAACAGGAAATACACACGATGCTGAAGACCTGACTGCCCGCGTCTTTCAACGGGCTATGAAGCATGTTGTGAATTACACAGATAGAGGTGTTCCATTTTCTGCCTGGCTGTATCGCATTGCTCATAATCTGGTTGCCAATTGGCATCGTGACCGAAGCCGCAAACAGGAAATTCCGCTGGATGATATTCCCATTTTGCCAGCCAAGGGCGCTCATCCGGAAAAAAATCTCGTTCGATCTCAGGAGCAGGAGTCGTTGTTGCGAATGATCCGCACATTGCCTTCTGAAAGACAGAATTTGCTGATCTTGAAATTCGTTGAGGATTTGTCCAATGCAGAGATTGGCGCGATCATGGGTAGAAGCGAGGGCGCTGTAAAAAGTCTTTATCATCGCACTCTTTTGGCTCTTCGCGAGCAATTGGAAGATCAAAACCTTAGCCTTGAAGGAGAATAAACCATGTTAGGAATTGTGACTGATGGCGCCGCTGACATCCCCTTTGCGTGGATGGAAGAGTTTGAGATTAAAAGAATTCCCGTCAACATTCATTTTGGCGAAAAGACCTATACTCAGGATGTCGAACTAAGCCTTGATGAATTTTATAAAATGGTGGACGATAAATCGAACCCATTCCCGAAAACCTCGCAACCTTCCCCGCATCAATTTATGGAGTTTTACAAACAACATTTCCAACCTGGCGACACCATTCTCTCGATTCACATCACCA
>DYOU01000017.1 GCA_020720365.1 Candidatus Elulimicrobium sp.
TGGAAGGCGCTATTATATATCGCAACTCAAAAGGTGCAACATAATTTTTTCTACCATAATTTTTTCTACCGTTGAACAACGCCTAGAAATCCGTGCGTGAGACGGCGCAATTGTTCTGGCAAAGATATTTTAATAAAAATGACTGCCCCAAAGCCCCTGAAAAAGCTATCATAACCATCATGCACAACAAAGTCATTCAACGCCTCATACGCCCTCTTCAAATATTCCTGGTCGGGAGTGCATTGGTATGGCTGATCTTCACGACCTGCCGCAGTCAGCTGGAATATACCTGGCGGCCACTCATAAACGCCTTACCTCATATGATGCCCCTGCTCGCGCTGCCTGATATCGATAAATTACAGGCCCTGGCCCCTTCCTACCATCAGGTTATCCAGGCCATCAACACCTATCCGCCGAACACCAGGTTTTATTTTATCCCCTCCTTTAAAGATTCCGGCAACAGCGGTTTCTGGTGGTGGTACCTTTACCTTCTCTGCCGCTATTACGCATATCCACGCCAAATCCTCTCCCATAATGAATTCTTTTACAAGGGAGAGAAATCAGTCTACCTGGATCGCTGTATCAATGGTGCCAAGAGCTTTACCGATATCTCCTGGTTCAAGCAGCGAGGCATCGATCAGGTGATCCTGATTCGTCATAATAAAGTTGAAATCCTCCCACCTGACACTTCAACCGATACCTTATGATGCTACTGACTACCCTGACAGGCACGCTCCTTTTTATCGGCTCAGTTTCCTGCCTGGGGTTCCTGGTCCTTTCCTCTATCAGAAAACTCGTCCATCCCCATGCTCCCTTAGCCCTTGTATCGCTGGGCTCATGGCCCGATGCATTCATGGCAGGCGCGGCGGCCTATACCTGCCTCGCATTTCCGATCTCCCTTCTTGGCCTTCATATCTCTGGATGGTATTTCTTTCTACTCTGCGCGGGGCTCATGATCCTGGAATCACGGCATAATGTTCGGCAGGAACAAATAACTCCACTCGTCAACCCTGGCCGGCCATCCTGGCTCAGCCTTGCCCCTGCAGCTGCATTCATAGCCGGAGCGGGAGTCCTGGGGATCAATTACCTGCTCATGACAGCGTTCCCTCAATTTGATATTGATATGATCGCGCATATTCTGATCAAATCCAAAATATTGACAGATTCATCCTACAATAATGCCT
Organism: Candidatus Elulimicrobium sp.; assembly: GCA_020720365.1. Lineage (GTDB taxonomy): Bacteria > Omnitrophota > Gorgyraeia > Zapsychrales > Fredricksoniimonadaceae. Next base: position 1,185 of record DYOU01000017.1, read on the forward strand.
TCTTCTTTCGAGATACCGTCTTTGCGAACGTACATACCAATTATCCTCCGCTACCCACTTTTCTTTTTAATCTGATGTTTAATTTTGGCCTCCATGAAACAAGCAGTTATATCCTGACGAACTTTTTTATTACCCTGTTTATCGCCATCAGCTTGAACACATTCCTGGAGAAACACCGGCTACCGCCTCTCCAGCGTTCCTTTTGGATCATGATCACGCTGTTCACCTCTGACATTATTCATTCACAATTCATCATGTCCTCGATAGATCTACCGCTATCACTCACTATCCTGCTGGCAAGCCTTGCACTCATCAGAACGATCGAATCAGATGACCCTTGGGATCAAACCCTCTTCTCTCTCTGGACAGGAGTTGCACTGCTCATTAAACTAGATGCACTTATCTTTTTCGGATTATCTACCCTTATCCTGATCGTCTACCGCCCCGGCTTTCTGGTCAGGCATTTACTCATCATCACCACGATCGCCGGGCCATGGTACCTTTTCATACACTCGCTGCCAACTCCTGTCAGCTGCGGCGAAGACCCCTTCTTCAAGACTATATCCCTCAGCACACTGACAACCTCTGCCCCAATGGCCTTCCAAACAGCGTTCGATGTCGTCCTACACCACTGGAACGCACTATTTCTTATTGTAATACCTGCTACATTTATTCTTCTCTGGAGAACCGGCTATAAATGGTTACCGCTCATCATAATCCTGGGAGGACTGACAGGAGCTTACGGGTTTGCTATGTGGAGCTATATCGGAGCCATTGATGCGTACAGAAATACTTTCTTTCGACTACTGATCCATGTTTATCCGCTGGCGATCGCCCTCACCGCGCTCGCTTGCGCTAATACAAGAAAATAACAGGCAAGTCCCAGAAAAAGAAAGTTGCCCACCTCTATCTTTTCTTTTGAAGAATAACAACACCAAACCCGCGCCCTGTTAATGGCATGGCGCCTTCCTGAAAAACCTGGGTATAATTCTTCATGATCCAACCGTAAAGATCCTGCGCATAATCCTGACCAAAATACCTCGCCCCATGTTCCGTATTATCCCGTTCAACGATCACAACATAATCCGGCCGCTTATCCTGAAATGCCTGTACAATAACCGCCTCACCTATCGCCTCAATCAATTTGGGCTCAAATTCAAAATATTTCAACGGATTACGACGCTCAGATAAAAAATTAATGATCACCCCTTCAGGAACAACCACCACCGACGCATCTTGAAGCGTATGTTCCCGAAGATAATCGATTGCCCTTTGAAGACACGGCCCCTGCCATGAGACATCCGACGAATACGTCACAAAGGATCCCGTCAAAGAATGTACATTAAACTCCTTGAGAACATATAATTGTAAAGAGATCGCCGCATACCCCATACATAAAGAAAGGATCCCCAGGCCCAAACAACTCCTGACAACCCAGGGATCAATCCATAGTTCACACCGCCGAGGAAATTCATACAATACAAAAGCTAAACATACCATAACGGACGGAAGGGCTAAAACAAAACCATAATGATAAATATGCGCATTCCAAAGAATCTTTAACAATAAGACACCGCTAAAAACTGCCCCCACCAACTTTAAAATTGCACGGCGCCGTTCTCTCTGATCCAGCTGCCATAAAACATCCCCTAACACAAACCCTGTATATAACAGAACCACCACAGGCAGCGGACGGAAAACATCATTCCAGGCGACTTGAGGATAAATCATAAATAATGCCGCCGCCGTTAAAACGATACCCATCAGGCTGAACATCCTGCGCGGGTGATCTGACTTTATTCGCTGCGTGAGAACTCCAAGTCCTCCTGTCCAGGCAAGAAACAGACTCCATCCGGCGCATTGCCTCAATAGCTTCATCCCATTACCAAGAAGATCGTCCATGCCTGCCATCTGAATATAAAAACTATTGGAAAAATACGTCTTTGAAAATGGTGCCAAGAACGGATACTCCAATACCCGCAGAGCTTCTGCTCCGCCTAACTTTAGAGAGAAATAAATCCAGAATAAAATTCCGGGCAGTAACAGCCCCATAATCAAAATAAGGCCAACCCTTAACAGCTCCTGCCGGCGTACACCCTCCCTGCATAAAAGGAGCCCCCCAACCCCCATGCCAGCCAAGGCCGCCACAGCCACCTCTACTTTCGTTAACACTACACATCCCAACAATAACCCCATTCCCAAGACCGTCTCTGCGGCCGGCCTCTTAACCAGAAATGCGGCAAGAATAAAAGTCATCAATGAAAGAAATACGCCGTCAACGATCTCATGCGAGTATGGGCAGATGTAATTATAATTCCCGATCATTGTGTACTGGGAGCAGGCGAACATAAGCACAAAGACAAGAATTCCTACCGACGCTGTTAACCGGTCTGAAATAACGCGAAGAGCGTGATACAGAAGAAGACTGAAGCCAACCGATCCCACGATCCCCAGCCACATCAACGTGCGGGAATGCACTCCCAGTATTTTGAAGATCAACGCGTTGAATACCTGTGCAAAAGGACCATAATAATGCAGAATATCCCGATACAAGATACGACCTTCACTGATCTGCCAAGGCACATAAAGTTCCCGGCCGTAGTCAATCAGAATATCTGCCCAACGCTGCCAACTCAACACCAGTGCAATCACAAAACAACACCCGGCCAAAGAAAGGATCAAACGGGGAATGAACGCGGGAATATTACGCACAAACAAGAGAAATATTGTTCTTATTCGCTAACGCCACAACTTTATCACGATCAATCACAAGGGTCTTTCCAGCTTCAACGGCAAGGACAGCGGCCCGGCACCTGACCATCATTTGAACCGTCCGCGGACCGATCACCGGGACATCGAATCGACTGTCTTGTTTCGGCTTGGACATTTTCACAACAACCGCTCCCTCACGGGCAATACGACCCCCACGCAAAATACAACGGTCTGTACCCTCCATCGCCTCAATAGCGCAAATAGCCTTGCCTCTCACAACAACGGTCTGTCCGATATCGATCCCGCCGATATATTTAGCGATCTCCCGCCCGAACTCGATATCCGCAAGCTCAGTTACTCCCGGCGCACGACGTGTTAATGTCCCCCGCGGAGCAAGGTATTCTTTCAACAGCAGGGTTGAATCCAAAAGCTCCATCCCTTCGGCTTTCAGCCTGTCTGCCATCGCACTAAAGATAGTATCGCAACGCCTATCTGCCAGGGCGGCAAAGAGAGCCTTGTATTCTGTATCCGCGGGCATATGCTTATTAAAAAGAACATCCGGATTGATCTGCCCTGCCATTAGAACAAATTTCACCCCACGCTGACGAAAAAAAGCAAAGAAATCGCTGAACTGACCAGGAGAAAACCAGCGCACTTCATCGGCTATAAAATGAATAAAAAGAGACGCATCCCCTTTTGATGCAGCAACAATCACTTTAATGCCCTGACGACGCGCAGCCTCGGCAAATAAAAGAGGAAAGCGGCCGTTACCGGCAATAAGGCCTATAACTGATGGCAGCCCCGGAGCAGGCATAAGATCATTCTCCGCTGGAAGGTTCCTTCACTGAACCGCAAAGCCCACGCTCGGAAGCTTTGGCAAAATCCAACAAATGCTTTACATGATCGGTTAACTGAACATCTTTCTCGATCTGTTCCACCGCAGTATTCTTGGCTAACCCGGAATGGAACATAATACGAAATGCTTCTTTTAAATGCTTCATGGATTCTGCCGTAACGCCTGCGCGCCGCAAACCAATGGCGTTCAAATTATACACCAGTGCCGGTCCTCCGACGCATAACGAATACGGAGGGACATCCTGCACAACCCGCGAACAGCCGCCGATCATCGCATTCCTGCCCACACGACAAAATTGATGCACCGCAGAAAGGCCTCCCACGATCACTTGATCTTCAACCGTTACATGACCTGCCAATGTGCCGGAATTGGCAAGAACACAGCCATCCCCCACAATACAATCATGCGCCACATGAGCATACGCCATAAAAAGATTATTACTGCCAATACGCGTTATGGCACTACCTTCAAGCGTACCACGATGGATAGTACAAAACTCACGAAAGATATTATTTTCTCCCACCTCAAGAAAAGTTTTATCCCCGCATTTGTACTTCTTGTCCTGTGGATCAAATCCAATAGCGGCATGCGGGAAAATACGATTACCCCGGCCTAAAGTCGTCCAGCCTGATACAACCGCATGTGCCCCGACTTCAATATTATCTCCCAAGACAATTTCTCCCTCAAGGACCGCATATGGCCCAATAACAAGATTATCGCCCAGTTTGACATCTGAAGCAATTATCGCTGTAGAATGTATTTTATTCGCCATGAATCACTTATTCCCCAAAAGCAAAACCCATCTCCGCTTCACATACCACCTGCTCATCAACCTTACAAACACCCCTGGCTTGTGCGATACGGGAACGGGCCTTGATAATCTCAACCGACATAACAACCTGGTCTCCAGGCTCTATTACTTTTCGAAATTTCACATTATCCACCGACATAAAAAATGCCAGCTTCCCATGCAAGGCCGGATTACTTAACATCGTCACTCCAACGACCTGCGCCATAGCTTCTACCATCAACACTCCCGGCATAACCGGGCGAACAGGAAAATGCCCCTGAAAGAACCCCTCATTCATCGTGACATTCTTGACCGCCACAGCCCTCTTGCCTGGTTCAAGCTCCAGGATCCTGTCTACCAACAGGAACGGGTAGCGATGCGGAATCAAACTCATTATACCACGCACATCCATCCCCGAACCCGACGCAGGATCAATCCTGGGTAATGATCGTCTGGATTCATAAACAGCCTTCTGCTCCGCGATCTTCCTGAGCAGGTCTCGATTCAAATTATGTCCGCTCTTAAAAGCAAACACATGACCTTTGATCGGAACTCCCAATAAATAAAGATCCCCGATACAATCCATAAGTTTATGCCGCGCTGGCTCATCACTAAAACGCAAAGAATTCCCCACAACTCCTTCAGGGCCAAAAACCATCGTATTCTCGTAATTAGCGCCTTGCCCAAAGCCTCCAGCACGCAATGCATCGGCCTCTTCTTTCAAACAAAAAGTGCGGCACGAAGCAATCTCCCGCTCAAAAGTTTCCTGCGTTATTGCAAAAGTAACAGATGCCCGTAACATCGGATGAGGATATTCCAGCGCATAGGAAACCTTAAAATCTTCGGCCGGAACGATCATGACCGACGCACCATTCTTTGAAACACAAACCGGTTCCTTAATCTCGAAATAATACTTCTCGGCATCCAGATCAATAATCCCGCCTGATTTCAATACATTCACATATTCGAGGGCGCTTCCATCCAGCCCAGGAGCTTCATCGCCATCCATTTCAATCAGAATATTATCAATACCCAGACCGGCCAAAGCGGCCATCATATGCTCGATCGTAAAGATCTGCCCTTCACCAACGATCAAGGAAGAATAACGGCCGCGATCACCGCCTGAAATTACCGACATGCAGCCCAACCTGGTCGATGGCTGACCCGGCATATCCACTCTGCGGAAAACAATGCCTTCACCGGCGCACGCCGGCTTGAAAACAACATTCACCCGATGACCGGTATGCAGCCCGAACCCAACTACTTTTACTTCAGCCTTGATCGTTCTTTGCTTCAAAAACATTATCCCACCTCCTCCAGCCGTATTTCCAGCATCTGGATCTTTTGTTTTAATTCTGCAATTTCTTCCGCATAACGCGGCAAGCGCTTCACATGCGCCATTACACGCGTGGCTTTTGAATACTCTGCCGCCGGCGTACCAAACATTTTTGCCCCTGGATCAACATCTTTGGTTATGCCCGACTGAGCCGCAATAACAGCGCGAGCGCCTACAGTCACATGCCCTGCGACACCTACCTGACCGGCTATAATCGCATTGTTACCAACAGTCGCACTGCCCGCAATCCCTGCCAAAGCTATCACCAGGCAATTCTCACCCAAATGAACATTATGCGCGATCTGTACCAGATTATCGATCTTCGTCCCCCGGCCTATAACTGTCTTGTCGAATCTGGCACGATCGATCGTCACACAAGCACCGATCTCTACATCATCTTCAACCACGACAGTACCCATTTGAGGAACCTTTTCGTGCCGATCTCCCACTTGAATATACCCAAAGCCATCTGAACCAACAACGGTACTGCTATGAATGATCACGCGAGACCCGATGCACACATCCTCCCGAATGGTCACATTCGGATAAATAAGGGAATGCTCGCCTATTACACTCTTTTGCCCAATAAAAACACCGGCACAAATAATGGTATTTTTACCAATCACAACACCACTCTCAATAACAGCATGAGGGCCAATACCAATCCCATGACCCAGGATCGCATCTGCAGCAATAACGGCTGTCGCATGAATACCGCTGATCTTAGGAGTAAGATTTTCTTTGATTTGGCTGACAATACGAGCAAAGGACATCGAGGGGTTATCTGTCTGGATCACAGATTTCCCCTCGATAACAACATCTTGACCAACAATGATCGCCGAAGCCTTCGTTGCTGCCGCAAGTGCAATATACTTAGGATTTGCAAGGAACGTCAAATCACCTTCTGCCGCCTCTTTAATCCCGGATATCCCGGTAATCAACAACCCTGCATCACCAACAACTTTTCCGCCAAGCAACTGAGCGATCTCGGCCAGAGTTTGGCGCATAAACATGTATCCTGATTAAATATTAACGGCCTTAATCGCCGCAGAACTTTATTTCTTTGACTGCTTTGTGTAATTCTCATTCAACGTCTTTAAGATCGGATCTGTAATATTCAAGGTATCCTTGCCGTAAATAAGCACCCGGTCATTCAGGACAAATGTAATGCCCTGGCCTTTGGCATATTCACTAACCGTCTTTTCGATCTCAAGCAGGATCTCACGGACCTTCTCATCACGCGCTTTTGTCAGGTCTGTCCGTTTAACACGATCAAACTCAATGATTTCATTCTTAAGTTTTTCTGTCTCTTTCTCATTCTTTAACTTGGCTTCATCCTTAAGCATGGCGGACTTGCCCTGAAGATCCTGAATTTCCTTGATCTTCTTGTTACGCTCTTCCTGGAACTTGTTATTATCCGCCTCAAGGACTTTATCGTATTCCTTGGTACGTTCATACTGATCAAATAATTTGGCAAGATCCACATAAGCAAACTTTAATTCTTCCGCACGCACAAACGTTGATGCCACAAACATAAATACAACCGCAAGCCCCAGCACTTTTACCCACTTCATAACTTTCTCCTTTGTTTAGTCGAAGAAGCGTATGGCCTCCCCATAATTTCTCAGAAACCCCTGCTTACACTAAAATAAAACTTGCCACTCGAACGCGAAGCCTCGCCAGGCTGCTTATTAAGCGGTATACCATAATCCAGGTTCATCGGACCGATCGGTGTCTTTACACGTAAGCCAATACCCGTACCCGTGTAAAGCTTCTCGGCGAAAAGATCCCCGTACTTGCCTGCAACTGTTCCTGAATCGAAGAATGTCGCGAATTTAATCACATCAATTAGAGGAATGGTGTACTCAACACTGCTTAACAATAAGCCTTCGCCACCAATAGGATCTCTATTGCCTGAATCAATAGGACCAACACCACGCTCATCATAACCGCGAATAGTTCTTGCTCCACCGGCAAAATAACGCTCAAATATGGGAACCTTGGCTGAATTACCATACGCTGAAACCATACCTATCCGGCCAGAAAATTCAAGCACTGAATTAAATCGAAAAGGGATATAATAAGATCCGCTTGTCTCCAGACGATAAAAATCATCCGTGCCTCCGATCGGGCCACCGGCCAAATCTGCCAGGCCTGAAACTACCCAACCTTTCGTCGGAGATATCGTACTATCACGATGATCATTGGTTAATGAAACGCCAATGGAACTTAGATTGCTTCGACCTTCTTCCGCCTTCAGGTCAGCAGAAACATTATCTTCAATATTGGAAATATCAACCTGTTCCAAACGATAATACCCGGCCGTTGACACATACTCAGACAATTCTTTACCAACACGTAATTTCCCGCCAACCCGCGTCTGATCATACGTATAACCGGTATTATCTGACCTGTTATACTGCGAACGGTACAAATCGAACCCGCCTGAGACCGGATAATCAAACAGCCACGGCTCAGTGAATGATAACAAAACATTATTACGGCTAGACCCGACCTCTGCCCTGGCCGTTACTCGCTGACCGCCGCCGGTAAAATTCGGCCAGTTAGAAAAATCGAAATTCTTCTGGTCCAATTCCACAAATCCGATCAACTGATCAATCGTGCTGTATCCGCCGCCAAAGCTGAACGATCCTGTTTTGGCCTCTTTAACATCCACCAGCAGATCTTTTTGATCAGGAACATTGGTGTCTTCAATATCAAATCCGACATCTTCAAAATAACCTAGATTATTCAACCGTTCTTTACTGCGACGCAGCTTGACTCCATCGAACTGATCTCCAGGATACATCCGCAATTCACGACGAATAACGATATCACGCGTCTGTGTATTGCCCTGGATCTTGATCTTGTTAATGTAGGCAATACCACCCTCCTGAACATCCAGTTTCAAATCCACTTGCCCATTGTCTGGGTTCAATGATGTTGATTCTTCAACCTTTGCAAAAATATAGCCGCGGTCAAAATACAATGACTTGATATTGGCCACATCATCCGCTAGTTTGATCTTTGAGAAAATCCTGCCTTTCCTGATATCTTTCATAACCGCAGAAATCTCAGGATCAGCGAGCACGGCATTCCCATTAAATTGAATATCCCCTACATAATAACGTTTGCCTTCTTCCACCGTCACGTCAACGTTCACCCGCCCCTTGTGCAACTGTTCCACCGCATACGTAGCCCTGGCATCAATATACCCATTCTTCTCGTAAAACGCCTGAATACGCTCCATATCCTCGATCAACACATCTTCTTTCAAATACCCTGAATTAAAAACCCAGGCGGAGCGCGATTTCATTACTCTAATAACTTTATTATCCTTATAGGCGACATTACCCAAAACATTGATCCGCCGAGTCTTAACCCTATACCCTTCACGAACCACAAAATGTAACGCCGCTTTATTGGTAGCTTCGTCAACAAATTGTTCAACCTCTACTTTGGCCTGCGTAAGGCCCTTCTTCGAATACATTTCCTCAATTGTATTAACATCATCATTCAGCGACTTCTTGTCCAGGAACTTCCCTGCCTGCGTCTTAATCTTCGATAATAAAACCTTCTTGTTAAAGAACTTAAGCTTCGAGAATGTAATTTCCTCAACAATAGGCTTTTCTTCAACAATAATAATAACCTTCAACCCTGAGGCCTCATCTTTCCTGTCAACGCGAACATCTGAAAAATAACCTTTATTATAAAGCCGTTTCAAATCATCTGAAATAACATTCTGACGATATTCCTGTCCAACACGCGTTTTAATCGACGAAAGAATGGTTGCTATCCCGATACTCTTATTTCCCTGAATTTCAATCGCCGCCACATTCATGCCCGAAGCCACCGTATCTGCCGCAGTCTCTTGGATATTCATCTCAACAGCATCCAGAGCTGCCGACACATCGGCCTGCTTCGACGGAGGTGTCAAGGGTAGCTCTTCCTGGGCACTCACGGAAGACATTACGAAAAGCATCAGACCAAAGATAAAAAGAGGGAGTAGGTATATTTTTTTCATATGAACGATTATACTTTCCTTAATATTATCTGTAAAGTCTTTAGCGATTTTATTCTGCGTGGACCAAGTCCAAATTTTCAAAACGCACGTATTCCCTGGAAAACCGGACTTTAAATGCCCCCGTCGGCCCATTACGCTGTTTCGCAATAATGATATCGGCCAAGCCAATATTCTCCGGTTTTGCTTCATACATTTCATCTCGCGTCAAAAGGATCACTACGTCCGCGTCCTGCTCAATCGCTCCCGATTCTCGCAAGTCTGACAACTGAGGTTTCCGGTCTGTACGCCCTTCAACGGCTCGATTCAATTGGCTAAGGGCAACAACCGGTACAGAAAGCTCACGGGCCAGCGCTTTAAGCGACCGAGATATTTCCGAAATTTCCTGTTGTCGATTTTCAAACTTAGCATTACCCCGCATTAACTGCATATAATCAATCACGATCAACCGGATATCATGCTGGGATTTCAAGCGACGAGCTTTGGCCCGCAATTCCAGAGGAGATATTGCCGGAGTATCGTCGATGAAATATTTGATCTTCGACAATTTTGCGGAAGCTCCGGTTAAGAGCGGCCAGTCCGACGGAGCCAAATGCCCCGTCCTGACCTTGGAGGCGTCTACCCTCGCCTGCCCGCACAGCATTCGCATGACCAACTGTTCCTTCGACATTTCAAGGCTGAAGAACGCAACCGCAAGATCTTTCACAATAGCCGCATGTTCAGCGATCGCACTGGCTAAAGCGCTTTTTCCCATCGACGGACGCGCGGCGATGATCACAAGGTCTGATGACTGCAGCCCGGATGTCATGCGATCGAGTTCATAGAAGCCGGTCGGAACGCCAGTAACACTCTCTTTCCGGCGGTAAAGCATATCGATCCTGGCCATTGCATCTTTCACAATATCCCGGACCGATGACGCCTGCTGTTTCTCATTAGCAGAGGCTATGGAAAAAATCAGCCTCTCGGCCTCGTCCACCAGCTCTTCCACCGGTTTTTCCGTACTATAGCTTTGTGTGACAATATCCGTAGCATTACGGATCAGTTTACGCCGGACCCCTTTTTCCTTCACGATATCTGAATAGTGAATCACATTAGCAGCGGTCGGCACTGAATCGGCCAGCTCGGTCAGGTAAGTCGCTCCGCCGATCATTTCCAAGGAACCTTCACTCTTCAACCGATCCGATAACGTAATAATATCGACATTTCTCCGGTCGGAATAAAGTCCCTTGATCCCGTCAAAGATACGCTGATGCGATGCTCCATAAAAAAAAGAGCTATCGAGGCGTTCAATGACCGCCCCAATAGCATCTTCATCAATAAGCATCGCACCCAGAACAGCCTTTTCGGCTTCCAGATTCTGCGGCGGAAGTTTTATTTCTTCGTTACCCATAACCGGAACTTTGCTGTTACTTCCGGATGTAATTTAATCCCGATCTCAAAAATGCCAAGCTCCTCGACGGCTTTTTCGATCACGAGATCCTTGCGCTCATATTTAAAGCCTTCGGACTCAAGAGCACGCAAGATATCCGTCTCTGAAACAGCTCCATAAAGCTTCTCTTGATCATTAACCTCAACCGTAAGCGTACAAGAAACCTTGGCAATCTTCTCCGCCAATGCAAGAGCTTCATCTTTTTTCGCCTGATAGAGCGCCGCAAGCTTGGCTTTCTGAGCTTCGATCCGTTTCAAATTCGGCTTCGTCGCTGCAAGAGCTAAATTACGAGGAAAAAGAAAATTACGGGCATACCCGTCCTTGACTTTAATAACATCACCTGTTTTTCCTAAATTGGCCATTTCCTGGCAAAGAATAACTTCCATCGTTTACTTCCTTTTTGCTGATCCACTTGAGAGTAACCCTAAGAACCTCGACCGCTTGATCGCCAGCGAAACCAAACGCTGGTTCTTTGCGGAAACACCGGTAAAACGGCGCGGCATTAACTTACCGCGGTCGGTGAGGAATTTCTTAAGGAGCGCAACATCCTTGTAATCGATAACTTCAGGAAGATCGATCTGAATCCTTGGCGTACGAAGTACCCGGCGTGGACGTGCGTCCTTCCCTTTGCCTTTTTCTCCGCTCTTTTCTCTTCCTTTATCTTCCCTGCTATTACTGCGTTTCATCGGTCTCTTTTCCAACTGTTCCTCCTTTGAATATTATTCTTCCCAAGCAATATCTTCAGGACGTACCGCACCTTCATTCGCGTTACCTTCTGACGATTCACCAGCACCAGCGGCACCAGCGGCACCAGCGCCTTCAACAGCTTTCCCCGGACTCAAAAACTGAATACGTTCCGCGCGCACATCGATCGTACTGCGCTTCTGCCCATCAGGAGCATCCCAGGAACGCGACTGTAATATTCCTTCCACAAAAACCTGCCGGCCTTTCTGAAGGTACTGATTACAGATCTCCGCCTGTTTATCCCAAGCTGTCACCGTAATAAAACATGTATCTTCCTTAAGTTCACCCGAACGATCCTTGAACTTACGGTTAACCGCGATACGAATATTAGCCACCGCCGTACCATTCGGTGTATAACGCAACTCTGGATCTTTTGTCAGGTTCCCGATCAATAAAACTTTATTCAAACTTGCCATGTCATCACCCTCCACCCAAGATCATTACTGCGTACTTTAAACTTTCACCTTCTGCTCTTCCGGCTTAATGATCAAGAAACGCAAGATCCGCTCATTGATCTGAAGTTCCCGGCGAAAACGAGCAACTTCGGCACCTTTCATCTCAATATTGAGAAGATAATACGTGCCTTCAGGCGCCTTATTGATCGGAAAAGCAATGCGTTGACGTTCGATCCAAATGGTCGAATTCAGAACTTTTCCTTCCAACTTTACAAGCAGGTCCGTCACCTGCTTGCTGACTTCGCCTTTTTCCGCGTCTGAAAGACGGGCATCCAGGATAAAGATCATTTCATACTTACTCATTGTCCTTTTCTTCCTTCCTTTGATTGTATTGCGTCATTGCCCGGGAAACCTCGCCCTTCATCCACAAACGGCAGCAATCAGCTGCAGCCGCGATGAACTCCGGGAGTTGATCTCTCTCCTGGGCGCTGAATTCCGAAAGAACGTAACTGGCCTGATCCATCCCGGATGGCGGAGCACTAACACCTAACCGCAACCGTGAGTATTCTTTCGCCCCCAACTCCTGAGCGACCGACCTCAGTCCATTATGACCGGCATCTGAACCCCCGGCCTTTAACCGCATTTGCCCGAAATCAAGCCTTATATCATCAACCACAACAAGAATATGATCGAGGCTGATCTTGTTAAAATGAGCAATCGCGCTGACCGCTTGACCTGAATTATTCATATACGTCAACGGAAGGACAAGCAAGATATTACCCTCGCCCTCCATTAATTCCACCGACAATGCTTCTCCCTGCCGGCTCTTCTTCCAATCAGCAGAACCTCTTCGGGCCAGTTCCATGAGAACCATGAACCCGATATTGTGTCGCGTTCTTTCATATTGCCTGCCTGGATTACCCAAACCGACAAGTAATTTAGAAAAACCCAAGACAATGCCTCCGTCTTTGGCTCAACCTTATTTCTTCGGTGCTGCAGGTTTAGCCGCACCCGCCGCAGGCTTGGCCGCTCCTGCCGCTTCATCCTTCGGCTTTTCCTTAATAACTTCAAGTGTCGGAGAAGCTGGTTCAGCCTCAGCCGCCGGAGCTTCTTCACGCGTTGAATACACAACCGCAACCACAACTGCGCCCGGATCCATCTTGGTACGCACACCCTCACCGAGAGCGAGGTCACTCACGTGAATCGCGTGATGCGTATCAAGATTCGTTACATCCACTTCAATATGCTGAGGAATATTCTTCGGTAAACAAATAACCTCGAGTTCACGTAATCCATGCTCAAGCGTAGCACCCATCTTCTTAAGCCCGATCGCTTCACCCTTAGTAACAATAGCAACGCGGAAAGAAATTTCTTTGTCCATCGAAATACGTTGAAAATCAATATGATCCACAAAATCACTTACCGGATTAAAATATGTAGCTTTTGTCAAAGCAATACAATCTTCAATCTTTTTGCCGTTATCAAGAATATTAACTTGAAACAGGATGCTTTCACCCTGATGGTGACGCATAATGCGATCGAAATCCTTGCGCATAAGCTTAACCGACAAAGGCTTAACATCTCCGCCGTAGATAACACCTGGAATAAACCCTGCTCTACGCAAGACCTTCACTTCGCCGGAACCGGCTTCATTCCTTAACTGTAGCTCTAACTTAATCTGTTCCATAATTACTCCACCGCCTTTGTCTATCGATTTACGTCGAACAGGCAACTGATCGACTGCTCGTTATGAATGCGCTTGATAGCTTCCGCCAATAAAGGAGCCACCGTCAGCTGCTTGATCTTCGAAACCTTCTTTGCTTTGGAACTCAATGGGATACTGTCTGTAATAACAAGCTCTTCTAAGGCCTTACAATCCGCCATACGCTCAACCGCCGGACCTGAAAGAACCCCATGACTAACTGCGGCGTAAACTTTCTCTACTCCAACTTCCTTTAATGCGGTGATCGCCTCAATCAAAGATCCGCCTGTCGCCACAATATCGTCTACTAAAACAGCGTTCTTCCCTTTCACTTTACCCAAAATATTCATGACTTCAGTTTCTTCAGGGCTCATTCGACGCTTATCTATGATCGCCAGGCCTGCCCCCAGACGCTTGGCATAGGCACGTGCCATGCGAATACCACCGACATCAGGAGAAACCACTACAAGATTCTTGATGTTCATCGCCTCAAAATACTCACACAGCGTATTAATCGCGTATAAATGATCGACGGGTATATCAAAGAAGCCCTGAATCTGACTGGCATGAAGATCCATTGCCAATACACGATCCACGCCTGCGGCCGTAATAAGATTGGCCACAAGTTTGGCCGTGATCGGAACTCTCGGTTGATCTTTACGATCCTGACGCGCATAACCATAAAACGGCATAACCGCTGTAATCCTTTTGGCAGACGCTCGTTTAGCCGCATCGATTAAAATCAAAAGCTCCATCAAATTATCGTTCGTTGGAGGACACGTCGGTTGAACAATGAACAAGTCCTTTCCTCGCACATTCGAGACGATCTGGATCCTGATCTCTCCCTCGCTAAATCGAGTACACACTACTTCGGCGAGTGAAATATCCAGACACTTGCAAATTTTCTCTGCAACTTCTTTATTGGCATTCCCTGAAAGAATACAAATCTCACTCATAGTATTCATACCTTCTTAATAACCCTCGCAGGAATGCCGACAGCTAATTTCCCCGCAGGAATATCCCGCCCCGCCATAACAACACTGCCAGCCCCAACCTTGGCCCCACGGCCAATACGAACCGGAGCGATCAAAACACTGTCACACCCAATGAATGCTTCAGCGCCTACCAATGTCTTGTTCTTGTTCTTACCGTCATAATTGGCCGTTACCGTCCCACAACCAATATTAGCGCCTCTACCAACGGTGGTATCTCCAAGAAAACTAAAGTGCTTCATGTTCACACCATCCCCAAGCACTGAACGGGACACTTCCGCAAAGTTACCAACGGCTACATTATTAGCAAGCCTTGTCCCCGGACGCAAACGGGCAAAAGGCCCAACAGAACAATTCTTTCCTACTTTGACATTATGATGAATGTAGGTGCACGGATAAATAATCGTATCCTGTCCAATCATAACATCATTCTCTACATATGTCGTAGCCGGGTCAATAATCGTCACTCCATCCGACATCAATTGCTCCAAAATCTTTTTACGAAGAATACTTTCGGCCAAGGCCAAATCAACTCGGGTGTTCAACCCCAAATTCGCTGTCCAGTCTTCCGTCAGAAGAGTTTCTACGACCAGCCCTCGTTTTAGAAAAAGCTCAATAATATCTGTAAGATAATATTCTTTCTTCTTCGTATTCGCCTTTACATCCCCGATCGCCAGAAAAAGTTCTTTCACATTGAAACAATAAACACCTGTATTAATCTCACGAATATTCAACTCTTCCATTCGCGCATCTTTATGTTCCCGAATCGCCGCAAAGTCGCCTTTAACATCACGAATAATGCGACCATAACCTGATGGATCTTCCAATGTGCACGTTAACACAGTAACGGCCGCACCCATCCTACGATGCTTTCCGGCAAGCCGGCGCACAATCGATTGATCCAAGAGAGGAGTGTCACCGCACATCACAAGAACCAGCCCAGCCTCATCCCTGAAATACGGTGCGCACATTTTTACTGCATGCGCCGTACCAAGTTGCTCCTTCTGCAAAACAATGGTCGCTCGCGCACCAACAGCTTCACTCACCTTTTCCGCTTGATGCCCCACCACGACATATGTTGTCAAAGAACCGACCGCTTCAGCCACATCCAACACATAATCCAAAACAGGCTTACCGGCGAGACAATGTAAAACTTTTGGCACCTCAGACTTGAATCGCGTCCCTTTGCCTGCCGCCAGAATAATAGTCTTTAACTGCTGTTTCATAAAGATCACAACACCCTGACTTCACTAATATAAACCAAGATCCCTGAAATCGCAAAAATACATCAAGAGCGTTAAAGTGGGATAGTATATCCTACGACTTTTTTTTCGTCAAGGAGAATTAGAGCATTGATTTTATATCAAAAGATTGCAAAAAAGCAGATTATCTTTTATACTTTATATACGAATTTAATTAACTCCCGGACCTTCTTATGCGCTGTACAAAAAATGGGCAATCTCTCATCGAATATGCCATGCTGGCCACCATCGTTATGCTTGGCATGATAGTTGGCGGGCCGACATTAATACGTGCTGTGCAAGGCTATTTTAAAATTACTGCCGACAGCGTTCAAGACGCAGAGTCTGAAGTTATCACGCAAGCAGCACCACAACCCAAGCTGACTTGCCAATGCTTTTCCGCACCTGCTAATGGAGCTATTGTCCCAACAGCACTAGAGATGGCAGCCTGGCCGGCCAGCGGCTGCGGGGTGAGCGGTTGCACAACAACAGAACAGTATCATTTCAGATCCTGTTTTCCTATGAACTGTGCTCGGGAAGATGCCTGTATCCCGGACAATACGTGTTGTACACCACTGGTTCCTGTCGCCTGCGGAATGAGGCTTAACCCAAGTGAGTGCCCTACCAGAGAACTCCTTGACCCGCACTTGCCAGCCTACCTGTCAGGAACCTGTGCTGGAACAAGTGACTGTGCGATCGGTGAAAGAATCTATTCAGTAACCTGCGGCAGCACAATAACCTCAACCGTAACCTACTTCGGCTGTGGCAATGACAATGACACGCAGAACAACTGTCTGCCTACGTGCTGGCCGCCGCCTATTGCGGGCTCAACCGACTGTAACCCTGGCGCAGAAAATAGCAATCCATTGGTCTTAAGTGAGCGTCAATCGCTGATCAACGAACTGGGCTGGCGCAAGATCCTTCCCCCGCCTGGACGAGACTATCTTCCAAATGGATCTATTAATCCGCTCAACCGTAACGCCTATAACCTGCATTACGTCTATCTTCCTCCAATCGCGTGTAATACCAACGCTTATTGCGAACGCATCTGCCCTGCCGGGCAAACTCCTAATGCCACAAACTCAGGTTGTATCTAAAAGCATTTAAATTAAAAAGTTATTGTTTAAAACGATAGGCGTGTTGTTGCAGTATCCGGCCTGAAAGATTGTAAGCCGATCTATTCCAATAAACGTGAAACTTTAAGGACAAGAAATTCACTCCGAAAAGGTTTCGTTAAATAATCATTCGCTCCCGCTTTCATGAAGCGCTCTACACTATCCATATCCAAAGCACCGGATACAACAATGACCTTAAGATGCCCGAACGCAGGATCTTTCCTTAAATTCAAACACACCTCATATCCATCCATTCCAGGCATTCTCAGATCCAAAAGAATAAGATCTGGCCTAAACTCAACAAACTTCTTCCCCGCCGAGAAACCATCATAGGCAACTTCAATGGTATACTTGTTTTCAATCATCAATATCCGGCGCAATGCATTCGCCATTTCATGATCATCATCTACGATCAAAATCCGCTTTTGTTCCGGCACCTGCTTACCCTCCTAATAATGACATTATCTTTAAATGATAAAATCTGAGAAACTTGTCTTTTTCCTTCTCCTCGATCATTTGGAATTTACCGCCCGCGCGATAATTCCTGCCGTTATCGAACCATCCGGCCCAAACAACCTTAAGATACATTTTTGTTTTTCCGATCGCCGGAATATCCATGACAACATAAACATCCTGGCCCGAGCGGATCTCATCACAACCACACACACACAGACCATCTGGATTAATATTAATCACCTGACAGGAATACTGCTTCTCCGGCGCAGAGATCAACTCCACTTCTGCCGGAACACAAACCTCTACCCTGCGCCATTCACGTGATCCATCCATAAACCAAACCCTACAAGTTTTTAAAGATTAGACTCGAATTCTTTACGATTAATTCCCATGGAAAACTACAGATTCTATTCCACTTAGACTTATAGTTTATCATAATATTCATGTCCGGATATTTAAACGAATAATTATTTGATTATTTGATTCATGCGTACTTAGGGCGAAATTAAGAAAGAACAAAAAAATGCTGCGACCGGCAGTTCAATCCGCCGGCCGCAACATTAACATTATTTATTCCCCTCTTGAAATAACCTCTTTACCAATAACTCGGCTAAACACCGGCCATCATAGCAGAAACATCCACACTAGCAGTACTGATTGGTTTAATATTAAACTTCTCCACTAATACTTTCGCTACATTCGGCGACAAAAAGGCTGGCAAGGTCGGTCCCAAACGAATGTTCTTTACACCCAACGATAACAAGGCCAATAAGACTGCTACCGCTTTTTGCTCATACCAAGCGATATCATAGGAAATAGGAAGCTTGTTAATATCATCCAATCCGAACGCATCCTTTAATTTAAGCGCGATCACCGCCAATGAATAAGAATCATTACATTGACCTGCATCCAAAACGCGAGGGATACCGTCAATATCACCAAGCTTAAGTTTATTATAACGATACTTGGCACAACCTGCCGTAAGAATAACCGCATCTTTAGGCAAGGAATTCGCAACGTCTGTAAAATACTGACGGTCTTTATTACGGCCATCACATCCAGCCATAACAACAAACCGCTTGATCGCCCCGCTCTTGACAGCGGCAACTACCTTATCCGCCACAGCCATAACCTGATTATGAGCAAAGCCACCCACGATCTTCCCCGTCTCGATCTCTTTTGGAGGAAGGCAAGACTTAGCCAGCATAATGAGTCTTGAAAAATCCTTACGACCTCCCTGAGAACGATCTCCCACATAGGTTGCGCCCGGATAACCTGCCGTCCCTGTCGTAAACATCCGGTTCAAATAAGTTCCTTTCACCGGGATAATACAATTGGTCGTCATTAGGATCGGGCCGTTAAAAGACTCGAAATCCTCATTCTGATGCCACCAGGAACCACCATAATTACCAACGAGATTCCCATATTTCTTGAACTTCGGATAATAATTCGCCGGCAGCATTTCACTATGCGTATAGACATCAACGCCGGTTCCTTTTGTTTGTTCAAGCAGATCTTCCAAGTCACGCAGGTCATGCCCTGATATAAGGATCCCCGGATTCTTTCCGACACCAAGATTAACCTCTGTTACCTCGGGATTACCATAACTGGACGTATTCGCCTTATCCAAAAGCGCCAATGTTGTGACGGCATTCGCCCCCGTCTGCATAACCATAGACACAAGCTCATCAACAGAAAGATCTTTAACAGTCGCTGTCAATGCGCTAATAATCTGTTGATAGACAGCCGTGTCTTCATATCCAAGATCTGCCGCATGATGCGCATAAGCCGCTACACCTTTAAGCCCGTAAATAATAAGCTCCCTCAATGAACGAATATCCTCATCTCCGGTTGTCAATACCCCCACAGACACCGACTTCGCTCGGATCTTTTCATCCGTATCGGCTGTCCAGGAAGCACATTCAGGAAGTATTACGTCACATGCACAGCTACAACACCCCCCCGATAATCGGGTAACTAAAGAAGCCCGAAGCTTTAATCCTTCCTTGATTCGGTCAATGATCGCCGTTTCATCAAAATTCGCATTGGTGATCGTTGTAAATAAACCTGTTGTAATAAACCGTTCTACCGATTGATTGACAGTTAACCCTTTCTCTCTGGATATCTCAACCAACACCGCAAGCCCTTTAACAACATAGATCAAAAGATCCTGTAAATTCGCGACGTTATCACTCTTTCCGCAAACCCCTTTGACCTTACACCCCTGATTGCCCGCCGTCTCCTGACACTGGTAACAAAACATACTCATGCCTACCTCCTCATTTTACCTGTTTAAACAATCTCGCCTCTTCGTGAAACAACAACTTCTCTCAACACTATACCCTTTCCTGAAATCCGCACGGCCTCCTCAACGAGCTTGAGTGTTCCGCCACAACAAGGGACTTCCATCCGCACGATCGTTACTGACCGGATCGTGTTCAATCTCAGGATCTCTGCCATTTTCTGCACATATTCTTCCAGATCCTGATCCAGCTTCGGACAAAAGACGACCAGAATACAACCTTTAAGAAACTTGCGATGAAAATCAGCATAAGTAAACGGAACACAATCAGCCGCTACCACAAGCTCAGCCCCTTGAAAAAATGACGCCTGTGGATTCAAAAGCCGTAACTGCACCGGCCACTGCTGCAATTCTGAAATGCGGGAACCAACATCTCCGGACAACTCATTAATCAAAGGGACATTTTCTGTCTTCCGTCGAAAATCCTGAGTCATACTACCCGGACAGCCGCAAGCCATCGGTTTGTCTTTCTTTTTAATACTTAGAAACTCCTCTGCTTGCCTTAAATATTCTGTTTGACCATGATCCGTCAAATGTTTTAAATGTCCCTGAACGGCCAACGGCCCTTCTTTCATAATATTCTGTAAAGCTTCAATCTCATTATAGGTGTCCGCCTCACGAATTTCGATTCTGATCGCTCCCTGCGGACATTCTCCTAAACACGCACCAAGCCCATCACATAAAGAATCTCCCACCAGCTGCGCTTTCCCATTCACCAGCCTTATAGCGCCTTCATGACAAGCGCTGATACAATCTCCACAGCCATTACATTTATCCTGATCAATATGAATAATATTGCGTTTCATATCTTTACCCCCGGTAATAACACTTAAATACCATTATTAATGATTACAAAAAATGCCATTAACCCTTCATTAAGAATGCCACTGTTACATTTTGCAAATGAGCTACAGCCATTGCCTCTATTTTCTTCAATTCCAGCCTTAAAGGACACGTCTGCGTACACGCACATATTTTCTTTCTCAACAGACAGTCCCCCATAGAAACAGGCCCTTGAAAGAGAAGGATTAAATCAACCAGACGCAACTTCTCCGGCGCAACAGCTAATTGGAATCCACCGTTCTTTCCCTTAATAGAATACAGAAAACCCGCTTTCTGAAGCTCTTGCAGGATCTTGCGAATAAATGGCCGAGGCAAACCAAGATCCCGCACAAGATCCGTTGCTGATACCAATTCAGGAGCCGCCCCTGCCATATAAATAAGAGCTCTTATGGCGTAATCTGTATTGCGTGTAATTAAGTTCATACAATAAAATGATACTATAATGGTATCATTCTGTCAAGAAAAAAATCCCCGTCCTTATAAGGCATTCGACAAGGATCAAAACCACGCATGACAAAAAACAAGATTAACCCAATACTAACAATCGCCTAGACCGGAGATATCATTAGTTAACAAAAGAGGACATCTTGACAATTTATTAACATAAATTATACTGATATTATAATAAGCACTTACCTCAAAATATACAAGCCCACGTCGCTATCAACCCGTCAAACAGGTTCAAGATGATCTTTAACAATCCGACGGTAATAACAGCCAAAACGTGTTTGCCCCTGAGCATCCTTCACGTGACAAGATCCCTTACCTGCCATTCTCACCAGATAAAGCAGTGAATTCTGCTCACAATTCACCCTTACCTCAACAATATTAAGTTCATCTCCGGAGGTTTTACCTTTAACCCAAAGCTCATTACGCGACGTACTCCAGAAAGTTGCAAGCCCGGAATCCAACGTATACCGTAGTGCTTTTTCATTGGCATAGGCCAGAATAAGCACTTCTTTCGAAACAACATCCTGAACAATGACCGGAACAACCGGATCCTGACACTCCGCAACCTTACGTAATTTCTCAAAGTCCATCAAAATACGATCGCCGTTCTCCAGTACGCTGTGCTTTACACTTTCGGAACAATCTTTCCGGTTCATAGCTTCTCCGGATAAAGTGTGGCGAATTGACGCGGTTTTCTGACCTTCCAATTTGAATTATGATACGCATAGCTCACGATCATCGGAAGCACCGTAGTGGCTTCGGCGTAAACCATTTGCTCAAATACCGTATCCACCTTACCCCAGGAAGCTGCTTCTTTTAAGGTCGAACTGGAACAAGCTCCGTCGCGCACATCCGCCACCGTAATCTGAACGGCATACTTGTGCATCGGCACTTCAACCCCCAGCACTTCCGCGCAAACAACCGTATCCTGCGCAAAATTCTTCGGCACTCCTCCTCCGATCATAAACAATCCGGAAGTGGCCGACTTCATTTTAATCTGCGTTAACTCATAGAAATCTTTCACCGAATCAATCGACATATGCGCTTTGGGGTTCTTCACCTGATGTAAAACCAACCCAAAACCAGCCGATGAATCACTGAACGCCGGACAAAAGATCGGAATGTTCTTCTCATAAGCTACCTGTACCAAAGAATTCTTCTTCTTTGAATTTTTTGTCAGATATTTTCCCATCGCTGCAATAAACTCACGTGAAGAATGCGGGCGCGGCTCTAAGCCATCAGCTATTTCCTTTATTGTCCGGTCACACTTCTGAAGATCTGCTTCGTCAATATATGTGTCATAAATACGGTCAATGTACAACGACCGCAAAACCTTGTCATCCACAAAAGGAGAGCCCTGGTAATGCTTAAACCCAAGTGCTTCAAAGAAATCCATATCAACAATACTCGCCCCCGTGGCAACAACAGCATCGATCATGTTACTTTTCAACATATCCACATAAACTTGCATACATCCACCGGCAGAAGTACTTCCGGCGAGAGTCAGGATATTGGCAGAGTGCTTCTCATTGATCATTTTAACAAGAATATCGGCCGCGCGAGCCGTATCACGAGAGGTAAACGACATCCCTCTCATTGCGTTAATCATCGTTGTGGCATCAAACGACTTTATATCCACATGCTTCACTGTATTTTTTAAAAGATCTTTCTTCTTCATGTTCTTACCCTCCACGTTTAAAGAAAAGTCCGCAGAAAAATCCTGCGGACTCGATCAAATAACACCCTCATTTCCAGTCAACCGCGTCCCTACCGAACACTAACGACCGGACAAAGATAATTGGTAAAACAGATAGCCACCAGAGCCGTCCCGAACTTTTTTTTCGGAACAAAACTTTTCATTGTCAACCGCTCATTTCGCAGTTCGTACTCTCCTTCAAACCCATTGGTATAAAGCGTTTGAAGACTTGCGCGAAGCTGCGCTCCCGCCTCTTCCTCGGGAAGAGAGCCGTTATATTCACAAACAAGACCGCCATAACGCTGTTTGGTCTTTTTGTTAAAAAGCCAACCATAAATGATCCCGGCGGTAGCACGGACACCCTTTTCCATACTGGCACAAGCCATGATGGTCTCCACCACACACCCATGAACAAGGTCTTTAGGCTTCTTAACTTCATTAGCAATACCTGGCATAATTGACGAATACGTCATGATATTATACCGTTCGATCCCCGCATCACGCAAGGCGAGATGGAATGACCCGGCATGCACAGTGATATCACACTCACCGGCTCCGCTGGTAACAAAATAATCCTTTGGGATCCTCGTCCCGATCGTGATCGAAGAAAGCTGTTTTTCACTTAAAAGACCCTCAGCCACCCTAACAACTTCCTCGGCGATCAACGGCTCCTTACAAGCAACGGCGGATTGTCTCATTTATTTCATTCCCTCTTGCCCAATTGTTAATAATGGATCTTGTCTGTTTAAATTTCACTCTTAAACTACATAAATCCTGTCCAACTCAAGTCTTTGAAAAAATAACACACGCCTTAAGCCCTTTATAAAATTCTGACCGTATATTATTTTACAAAAAAACAAATGCTATGCGATATAAATTTATATGTTTTTTCTCGCTAGCAAACGCTTCTTAAAAACATTAACGGCAGACATAGGCTAAAACGTGTGCTCATTTATTCAATATGAAAATTTAACACTTATTGGTAAAGAATGCAATAAAAACTTTTTAAAACCAATTCTTGTCATCGTCGAGGAAAAAAAATAATACTACAAGATCGGCTGAAACCAGATTAATTCCGGATTTTTTAATAAAAAATCCATTCATATGTAATTACAAAATGCGGATTAATTGTTATTGAGCTTTCAAAAACGACAATAAACTCCTGCTGCCACAGCCCCGCCATCCTGCCAATCCACTTCCACATTCAACCATGTCTTTTGACTCAACGGGATATCCATCCCCGAAAGAAAACCCGGCCGGCTCCCTTTCTCTGATTTTATCATCTTACGATCCTTATTAACCAACCGGATATAATCCATCATCATATAACGAAATCCAATATAAGGACTCAAACGCTTCATATCATACGAAAAGAGTGCCGATCCCTGCCAATCCTCCAGAATACCCTGAACCTTCTCCCCTGCCACATGAACAGTCCTCGGGTGAATACTGAAATGCTGGAATCCGACCACCGATTTTATCGGACCATATTCATACGCCTTGACTCTAAAGCCATAACCGCCTCCCCAGAGAGGATCTTCATACTTTATGCCTCCACCGCCTGAAAGATGATAACGAAAACTGCTATAAAGGCTTGCCTTTAGATCCAATACCAACCAATCCGTCAATCCATAAGACAAAGAAAAATAATTCTGATGACTCTCAATATAACCAAGATCATTCGACAAATTCTGCCGTTTAATAAATGAATGCTGCAATCCCAGGAACATTTCTTTTTTTAAAGGCAATTGTGTCCCACACGCAGGAGAAGCAAATGCTGACCTCAACACGATCAGGAAAAAAAAGACCATTATTATAAAAGAACGCTTCACTTTTTTATCCCTGTTTATTTCTAAACGACCAACACGAATTGAAGGGCATTGATTAAATATCCAATAAAAATAATAGCTGCCGTGGTTATCCCGTAAAAAACCAGGATCAACGGCAACTTCATCGCCCGACGCAACATGACTGCTTCTGGTAAACTCAACGCCGCTATAGCCATCATAAAGGCCAAAGCTGTCCCAAGTGGAACCCCTTTCTCGAACAAAACAACGGCGATCGGCACAATAGCCGCACAACTGCCGTACATGGGAATGCCGATCATAACAGCCAAAGGAACTGAGAGAACTCCCGTCGATGCGATCAACGACTGGATCACCTCCTGCGGCACATAATTATGAATAACCGCGCCAATGGCCACCCCCGCCACAATCCAGAGCCATATCTTTCTTGTGATCGCCAGGGCTTCAGACACTCCATAACTAAACCTGGACTTCCACGAAAGAAATAACGGCATCTCCGGCACTCTGTCAATCGAACCTGCCGCAATATCAATCACCAGATGTTTCTCCAATCGCATCCGACCCAACATAAAACCAGAAATACTTCCGATCAATAAACCGCTCAGCACATAGACCGCCGTAATCTTCCATCCGAAAGCGCTCAACATAAGCACGACCAGATACTCATTAATAATCGGAGAAGTAATTAAGAACGATAGCATGACTCCCAAAGGGGCCCCAGCTTTCAGAAAAGCCAGAAATACAGGAATGGATGAACAAGAACAAAATGGTGTGATCGCTCCAAACAAGGCCGCCAACACACAGCCCCACCAACCCGGAAGCTCCAACCATCGTTTTATCTTCTCTAAAGGAATAAATGAGCGAAGGACCGCTATAATAAAAATCAGCGCAAAAAGCATCACATTGATCTTTATAACATCATAAATAAAAAACTGAACAGTCTCTCCCAGACGGGAATCTACGGACAGCTTCAATATATCAAAAGCCACCCACCGGCTGAAAGTTAAGAGCACTTGGAGCCCTTATTCTTATTCCCACCCGAGCAGCAGCATCCACCGGAATTGGCTTTATCTTCCATCTTCTTGTCCAGTTTATCCAAAAGATTGGCCCAAAAACCTTTTTTTACTTCAGTCTTGTCTTTTTTTTCACCGCACATAAATATCTCCTCGCTTTTTCATAATGGTATGTTAGAATTCGTTCTGCTGTCCCCTTAGCTTAACGGATAAAGCACAAGCCTCCGGAGCTTGGGATGGGGGTTCGATTCCCCCAGGGGGCGTTTTATTAATTAAATCTTTTCCACCGGCATTTCAATATTCATCATAATACCCTGACCAACATTAATAAACAAGATAACCTTCCCCTTGTTCTGTGTCACCATTCCTGAGACTTTCATGATCCGTTCATCCTGACTAACTCCCAGCGTATCAAAGACATTATTAAGTAAAGCCAGGATCACTTTCTCCGTAAATATTCTCCCGCCTTCCATCACCCGGACATTAACACCCGAATGCGTTGGCGTGGTTTCAATCCTAACATCCTTCACTTCATTGGCGAGAGAATTGATCCCCTGAATAATATCCTCTGCTAACTGTTTTGACTTTCTGCCGTCGAGAGCTGCTGTCACCACTTGCAAAAGAGTTGCATTGTCCCAGGGTTTTGCGACAAACCGGAATATCTCCCCATAATTCACTGCCGCTACCAG
Organism: Candidatus Elulimicrobium sp.; assembly: GCA_020720365.1. Taxonomy (GTDB): domain Bacteria; phylum Omnitrophota; class Gorgyraeia; order Zapsychrales; family Fredricksoniimonadaceae. The sequence continues at coordinate 27,772 of DYOU01000017.1, forward strand.
GCTATCGAAATCACTATACCCCGAAAGCATAATACTCACGACCCCGGGCAATTTACTGTGCGCAATACGTAAAAAATCAGACCCTGTCATAAAGGGCATCCGCTGATCAACAATGAGAAGATCAACGTGCTGAGCTTCCAGAATCTCTAACGCCTTAGGGCCGCTCTCGGCTAAAAGAACGTTATAATTCGCCGACCTCAATAAACGATTCAAACTCTTCAGAATAATCGTCTCATCATCAACACACAAAATAGTTATTTGTTCAGTAACCACTTAGCCTCCTTTTTAACCTTTTTCAGGCCCTTCCTAAAACTGCGGGATCTGCTGTGACAAGCAATGACACGTCCCCAACCCAACAATTATAGCTGATGCGTCAACAGTGACAATCTTGCGGCCTTTAAAAAGGCCTTTCAGAATCCGGGCCGCTTCTTTGTCCTGCGCACAACCGAAGCCCGGCATGAGCACAATCCCATTCGCCACATAGAAATTAGCATAACTGGCCGGAAGCCGTTCATTCTTCCGATAATAAACAGGTTTAGGCATAGGCAGCGAGACCACACGGAAAGGCTTACCTTCCAAATTAGTGAATGAACGTAAAAGCGATAAATTCTCTTCACAAATCCTGTAATTTTTATCCTCTTTATTCAATTCAACAACAGTGACAATCGTATTAATATCGGTAAAACGGGCAATATCATCAATATGTCCATCGGTATCATCCCCCACAATACCATCTTTTAGCCACAATATTTTCTTTACACCCAAACTACTTTTCAATATCAACTCGATCTGCTTTTTATTGAACTGTGGATTACGATTTTTATTCAAAAGGCACTGTTGTGTTGTTAACAAAAGCCCCTGCCCGTTCACCTCCAGGGATCCCCCCTCCATTACAACAGGAAAAGAAATACAATCTATCCCCAGAAATCCTGCCATTTTCCTGGCAATACGATTATCTTTTGCCGATGGATATTTTCCGCCCCACGCATTAAAGATCCAATCTGTGGCCAGCATTCGACCGGTCTTGTGATTCTTCAAGATCAAACAGCCGTGATCACGGCACCAGGCATCATTGGTAGGAAATCGATGCATAAAAACATTCCCTGAAACCTTGCGTCTTTCCAGCCTCCGGACAAGCGTTCGTTCCATCCCGTCATCATTCACATTAATATGCACTTCTTCAACCCTGGCCAGATGCATCACCATATCCGCAAAAGCATCCTGGGCACCTTTAAGCGCCGTAAAGAAACTTTTAGGATTATGCGGATAGGAAAGCCATGTCCCACGGTGAGGCTCCCACTCAGCAGGCATCCGGTATCCTTGAGCCGACAAACTGGAAAAAGACATATTATTCTTCATTAAACCGGTTTAAGATCCCGCCGTAACTATCGATCCGGCGGTCTCGCAAAAAAGGCCACTGTACGCGTTTGGTCTCTATAACATCCAGATCAATGGCTACGATCAAAGCTTCTTCTTTCTCCGTAGAAGAACGTTTGAGGATACTCCCATAAGGGTCCGCCACAAAACTCTGCCCCCAGAATTCAATCCCCTCTTTGCCCTTCTCCGAATTAGGCTCACGGCCGATACGATTGGCGGCAGCGACAAAACAGCCATTGGCAATCGCATGCGATCGCTGGATCGTTTCCCAGGAAGCATGCTGACGCTCTCCATATTCTTTCTTATCCGCCGGAAGCCAACCGATCGCAGTCGGATAGAAAATAATTTGAGCTCCCATCAAGGCCGTTAACCGGGCGGCTTCAGGATACCATTGATCCCAACAGATCAAGACCCCAATATCCGCATATCTTGTCTTGAACATTTTATACCCCAGGTCTCCCGGAGCAAAATAAAACTTCTCGTAAAATTGAGGGTCGTCGGGAATATGCATCTTGCGGTACTTCCCTAAATACTTTCCATCCGCATCCAAAACCGCTGTTGTATTATAATAAACACCTCCGGCCACTCTCTCAAATAAAGACGCCGCAATAACGACCTTTCGCTTCTTGGCTAACAAAGACAGCTCTTTTATCGTCACAGACCTTTCCGTCACCGGCTCTGCCAGCCTAAAGAAATCATACGACTCCTGCTGACAAAAATACCGGGATTTGAAAAGCTCCTGTGTCGCAATGATCTGCGCCCCTTTTCGAGCGGCAGAATCGATCATTCCAAGGGCTTTGTCCAGATTCTTGCTGACATTATCCCCGCAGGAATGCTGTAGAAGCGCAATAGTGACTTTATTCATATCGACCCTTAATCTTTCACAGGAATTCAATGTTATTCAAATGAATCAATGAATTATCCGAATATAACAACCCTACAAACGAAAATCAAGAATAAAGCTGATGCCGCATTTGCTTTAACCGTTCATCGGCAAGATATTCGTCAAAAGTCGTCCCGGATCGGTCAATACACCCCTTGGGAGTAACTTCTATGATACGATTGGCAACCGTCTGAACCAAGGTATGGTCATGGGAAGAAAAAAGAATGGTCCCGCGAAAACGTTCCATCCCTTTGTTTAATGCAGAAATAGACTCAAGATCCAGGTGATTCGTCGGCTCATCCATCACCAGCACATTCGGTTTAAGGAGCATCATGCGTGAAAGCATGCATCGGACTTTCTCTCCGCCTGAGAGGACATTCACATATTTAAGGGAGTCCTCGCCGCTAAAAAGCATCTTCCCGAGAAAACCGCGAATAAAATTCTCACTGGTATCATCGGAAAACTGACGCAACCAGTCAATGATCGTCAGTTCACTGTTAAAATATTTAGCGTTATCCTTCGGGAAATACGCCCGTTTCGTAGAAAAACCCCACTTAAATATCCCGGTAAAACCCGTAAGCTCTCCCATTAATATCTGAAAAAGCGTTGTTTTGACCAAATCCGCAGGGCCGACAAAGGCAACTTTATCGCCTTTCTCAATATTAATATTCAATTTCGGAATTATCACCTGGCCATCTATGGCCATAGAAAGACCGTCAATCGACAAAAGGTCATTCCCCGCCTCCCTTTCCTGGTCGAATCCGACGAAGGGGTATTTTCTGGAAGAAGGTTTAATTTCTTCAATCGTCAGTTTTTCAAGCATTTTCTTACGGCTGGTAGCTTGACGGGATTTAGATAAGTTAGCACTGAACCGGGCAATAAAATCCAGGATCTCTTTACGCTTATCCTCATTCTTCCGATTCGCTTCTGACCGTTGCCGCAGAACAAGCTGACTCGATTCAGACCAGAATGTATAGTTTCCCGAATACAACTGGATCTTTCCAAAATCAATATCCGCAATATGCGTACATACATTATCGAGAAAGTGACGGTCATGAGAAACAATGATCGCTGTATTCTCAAACTTACAAAGAAAATCTTCCAGCCACATGCACGTTTCAACATCAAGGTGATTTGTCGGTTCGTCGAGCAAAAGAATATCCGGACTTCCAAAAAGAGCCTGTGCCAAAAGAACCCGGACCTTCTGACCTGCTTCCAGCTGCTTCATAGGGACCGCATGAAACTCTTCAGGAATACCCAATTCATTCAGCAACTTTGACGCGTCAGACTCCGCTGTCCAACCATTCATATCTGAAAACTCGCCTTCCAGTTCAGATACGCGCATCCCGTCCGCATCTGAAAAATCAGGCTTGGCATAAATCGCATCTTTCTCAACCATGACATCAAACAGCCTTTTATGGCCCATCATCACTGTCATCAACGAAGTATATTCATCGTACGCAAACTGATCCTGTTTCAAGACCGAAATGCGCTGCCCCGGCGTCACGACGACTTCACCCTCCGTAGAATCGATTTCTCCGGAAAGAATCCGCAAGAAAGTAGACTTTCCTGAACCATTCGCCCCGATCAAGCCATAACAGTTACCAGGACTAAAGACAATGTTCACCGCTGAAAATAACTTGCGGGAACCAAACTGAAGAGAAATATTATTCGCTGATATCATAAGGGGGATATTTTAACAGGAGATCTGTAAAAAGAAAGTAATAATAAATACCGTGTCCAGCCAAATTGAAAATGTCCTAGTTCTACCAAATCAAAAATGTCCTAATTC
>DYOU01000066.1 GCA_020720365.1 Candidatus Elulimicrobium sp.
AGTCGCGGGCTTCCATAAGAACATGCACATTAGCGGCACAAACATAACGGCTTTCACCAACTTGAGACCAGCGAAGCACCTGCCGTGTCGCATCAATGTAACTAGTAAAGTCAACTCGCGCGCCAATGATGTCAGTCATCACAATCACCTTTATTTAAACCAGGACAATATTTCAATCGGCTTAACACGCATACGCCGACGAATCTTTTTGCGCCAATCCCAGACTCTTGACCAATTTTGCCAGAGTATACCAACAGCTTTTAATGAAGATCGCTCAAATAAAGATATATAAACAAATATTTTCAAGTCATACCAAAGTATCTGAAGTCCGTCTCGAAACCAACCTGCGGGCAACTCATTCTTGATAAGCAATAGATAACGATTCTTGATGGCATGCACCCTGATTGCTGGGGACACAATCTTACGCTGGCCGGGCTTGAAACTGCGTTCGTGAAACGCAACGGCGCTGGAGGTGTACCAGCAGCCCCAACCCAAAAGGCGCGCCCTCCAGGCAAGGTCAACATCTTCCTTATGCGCAAAAAAAATCTCATCAAAGTACTGCCCGTTGATTTTAATATCTTCAAGCATTTCACGGCGATAAAGAGGCGCTGCGCCATCCACTCCAAAAACTTCACCCGGTGTATCGTACTGCCCTTGATCTGCTTCGCCATGCCCGCGTAGATACTGCTGACGACGGCGGTTAATAAATAACCCGGTCGAATCAATTATGCCAGGCGCTTGAAGCAGTTTGCCAGCCGCCGATCCACATTCGGGGTGGGATTCCAGCGCGTCAACCAGTGCAGAGATGTAATTTGGATTCATCACGACATCCGGATTGAGCGCTATGTAATATATACCGTGGGAAGCGTGGATGGACTGATTGTGCCCACCGCAAAATCCACGATTTTCAGGATTCAATATCAACTGCGCATTTGGAAAATAGGCTTGCGCCCTATTTACAGAGTCATCCGTAGAAGCATTATCCACCACAACGATCTCAACGGCCGGGTAACGTTGTTGCGTCAATGCTTCCAACGTCGCAGGCAGACATGCCGCGCTATTCCAAGTCACCAAGCCGATAGAGACGAGGGGCTGAGTCATGGGCAAGTGAATAGCACATAGTTGCCGCGCAGCAACACATCTCGAAGTAATGGTCGCCCCAAGCTTTTGAGAATTTCACTGGATGATCCCAAAATAAGATGGGAGTATTGCAAAAATAGTGGAATACGGACTGGTCTCAGACCTGCTCTGGCGCCCATCGCCAGCAAAGCGCTGCGGTTGAAGCAATTAATATGTTCTAAAGGAAATACCGCATTGAGTGAATTACGGGTGCCATCAGGTGCATTCCAATCATCAACACGTAAGCGACGATGAATATCACCTCCATCCGGTACGCCAATTTTCAAAAAACCACCCGGCTTAAGCGCCCGAGCAAGGTTTTGCAAAGTAATTAGCGGTTGAGAAAGGTGTTCAAATACTTGATCCGCGTAAATCAGATCAAATTGTTGGGTGGCAATTTCATCCCATGTTACTATCGGCAAACCTTGTGATTTCGCGAACGCAATCCGCGTCTGTGACAATTCAGCGCCGTAGGCCTGCACCCCAAAAGCGCGCGCCAGACGCAACCATTCTCCCCAACCCATCCCAAAATCCAAAAATTTCAGAGAGTGTGGTGAGCGATGAAATATGGATATCAACGCCGCCACTTCTGATCCAACACGGTCGTAATACGCAGCCGAATTCTCCTCAATATGTTGCCGAAAGGTAATTTGCGGATCGATCCACTCCTCATACAACTTAATCATCAAAAAATCATCCGGTATCTCGATCTGAAACACGAGTTGGCACGTTGCACATTGCGCCAACACAAACTCAGCATCCTTCAAATAGGCGTATTCAATTTTACCTACAGCGGCATATGCTTGTTCCAAATTCCGCATTAAAGACGGATACTGATAAGAACGACGCTAAATCTCGCGAAGGGTTGTGTCCTCGCAGGCCGGGCAAGAAGTACGACGAATAAAGTGTAAATTTGTCATGAGTTTAATGCCTCTTACTTGCCTTAGCGACTTCCTGATAAACAGTTGCGTACCGCTCAACAGACAAATCAAGACTCAATTCTTGTTCAGCAGTTTCATGACAACGCTGACGCAAATCGGGATCCGTTGCAATCATTTCCAACAAAGCGGACACCCCTGATTTTACCTGCTCCGGTTTTTGCCGATCAATCACAACACCTACTTTGTACTGCTCAACAATCCGTCCAGTATCGCCAATCCCCGGGTTGATCACCACAGGCAGCCCGCAGGATAAATATTCGGCGAATTTTATCGGGCTGGTGATTGCAATGGAAAAGTTTTTATTTTTCAAGAAGGATAACCCAATGTCCGCAGCCGCCAAATAATCAGGCATGTCCTGGGGCGGCACTGAAACAACTTTAAAGTTTTGACTTCCAAGCATTAATAATCTCTCTGGTTTCATGTTATCAGGATTCCCGGTCACGGCGAGAACCAGATAAGCGTCCGGGCGAGCAGACTTTAATACGTCAAAGAAACTGATTATTTCATCAAGAGTATCCCGATAACGGATAGCGTCACCCGCAAAAACAGCTACCAAACGTCCATCCCATCCCAACTTCGCCCTTAGAATCCGGCGACGCTCTGCACCTACAAGTGAAAAACGGTTGACATCGGCGCAATTTGGAATGGTAATAACTTTATCGGCTCGTGAAGCCGGAAAATATGGCAAGGAAAGTACAATTTCCCTAAACTGGGGGGATGTCACAGTAATTGCATCCGCACTGAGGATCAGGAATTGCTCAACCCGTTTGGCAATACGATATTTTAAACCAGTCCCATTCCAACGGCCGTCTGCCACAAGCTCATCAATTAAAAAGCCTCTCATATCAAAGAGAAAACCACTCCCCAGGAATAGCTTTATTAAGCTGCCGATAAACGCCGGGCGATAACTGCGACAATGAACCACATTAATTCGCTGCCGCCAGCAAAACTTAAAGGATTGAACAAATCCGGATAAGATTACCAGGATTCGTTGCCGGCTTGATGAAGCTTTAGCAACAATGACCGGCAACCAAACGATTCTCTTCGCTGCCAATTCCTGTCCCAACCGACCTTCCATGCTATCTTTGGAATCTTCAAAGCTCAGCACAGAACAGTCCATACCTTTCTCGCTGAAACGCCTTAAAAGAGGAATTCCCTGGGAATGCAACAAGGGCCGATCAAGAGCGCCGTCAACAATGAAAAGCGTGCGAAAAGGATGGATACTTTCCTTGGACATGGGTTCTTTCATCGGTTAAAATTTCTGTAAACAGCCCGTAGATTACGATAGATCGGGTTGGCGTAAAACTTTTCATATGATGGGTAATCCCAAAAGGACTTTATCGGCAGGCGCATGATCTCATCAAATTTTGAATCAGTGAGATCGAACTTTTTAATGACATACTCCCTGTCCTCCTGCTGCAATTTTTCCGGATACGGGTTATCAGAAATCTGCACCAATGCCTCTTCTCTGGTTATTTCTCCGGCACAAATCACACTGGAAAGGTGCGATCGGCGTTTATCATAGCCAAACTTTTTCGGCAGGATATAGCCCTGATAAAACCTTGTGTAAATAGATTCATAATGCTTGCCGCCGTAGTACTGCCACCCAAGCTCCTTTTCAAGAATTGGCAGGGTGTCCTTTTTGGAATAATCAACATAATTCAATATTTCGATCAGTTTTTGCGTTAAACGATATCGGTTATAAGTCAAAAAATCCATGTGAGGGAAAGATTTTAGTTCACGATGACCAAACATTTTCTGGATACTGTAAACATATTTCCAATCCCTGTGCCCCTGCGACCAGGCAGCCGGGAGATGCGTTTCCGTGCGAACATTATCCCCGGCAAGAATATACCCAACTCCAATTTGGCTGGCCATCTGGCGCATTATGGAGGCAATCGCATGATCGCTCGGAATCTCGGAATCGGGGGTCGAAGCATATAAAAACGACAGTTGAAGGTCTTTAAATTCCTCCCAATCAATCACATATGTATATAATTCTATGCTGAGCTTATCTAATGTCTTCTGAATATTACTGACAGCCAATTCCGAATCCCAACCATTATCGAGATGCACAGCCAGAGGTCTCAGCCCAAATTCCCTGGCCTTGAGCGCCACAAATGTACTGTCAACGCCTCCACTCACGCCAATCACACAGTCATACTCTTTTCCCCTGCCAGCCCGTTTTATCTGCTCAACAATCTGTTCAAGTTTTTTATCGGCGTTGACACCGGCAGGCAGTTTACTGATAAGAAAGTCATGCTGGTGGCAATGGTTACAGACACCGTTCTCATCGAAGCTAATATCAGGATCAGTTGTGTCCATGATGCAACGCACACATATCTGGTATTTTTTTGTCAAAATAGCCTTCCTCGTCCAAATTAGTTAAGAACTTGCTCGATCTCTTCACGAGTCGGATACGTGATCAATACCGCCCGATGTTTTCCCTGGAACACGAACATGCTCCCGGCAGCCACAGCCGACGCCCCGGCAGATTTTATCGCTTCGCCAAAATCCTCTACCCGATGAGCGCCGCCGCAGGCAATCACCGGAATGGACACTGCCTGAGTCACACTTTTGATGAGGGGGATATCATACCCCAACATGGTTCCGTCGCGGTCAATCGAATTCAAAAATAATTCGCCCGCGCCTCGTTTTTCCAATTCCGCCGCATACCTGACCGGATCATATCCTGTCCCTTTTTGCCCACTGTGGGTAAATACTTCATAACGTCCAAGGAAATTTTTCTTAACATCCACCGAAACGACAATTGCCTGACTGCCGCCAAATTCCGCGGCGCGGGTAATCAGTCCGGGGTTTTCCATGGCAGTTGTATTGAGAATGACCTTTTCAATGCCAAGTGTAAACAAGGTCTTTATATCGTCCATGTTTTGTATACCGCCGCCGTATGCCAGCGGCATGAAACATTCGCTCGTAATGTTGGCGAGCAAGTCAAAAGGCGGCCGGCGCTTTTCATTGGTGGCGCTGATATCCAGAAAAACCAGCTCATCCACTTCTTTATCATTAAAGATACGGACAATATTGATCGGGTCGCCAAGGTATTTGGGGTCTTTGAATTTGACCGTTTTTACCAATCCACGGTTTCGGAGTAACAAGGCAGGAATGACGCGCGGACGATACATCAGATTACCTCCGCATAATTCTTTAGCAAACGCATCCCAAACTTATGACTTTTTTCCGGGTGGAACTGTACCCCCATGATATTTCCCCTGGCAACAACCGAGTCGAAACGATAACCGTATTCTGTCCGGGCCAGGACATCCTCCGCCTGATGGCACAAAAGATGATAAGAATGTACAAAGTAAAAGCGCGGCTCATCCACCATTTCGCTGAAAAGCGGATGCGCCTTCTGTATCTCCAGTGTATTCCAGGACATGTGAGGAATTTTGAGCTGTCGTTGATCATCCGGGATATTAAACCTTACCACGCTGGCATCCAGCCAACCCAAACCAGGAATTTGTCCTTCTTCGCTTTCCCGGGCCATTAATTGCATCCCCAGACATAAACCAAGCACAGGGATTTTCCGCTCCAGGACGCATTTATTAAGTACTGGAAGTAGTCCGCTCTCGTTCAAGTTACGCATACCTGCGTCGAATGCGCCAACTCCGGGCAGTACCAATTTATCGGCTGCCGCTATTATTTCAGGGTCGGATGAAATTGCGGCCTGTACACCCACTCTCTTGAACATATTGGCAATTGAATTCAGATTACCTAATCCGTAATCTATGATCACTATCATACGCATATCCTCAATTTTACCGCCTAAATTCAGCCAATAAATTCTTTAAAGGCAAAAGCGCAAAAGTCACTATTTGGCTCTTTGAAAATCCACTGAGAA
>DYOU01000067.1 GCA_020720365.1 Candidatus Elulimicrobium sp.
GGGCGATCAATCCGATGCTGAGATGGCTGATAGCGCGGTTGACGCTTGATAATGTCTGCCTTCACGCCTTCCAGTAAATGCACCCATGCCGTCCGGTCGATCCAGGCATTCTCATCGCCCGGCAATACGAACTTGCCCTGCTCCTGCCGCTTGTACCAAAGCGCATATCCATCGCGCTCCCAGTAAAGCACCTTGATCTTCCGGCGGTCCGCTCCGAGAAAAACAAACCAATCCCCGCTTAACGAGTCTTCCCGGAGCTCGTCTATGACCATCCGGGCGTTTCGATCCATAGAATCAAGGAACCTTGATCGATCATGGGCCTTTCAGGATCTCCGTTCCTGCCGCAGGGTCGATCCGCGGAAACCCTGGAGCCGGATGCGATTTCAGCGGTTCTGGTAATGATGGCTGGCATTTCACAACAGATCTTGAGATTGATCCATTCATACCCAGCCTCTTGCGCCAGGCATAGAATCCGCTCGAGCAAATGCTCCTTTGTCGGCAAAATGTGCCCGGCGCTTGACCGCTGGCTTGTTGCTCGGTGATCTTTTGGCGCCAGTTCTTAACTGGCAATATCAGTACGGTATTTATTTTGAGTGGGATTATTCACAGCGATCCTCCATCAATGGTTAATGATGAAGGAATCTTAACTGAATTTAATTCGTACGCCAGATGCTTTCGCCGGATGGATACACTTCAAAAAGCTCTGGAGGGCTTTTTGTGCCTTGGTTCAGGAATGGATTTTGTGTCTGGAAATGGGTACGGCGACCCATAGCAAGCTGACCGTCGGATTATAAAAACGCTTTTTCAGGATCGACTACTTATTAAATAAAGATTTTAGATCACGAAAAAAATAAGAACCCCTAATTATCGTCAGAAGTTTAGAGCACATTCCAAGCACTGCATCAGCACATAACACCGAATCTCAATACGAATTTCCCCGGTTCCAGCAAGGCGCTCGAAAAATACCGACGAGCGATAAAGACAACTACTTGTTGACAGCGAGGCGATCCCGGGTCAAAATAGACTAAACTGTATCAATCTGTGCCAAACACGAATTGTTATAACTTATTGGTAATTAACCTAATTACAAGAAATGCAAAGTGTTGCGGATTTCGGGTTGAAGCGATTGCGAACGAGGCACTCTCCCAAACTGAGCTACCGACCCACGGACAATAAATATCACGGTCAAATCTTATTCAACTTCTCGCCAAGTTTACTGAAAAGCAGTGCCGCCACGACCTTCTTTGCCGGCAGACTCCTTGATGACAACTCTACTTTCACACCCTTTTCAAATCCAAGGGGTGTCACAAAAATACCAACTTCAGTCGTATCAACAACACCAGGAATACCCATAAGCATAATAAACCCACGGATCTCATCTCTGGTAAAAAGAACATATTCAACTTTAACGATCTCTTCAACAACAGCAAAAACTTCAACCTGACCAGCTTGATAAACCTGAAACATCGCATCATCGCGCGCAGCAATAATATCTTTTCTTGAAAAACCAAGAATATTCCTAGGCGCATCCTTTATTGACGCACAGCCACTTAAAATTAGAATACTGGTAGAAACAAGTACTAGTTTAATAAACATGAATTGAGATTATAACAAAAGTTAATCAAGATTCAACTGCTTATTCATTGAAAGCAGCTGCGAAATAAAATCAGCTATTATCCCTCGTAAAGGGATCAACCGTCACTCCTGCATTCTCTAATCGATCACGAAAAGTCTGATAAATATTCTCCAGATCACTCAATTGCGTCTGGTTATTCTCTAACTCATATTGATTCAGTTTTTCGCGCTTCAATAACTCCGCATTCAAACGTTTGAAATCCATCAACCCCTTCTCCAGAATATTAGCTTGTCTTTTTAAAACTACATTATTTTGTTCAATATCATAAGCATCCCTTGCAAGCCCTTCAAATTTTTTCCGCGCATTATCATAAATACGCTCTACCCCAATCGCCTGGGCACGACTTTTGGTAAGCTCATATTGAAGAAATTCATTCTTCTCCTTAGACTGCAAAGCATCTCCTTCCAATTCCTCAATCCTCGCTTCTATTTTAGCCCTATCACTGCGCAAGACATCCATATTCTCTTTTAACGCTTCAACCGCTTCGGCATTCAAAAAAGAATGTGCCGAAACACTTTCCGCTTGAACTGAATGCGACGAACGCAATGCTTCATTGTCTTTCTTCAACACCTCAATCTCTTGAAAAAGAACATTTAATTGCTGTTCATACTCTGAACGAATAAACGCAATCAACTTTTCTTCATTCTCTGCTATTGATACAGCCACTGCAGCATTCGTTCCCGATGGCAAATCTTTCTTTTCCAAGTGTTCAATATTCCGGCGTAAAGCCTCGTTCTCATCTCTGAGTTTATTAATCACTTCAATAGCGTTCCTGGATTGAACAACCGCTTTCTCACGAGTATTTTTCACTTCCTCTTTTAATCGCTGGATCAAATCATTATCCTCTCGAACCGGATATTCATGCAATGTTCCATCCGCAAGACTAAGATCCATATCAAATGGCTTAACTGGCTCAGGTTCTTTTAAAGCAGGAGCCTTCTCATGTACAGAATTTACCGAAGAAACAATGACTTCATTAATATCCTGGATAGGAACAGCCGTTTCTTCAACAGCCAATACTTCATGCTTCTTCAATGAATAAAAGAGCCATCCCAAAACCCCAACAGCCGATAGAACAATAAGAACCAGGATGAATATAACTTCCATATGATCTCCTATAATATAGTCCGACATTTCAAATAATTCACATAATCGGCCACTGAATCTTCCAGTGTCATAAAAGGCCGGGTAAAGCCCGCTTTATAAAGATTTCCCATATCAGCCTGGGTAAAATACTGATACTTTGAACGCAAGCTCTCAGGCATATCCACATACTCAATCACTGGTAGTATTCCGACAGCCGAAAACAATGCCCGCGCAAGATCATTCCACGTCCGGGCAACTCCAGTACCCACATTAAATATTCCATTCACAGCAGGATTCTGCATAAAAAAGATGATCACATCAATAACATCTTTCACATAAACAAAGTCACGCTTCTGTTCACCATCGGAATAGCCTTCCTGATGCGATTTGAATAATATCATCTTTCTTTCTGCCATCACGCGATCATAAGCTTTGGCAATGACACTTCTCATATCCCCTTTATGATACTCATTAGGACCAAATACATTAAAGAATTTAAGCCCCACAATACGATCATACAGATTATTGTGTAAAACCCACTCATCAAATAACTGCTTGGACTCACCATAATAATTCAAAGGACGACACGGCAGGATCGAAAAGCGATCAGCTGTATATCCGTTCTCTCCATTTCCATACGTAGCCGCAGAACTGGCATAAATAAACCTCGCTCCTGTTTCTATCGACCAATGAGCCATATGACACGAATATTCAAAATTATTTCTTAAGTAATAACCTCTGTCTTGACCCATCGTTGAAGAACAAGCTCCCATATGAAAGATATATTCAATACCCTTCGGGCCTTTGCCAGAAATGACCTGTTTTAAGAAATCTTCCTTATCGTAATAAGCTTCGTATTCTTTACCCTGTAAATTAAGCTTCTTTAACCCCTCAGCATCCCAATGATCAACAACAATAATATCTTTATGTCCATGGCTATTAAACCAGGAAAGCAAGCAACTGCCAATAAACCCGGCTCCGCCGGTAATTACGATCTTAGCCATACGATTAATGTTGTACCTTTTCAGCTATTGCACGCCCCAACGCATAAGCAACCTGATCTGAATCTTTTAACTTCTTGAAAGACCTCGAAGCAAATATTATGGCCACAACTGCACCCGTTCTACGTTCGCGTATTTCTCCTTTTACTGTTAACGTTGACTCCTTCCTGCCTAAACCAACGCCACTCCACTTACCTGCCAAACTAAATTCCTCAATTCGCCCATCTAAAATCAATTCCGCCAAATTCACATCTTCTTCAGTCATCAACTGAAAAACGCCGCTCTTATCTGAAAAGGCTTCAATCGCGCCTTTAAGGATCATTAACGAAAGACGATCAACCAGTTGACCCGCCTCTGCCCTCGAACCAGGTATAAATGGAATAAAAACAAGCTTCCCCCCTGTACTCCACAAGTCTTCCCGGATCACTGTCATTGCGACTTCCTGACCAAGAACCGGCTGTACCAACCGAGACTGAACGGATCTTTTAGAAAAGAAATTACAACCGCTTAAACACAGAAGAATAAGAAGACCAACAATATATTTTCTATTACTCATTGCAATATCATTCGCTTTGAATGAACGGTTAATTGACGTAATTGTTCCCATATCTTCGAATTGAGGAGCTGTTTGTTAAGACGCCAACCCCAATTACCTTTTAAAGTCGACGGGTTATTCATTCTCGCCTTCTCGTCCGCTCCTATCAGATCCTGTAGCGGAATTATACACGTATTAGCAATTGAAGCCATCGCCAAACGAATCATCGCCCAATGGATATCCTGATGTTCAAAATTCACTCCAACATAATCTTGAAAGTTCTTCTTCTCCAGCTCAGTCATGTCTGCCTCAAACCAACCGCAAACCGTATTATTATCATGTGTTCCTGTATATACAACACTCTCAAGGGTATAATTATCTGGTAAATCGCGACTTTTCTTATAGTCATTATGAAAAGCAAACATCAGAACTCGCATCCCCGGAAAACCAAAATGTTCTTTTAAAGCATCCACATCAGGCGTAATGATCCCTAAATCCTCCGCAATAATAGGCAGCCGCGAAAAATGATTTTTAATAACAGTAAAAAGTTCTATTCCGGGGACATCTCTCCAGGCCCCTTTGATCGCCGTCTTCTCCTCAACAGGGATCTCCCAACATTGAGCAAACGCGCGAAAATGATCGATCCGGATCGCATCAAAGCAAGTTAAGTTGTGACGAACACGTTCAATCCACCAGGAAAAACCATCTGAACGAAGCGCACTCCAGTCATAGACTGGATTTCCCCAACGCTGACCATCTTTGCTAAAATAATCCGGCGGGACACCTGCAACAAAAGTTTGTCGCCGTAAAGAATCCAATTTAAAAAATTCCGGATGCACCCAAACATCAACACTGTCATAATTCACATAGATCGGAATATCCCCAATGATCCCAACTCCCTTAACCGAACAGTACTGCTGAAGCGACATCCACTGACTATAAAAAAGATACTGCGCAAACTTTTCCCTTAAAATCTCCTCTTTCTTGATCAATCGAATATGTTCTAATGACGGCCAATGACGATTACGATATTCTTCAGGCCACTCCACCCAGCAAACATTACCAAACATCTTCTTTAAAACAACAAAATCCGCGTAATTATCCAGCCACAATGCCCGCTGCAGACAGAAATCCTCAAAAGCCTTCAATGGGAACCGCCGCTGCAGATACCGATGAAAAGCTAAATCAATCAACGCCGCCTTCTTGGTATAAATTTGCTCATAATCAATCTGATCTGAAAAAGCTGTCTCAAAAGGCTGAATATCTGCGTATGAAAGAAATCCCCTCTTAACCAACTGTTCCGGGCTAATCAGGAGCGTATTAAAAGCAAATGCAGAAAAACTACTGTAGGGTGAGTTTCCCAATGCATTATCAATCGGGCTTAAAGGAAGAACTTGCCACCAGGACTGTCCCGCGTAACTTAATGAATCCACAAACTCATATGCCTTCGGGCCAAGATCACCTATCCCATAAACCGATGGCAATGAAGATATATGACACAGTATCCCGTTCGACCTTATATTCATCATACATTGATTGTACTGAAAAACCGGGGAAAGAGAATGAATTATTGTTGTTTATTTAATCCACGAACTCCGAATTAGAACTGCAACAAAGACGACTTTACAACAGATTTCTGGTCAG
>DYOU01000178.1 GCA_020720365.1 Candidatus Elulimicrobium sp.
GCACACTCCGGCTCGGTCGTATGTGCACAACCAACCGGGAAGGCCAGTGCAATAGCTCATTTCCCCCCTCATGTTTCTTTGCCCGATGCGCCCTGCACCGGCCTATCTCTATCAACAATCACAATCCACCTCGCAGCCGCAACACGGGCACTCCGTTGCGCCCGGCGCCAACCGGCATCCACAGTTTTGACAAGTCATCTCCACCTCAAATTCTGCCTGCGGTATCGCCGCATGTTGATAAGGATGTATTGATAATCTTCCCAATTTCTGGCCCTGTATAGGCAGTTCAACATTATCTGATTTAACATGCCTCTTCCCTTGCCATCTTCTTCAGGCATTCGGTTATCTCATCCATTCGTGCGTCCCATTGCACAACCCGCTCAATTAAATAGTCATGTTCCCGCTTATTTTGGGCCATGAGGTGCTCAAAGCGTTCCTGCCAGAGTTTTTGGGTGCCATCACAAAATTGTTTTGGAGTCATAAGAGCCAAAAGCTCTTTCATATCTTCTTTATGCTGACGCCTCATGGAACAGAGGTCTTCTTTGTGCTGATTGTCCCGGTCAGTAATGCGTCCATGGGCAGCTGCCGCACGCTCCTTCAGGCTGATATGCAACTCCTGAATATCTTTGTTGTAATCACTCTTAATATTTTGAATCTCATTTCGATAATCGCTCTTGATATCCGCCAATTCGTTCTGAATTGACTGAAGCTCACGGCGGAATGCGTAAAATGCAATCCCAAATAATAGGGTCATAAAGCCCTGGACAGCAAATTCTGGTAGTGTGATCATTGTTGTTCCTTATAAATTAAAGGCCATGTTGTCCTAACCAGGCATTTTACCCAGAGCCACCAGGATGCAACGGGTCATGCCCCTTCCATGCAGCGAATCAATTTCTTGAATATATCAATGTCGCTATCAATACGCAATAGTTCTTGATGCGCGTCAACCTCTTCGCCGGTTCCTTTTTTGGTGATCAAAACACCGGCAAGGTCAGCCATTGAAAAAGTTTTATTTCCATTTAACTCTACATCATTTTCAACTTTTTTTGACTGGTCTTCCAGGGTCGTGTCGGTGGGATGAACAGGCGTTTTCTTTTTGCTATACCTTTCTCGCATGAGACCAGTAAAATCATAGCCC
>DYOU01000179.1 GCA_020720365.1 Candidatus Elulimicrobium sp.
ATTATGAATCCCAGATTGATGCCCTGACTAAAATAAAAGATAAAATAGATGCGCCGCAAAGGGTCAAGGAAAATGCCTTTATTAAAGACTATGAAAGTGTTTATGCCTATTCCATAAGAGATCCTGAGGGTTTCTGGGGACAGATAGCAAATGAGCTTGAGTGGTTTTCTCTATGGACAAAGGTAAGGGAGATTGATATCCCCAATCACAAGTGGTTTGTAAACGGCAAGACCAATATAACCCTTAATGCCCTTGACAGGCATGCTGATTCTTGGAGAAGAAACAAGGTTGCCATTATATGGCTTTCAGAGAAAGGCGATGAAGAGGTCGCAACCTACGGTCAGTTAAGGGATAGAGTAAACCAGTTTGCCAATGCCTTAAAATCCAAGGGAATTAAAAAAGGCGACAGAGTCATAATTTATATGCCTTTAATAATAGAAGGCGTGATTTCAATGCTTGCCTGCGCAAGGATAGGAGCCATACATTCTGTTGTTTATGCAGGCATGGGCGCAGGTTCTTTAAGGTCAAGGATTGAGGATTCAAAGGCAAAGGCTGTGATATGCGCGGATGTTGGTTATAGAAGGGGGAAGGTGGTCAGATTAAAGGCAACAGTAGATGACGCGATAAAAGACCTTGATTTTATTGAATCCGTAATTGTTCACAGGAGGCAACAGCCTGTGATAGAGTTAGATGAGGGAGAGGATGATTTCTGGGAGATATTAAACGCAAACAGCCATAAATGCGCCGCAGAGGTAATGGATTCCGAAGACCCTCTTTTTGTGCTTTATACATCCGGGACCACAGGAAAGCCAAAGGGAGTTGTGCATGTGCATGGCGGCTATATGGTTTCAACCTATTATTTTACAAAGGCATTTTTTGATGTTAAGGATTCTGATTTATACTGGTCAACCTCGGATATAGGATGGATTGTGGGTCATTCCTATATTGTTTACGGACCTTTATGCGCAGGGGCCACCATATTAATAAGGGAAGGCGCGCCTGATTATCCTCATCAGGGCATAATATGGGAAAAAGTGCAGAAATACGGTGTGTCCGTGATGTTTACAGCTCCCACAGCCTTACGTATGTTTATGAGATTCGGAAAGGAGCATATTGAGAAATTTGACCGTTCCACA
>DYOU01000180.1 GCA_020720365.1 Candidatus Elulimicrobium sp.
TGGCGTTTGTTCATTATTTAGCCGCCCAATTTATTGCTACTGGTCTGGTGTTGTTGTTGAATTTCGTTGTCAACAGCCAGTGGACTTTTCAAACAGAGCATATATGAATAAATCTGAAGCTTTTCCACCCCGACTCTCTGTGGTGGTTCCGGTGTATAACGAAGAATATGTATTGCCGGCATTTCACGCACGGATATCGTCCGTGCTGGATGCGGTAGGTATGAGTTCTGAAATCCTTTATATTAATGATGGAAGTTGCGATGGCACTCTGGCGTACTTGCTGGGGTTGCAAGGCCGTGATACGCGAGTCACTATCTTGGATTTGAGCCGAAATTTCGGCAAGGAAATTGCCATGAGTGCTGGCCTGGATTATGCGTGTGGATCGGGAGGCGTAGTGATCATTGATGCTGACCTGCAAGATCCACCTGAATTGATCCTGCAATTTATTGAAATCTGGCGTCAGGGTATCGACGTTGTGTACGGTAAGCGTTTGGAGCGTGAGGGTGAAAGCGCTTTTAAAAAACTTACGGCATATGCATTTTATCGGGTTATCCGGGGTATGAGCGATGTGGATATTCCAGCTGACACCGGGGATTTCCGTTTTATGAGTCGTCGTGCGGTGGACGCCCTCAAACAATTGCGTGAACGCCACCGGTTCATGAAGGGACTGTTTGCGTGGGTTGGTTTTTCTCAGCAGGCAGTATATTATCGTCGTTTCCCACGTGAAGCTGGTTGTACCAAATGGAATTACTGGCGATTGTGGAATTTCGCCTTGGAAGGCATAACCTCCTTCAGCGCTGTGCCGCTTAAAATTTCCAGTTATCTCGGCTTGATCATTGCCTCTGCGGCGTTTTTCTATGGACTGGTTATTATCTCTAAAACGCTGATTTTCGGCGATCCGGTCAAAGGTTATCCTTCCATGATTACCATAATTTTGTTTCTTAGTGGCATGCAGCTCTTGGTGTTGGGTATCATTGGTGAATATTTGGGACGCATATTTAGTGCTCGACAGAAAACCCCATTTTTAAGAAAAAGTCGTACCCGCTCAGTCCCTCTTCATGAGGCGGATATTTTTTCTGATACCATTTTTTTGCTTTCAACACTCCAAAGATGATAATGCTTCTCATTTTGGCT
>DYOU01000181.1 GCA_020720365.1 Candidatus Elulimicrobium sp.
GCATGTGTCCGGGGCTTGAGCCATACCTTCCTTGATCGACTCGCTAATACCCGGCACGGCGAGCAGGTGGAGGGTTTCTTGAAGACATGGTGAAAGTTGGCTGGATGGACAGTGATATGCGCTTACACCTTGAAGGACGCAGCGCAAATTTTTTGGGTATTTTTCCATCGAGTCTGACCTCATCATTGATTCGCATACGGCGGGTTTTAACCCGCCCTACAACAGCACTTGCGGGCTACGAGGGCTGATTTTCAGGAGCGGCGAATATGACCCCATTGGCTAAAGTGAATTGTGCTTACAGCGTTAAGAGCGTTGTGCAAATATCAGGGGATAATCGAGTTGGCATCATTTGGTTTGCAAAATGGCCTGTATTATCAGATTGGCAGATGCATGATTTAAGTAATTATTTATATCAGTCAATTGCTGCTCGTTGAAAGTAATCTCTGATGACCTGCCTTCCTTTTCAGCTGCTGCCTCAATGAGTTTATATAACAAACCCTTAATAATTGTTGTCCACTTATCACTATCACTAATGAATTTCTTTAAAAAGCCCTCTGGATCATTAAGCTTCTCGGTGCCTCTAATACTTGTTTGTGTAAGTCGCCAGTAATTGTGGACAATCAAATTTCGATTATCAATAAATTGATTTAAATCTTCATTCCTTATTAGCAATGTATCGCCGAATGTGGTTAATATTTGTCCAAACGTTGCCTTCAAGTCATCAACATCACCGCGTAAGAATTTTTCTGGTGTTAGCTCTCGAAATCTTTTCTCTTTCCTCGCCTCTGGAAGATGGGATAGATGAGACACGATCCCGTAAAGCGCAAATTCGAGTCTTTGCGCGGAGAGTAAAGCTGTACCTAGTAGCAAGTATTCGTCGGATGAATTCATGATTTATTATGAGCCGAATGTTTCTAACACGGCACAACAATCCGTCAAATCCCCCGCGCCTTTTGCTCTGCATTGCCGATATAACTGGCCGGGGTCATGGCAAGAAGCTGGGTTTTGGCTTCAGTCGGGATGTCGAGTTTTTCAATGAATTCACGCATGGAGGCGGCGTTGACGCGCTTGCCACGGGTCAACTCTTTAAGTTTTTCATAGGGTTGTTCGATGTTGTAGCGGCGCATGA
>DYOU01000182.1 GCA_020720365.1 Candidatus Elulimicrobium sp.
ATTATATGTCGGTAGATTTGTTGTAAATTTATGATATTGCTCTTCAGTCATGGAAATCGGACCGCTACTGGCAGTATAAGGTTGTCCCGTATCTTCCCGTCTTATCTGGCCGTCTCCATAATATGGATTCCCCGTTTCTGAATCTGGATAAAAACCCCAAGCCTCTGCACTCCCATCCGGTCTGATAACATGAACCCAGGTATGGGCTATATGATCTTCTGTATTAACTCCAGTACGAATTTCTATTGTATATCCACTCATCAGTCATTCCCTCCTATAGTCAGTTCAAAAAATGGCTTTACTCCGGAAAACAACTTATTTCTCTCGGTTATCGTTTCTCGGTACATCTTAATCCTAAAGCGCTCCTTTCTCCCTCTTTCTTCATAGAGATCCATACAATATCGAATGGTTTCAAGCTTAGCAGCCTGCGGAATTTCATCAGCCCGAAAAAAAATAATTGTGTATTTACCTGGACGCCCCATCCCATAAACCCAAGGATTCTCCCTATCATGACGCACTGCCATACCATGTGTTATTAGTATTTCACGTACTTCTGGATTAATACGATTAATAAGCTCGGGATAAGGATATCCCGCCTGAACTTGAACGGCCAGAAGTAGTAGCATGATAAACAGTACACATGCCTTTATCATCAAGCCCTGTTTTCCTTGCCCATGCTCAGTAGTTATGCTCTTTCCTTCATTCCTCATTTTTTCTCCCCTTTCTCGTTTGCGTGCTCTGCTTTCCCTATTTCATATCGGAAATAATTCCAGGGTGTGCAGCTCGCCATCGAAGGTATAGCCGTCACCGTCCACATCCTTCCAGACCCGGAGATGGGCAAAGGCGGTATCATTGGCGTCGATTTTACCATCATGGTTGGAATCCAGCTCTGCCAGGGCCGAGAAGCCGTTGATGGCTTTGTTGCCGTTAGCAAGCAGGGTGTTGCTGCCGAAGAGTTCGGAACCGGTTTCAATACGACCGTTGCCGTTGAGGTCGTACACCAGCAGGCCGTCGTCAGACCCCGCCCAGCCGGTCTGTTCAGCGAATCCATCGCCGCCATGATCGAAATATGCGCCGTCCGAGAGTCCGATGGTCTCTACGCCGTCACCGTCCAAATCCAAAATAA
>DYOU01000068.1 GCA_020720365.1 Candidatus Elulimicrobium sp.
AGGCAAAACAAGTCATGGTTTATTAAGTTTGAGAAAGCAAATAGCGCAGGAAAAGCTTTTTTAATAATTGGAACATATGTATATGCCACATATATCGTCAAGAAAAGAAAGCCTGGAAAAGCTTGAGTCATTAAAGCAGCGTTGGCTGATAGTGGTCGTGATTAGTGCGGGTTTAATGGGTTCTTTTATTTTGTTTGGGGTATTAAGGAAAAATGCCTGGGATAATTTTCAGTCGATCTTTAAGCAGCGTGCATTTATTCAAGCGTACAGCGTTGCTCAAGAGCTGGAGCGTCAGCTTGATCGATTGGAAGGCGTGCGCCGGTTTATGGATGCCCGGGAAAATGTAGAGCGTAAAGAATTTGGTCAATATGTAAAACCGCTTTTAAAAGGGGTTTCTGCGCATACTTTGGAATGGGTTCCGCGCATTACGCGTGAAGAACGTTCATTTTATGAAGACAGGGCGCATGGGGAAGGTTTTGAAGCTTTTCAAATATTTGAGAAAGATGCTGACGGGAAGAAGGTGGCGGCATTGGATAGAGATGTCTTCTTTCCTGTGTATTATTCAGAGCCGTTGGAGGGTCATGAACCGGCATTGGGATTTGATCTGTCGACAGATCCTGATTGGCGGGTTGCGATGGAGAAAAGCAGGGATATAGGTCAGCCTTTGGTTACGGAGCTTTTTACTGTTGCCCAGGAAGGGCAGAGTACGGGCATTCTGGTTTTATTACCTGTGTATGCGAAGGGTCAGTCTAGCGATAATGTTGAGCAGAGACGCGCAGGGTTGAAGGGTTTTATTGTTGCGAGCTATAGTGCAGACAGCTTCTTGAAGAGTGTTTATTCTCAAGTGCCTCCCGAAGGTTTAAGCTGTTTGATCGAAGATCTTGCGGCACCGCCTGCGAATCGGGAGTTGTATCGTCATGCGATCAGGCCAGGCCATGTTAATTGGAAGCGGCCTTTGTTAAAATATGAAATGCAGCTTCCAATGCCGGGCCGTCAATGGCGAATGACGATTGTTCCGGCAGCGACATTTATTGAAAGAAACTTGTCCAGGACATATTTATGGATATTACCGTTTGGATCTCTTTTAACAGTGTTATTAGCGGTATTTCTGAATTTCTTGGCAACAGCACGGTATAGAGCAGAAAGTCTGGTTTACTTGAGGACACAGGAGTTGTCTGATCAAAAAGAAGAATTACAGAAAAACCGCGAAGAATCGCGGCTTATTCTGGATTCAACAGCTGAAGCTATTTATGGCATTGACCTTCAAGGGGTGTGTGTATTTTGTAATTCAGCTTGTTTGCGCATGCTTGGGTATGCTGATCCAAGCGCTTTGATCGGGAAGAATATGCATAGGCAATGTCATCATAGTTATGAGAATGGATCGGATTTTCCGGTTGATTCTTGCCGGATATTCAGGGTATTGAAAGAGGGAGTAGGCGCTCATGTGGATGATGAGTTCTTCTGGAAATCTGATCGAAAGAAGTTTCCGGTTGAGTATTGGGCGTATCCGCAGTGGCGGGAAGGTAAAGTTGTTGGTGCGGTTGTTACATTTGTGGATATTACGGAACGTAAGCAGACGGACGATATTTTACGCAAGAGAGAGGCGTATTTGACGTCGATTATTGATAATTTTCCTTATCTGGTCTGGTTGAAGGATTTTGATGGGAGGTTCCTGGCTGTTAATGATGCCTTTGCAAAAGCTTGTGGCCGGATTGTGGAAGATATTGTGGGGAAAACAGATTTTGATGTCTGGTCACGTGAGCTTGCGGAAAAGTATTGCCTGGATGATGTAAAAGTTATACGAGGACGGTTGAAAACGGTTGTTGAGGAGTCGATCATTATTAATGATGTAACAAGTTATATTGAAACGTATAAATCTCCGATAGTTGATCGTGAGGGGCGGGTTATTGGCACAACGGGATTTGCTCATGATGTTACGGAACGAAAGAGGGCTGAAAAGACCATCCAGGAGAGCGAAGCTCGATATCGTCAGATCGCATCCGCGATCACGGATTATATATTTACTGTTTTTATTGAGGAAGGCCGTCCGGTAAGGACAAATTATAACTCGGCCTGTTTGGCTGTTACGGGATATTCGGCAGACGAGTTTCGTGCCAATCCGGTGTTATGGATCACAATAGTTATTGAAGAGGACCGTGCACTTATTGCAAAACAGATCGGGGAAATCCTTTCGGGCAAGAAAGATGTTGAGCCAGTGGAACATCGGATCATTCATAAGAATGGGACTGGCCGGTGGATAAGAAATACGGTTGTGCTTCATCATGATGCTCAAGGGTGTTTGGTTTCCTATGATGGCCTTATTAGCGATATCACCGCCAGAAGGGAAGCGGAAAAAGTTCTGGAAGATCAGAAACGGGTGCTTGATGAACATGCGATTGTGTCAAAGACGGATGCTGCTGGTCGTATAACGTATGTGAATGACAAGTTTTGTGTCATAGTCAAATATTCCAGGGAAGAATTGATCGGACAGGATCATCGGATCGTCAATGCAGGGTATCATCCTAAGTCGTTCTTTACAAATTTGTGGAGAACGATTAAGAGTGGCAATGTTTGGCAGGGGAATATTCGTAATCGGGCTAAAGATGGAACTTTTTATTGGCTTCAATCTACGATCGTTCCTTTTATGGATGAGCGCGGTCGAGTGAAGGAATATATAAGTGCCAGAACGGATATTACTCAAAATATGGAGAATGAAGAGCGTTTGGAACGTGCTATGCAGGTGAAGTCTAATTTTATTTCCACTGTATCGCATGAGTTGCGGACGCCTTTGGCTTCGATCAAATCGTCGATTGATATCCTGAATACGGAGGTTCCTGGAAAACTTGCGGATGATCAGAAGGTTTTTCTGGGACGGGTTAAATCCAATATTGACCGGTTGGCACGGCTTATTAATGATGTTCTTGACTTATCCAAGCTGGAGTCCGGAAAGATGACGATACATTATGTGCCGATCCGACCGGAGGAGGTTGTGAAAGAAGTGGTTGAGATGCATCGAGGAGTTATTAGGAATAAAGAGATCGAATTAGACATGGTCTTTGAGAAAGAATTGCCGCTATTGTTGGCGGATAAGGATCGTTTAACACAAGTTTTAAATAACTTGATTAATAACGCGTTGAAATTCACGTCGCAAGGTAAGGTGTCTATTGTGGTGTCGTGCGAGGGACAGGGGATGATGAGATTTTCTATCAGCGATACAGGCGCGGGGATTAGTGAGGAGGATCTGCCAAAATTGTTCCAGAAATTTCAGCAGGTTGGCGGGGTTAGTCAGCAGGTGAGCGGAACGGGGCTTGGTCTTGCGATTTGTAAAGAGATCGTTGAAAAGCATGGCGGCCGTATTTGGGTTGAATCACAGCTGGGAAAAGGGAGCGCATTCATTTTTACGATTCCCATGAAACAGCAGAGGAGTATTCTGGTTGTGGATGATGAGCCGGGGACTTTATTGACGATCAGGACGATCCTTGAGGGAGTGGGTCAATACAAGGTTGAATTGGCTTCTGACGGCTTTATGGCAGGCCAGAAATATCTGGAGTTAGACCCGCCGTTGATTATTCTGGATATTGGTTTACCGAAATTGAGCGGACTTGAAGTATGCGGCAGGATCAAGCGCGATCCCAAGAAAAAGCATACCAGGATCATTATGATGTCGAGCTTTACCGATGATATGGAGAAAAAAGCCTTGGAAGCAGGCGCCGATGATATTTTGAAGAAGCCAATTGATTCAAAAGAATTAATAGTTAAAGTGGACCGCTTGATGAGTCTTTGTATTTCCGCTGTCAAAGAGTAAGGAGTGGTCCATGTTCTTGAGAAACAGGATTGTATTAGCCGGGGCTTTGCTTGTGTTTGTTTCAAGTGCGGCTTGGGGATTTCGGGCGGCCCGGACTCAAAAGAAAAATGAGGTGATGCGAGCGGACCTTAAACGGCTGGCTTCGGCGATTAATAGGGATTTCTATAAAATACGCGAAGAGGTTGAACGAGTTGCTTTATATGCCGCGGGATTGTATGACGACCAGGTCAAGGCTGATCTTTTGGCCAAAGTCGACGTGACAAAGTATCAATTGGCCGGGAACGGGGTTTTTTATAAACCTCAGAATGATGAAAGATTCTGCTGATGTAATGATCATAGATGCGTCGGGGACTGTTGTGGCAACGCAGGAAGATATGGCTAATCTCTTTCTAACCTGGAGTCGGGCAGGATGGCGGTTAATTTAGTCCCGTTGCGTATTGAGATGCTGGCACAGGAGGTCGTTGATGCGCAAAGTTCTTTTATTAGAGGAAAAGGGTTATTTATTAAGATAGAATTTATTCAGGGGCTTCCTTTGCTTATGGGGGATCGAGATCTTTTGATCCAGGTTTTTAATAATCTGATCAACAATGCTCTTAAATTCACCCAAGAGGGGGGTATTACGGTTTTTATTTCTTTGCAAGACGAAAAAGATGTGTTGATTTGTATTCGCGATACAGGGATAGGGATTGCTCCGCAGGATAGGGAAAGATTGTTTGAGAAGTTTTATCAGGTAGGAGGCGGTGGTCGGCATGTTGGGGGTACGGGCTTGGGTTTGGCGATTTGCAAGGAGATCGTGCAGAGGCATGGCGGCCGTATATGGGCTGAATCTGATGCAGGGAAAGGCAGTTCATTTAATTTTACTATTCCTGTGAAATCATAGGAATGACGTTTGCGGGTAAGCAGGATATCAGAAGTAAATATTGTTAAGAAAATAATGGAGGAGTTATGGAAAAGAAAGCAAAGATTCTTATTATTGATGATGAAATGGACTTGCGGGAGAACCTTAAATATGTTTTTCAAATGAAAGGTTATGCCGTTGAGGTTGCCGAGGATGGCGTTCAGGGGCTGAAGAAGCTGGAAACGTGTACGCCTGATTTGATTATCCTGGATTTGAATATGCCCAATATGGGGGGGATCGAGTTTTATCAGCATATTTGTGAACGGGATGTGCCGAAGTATCCGGTGTTTGTTTTAACGGCGAGAGCCAATATGGAACAGTTTTTTAAAGATTTTAATGTTGATGGTTTTATGGCAAAGCCTTTTGAAATTCCTGAATTGTTGAACGAAGTGATGGCAATTATTGAAAAGAAGAACGCTCAGGTTCAACATAATCTTCAGAAAACGGTAAGTTATAAGAAGATCTTTATTGTCGAGAATGATGAGATCTTTTCAGCCAAACTTGGAATGGCGTTTCTTTCTAAAGGATTTACGGTTAATCTTGCCAAATCAGGCACTGAAGCTATCGAGCGGATGTCCAGTGCTGTTCCTGAAGTAGCGTGTATCAAAATGAACCTGACAGATATTCCCGGGGACATGGTGATCTCAAAGTTGAAGCGTATGGTTAAAACGTCAGAAATAAGATTTATATTATTTACTTATGGTATGGCCGAAAGAGAGATCGTTGCGGATATTATTCAACATAAATTAGGTGTTGATAAGTTTATTGTGGCTAATTCAGAGAAAGACCTGATCGATGCTGTTGAGTCATTATAACTAAAAGATGGGGGCATATTGGCATAGATTTTGTAAAGTGCTTAATATGCCCCTTCTTTATGTTATGTTCCTGCGGAAGCAGGTGAAGAATGGAACTGCTTATATTGAGCATGGGTATTTGATATTGAAGTCGGTAGAAGGTAGGAGGGCTGATCGGGGCGATATTGGATATTACCGATCGTAAACGAGGCGTGGATAAAATATTTATAGAGATAAATGCGGGAGGCGTTTGAATGGTGTCTG
>DYOU01000069.1 GCA_020720365.1 Candidatus Elulimicrobium sp.
CAAAAATACCCCTAACACGACGATGCCATAAAAAAGGACGGTTCTCTTTTGGTTAACTGTTTGGCAATAAACTCATACACTTGTTAAAAAAGGTAAAGAATGAGCACAAAGAACACTCTTGTTCAGCCCAACGGCAAAGAAGGCTATAGCCTTCCTTTCTCCAAAGAGCGTATTGATAAGGTTCTCTTTGCTGATATCGACCTTATCGTCAAAACCAAGGATGGCGTGAACTTTGTTCTCCCAGGGGCAGCCCTTGCCGCGATGGAGAGTTCACCGCCACGCGTTACTTTTTCTGATGGCGTGATCACGGCTGATCTTTTGTTGTCCTCTACAAATATTGCCAAAGATTCATTGTTGAATACCCATACAATGGAAAGTGAAGATTCATCAGAAAAGATGACTGCTGATCATCAGGAAGAAAAAATAGAAGAGCAAAAAAAAGAAATTCAGGAAGCAAAAGAAAGTCTCCAAGAACAAGACAAGAAAATCAAGGAACAAGAAGAAAAAATAGAAGAGCAAAAGAAAAAAATTGAAGAGGGCAAGCAGACAGAAAAAGAGCTTCAAGAGGCAAAAGAGCTTATTGAAGACCAAGAGGACGTCATTGCAAAAAAAGATGCAGAATCTTTAGCAAAAACAGAGGATGCTGCAGCTCAAGCTGTTGACGCTGTTCAAAAGATAGCTGAAGAACTTCACTCTAAAGATTATGATTACTCACCTCCTCTTGAATTTAAGCCGCCACCCTCTCCTTTTTCAGGTCCCGCTGGTGTTCCTGCGCCAATCAGCATGACGCCTCTTGTTTTGCTGACTATGGGGAATGTCGTTGGAACAGAAATGTCTGGTGCAACTTTTTATGGCGGCGGCGGTGCTACTGGCTCTGACGCAGCGGCAAGGCTTGGGCCGCGTGATGCGCTGCAATTCTCAACAGCCAGCATAACAGGCACGACCGGCAATGATATTATCTATGCCGAAGGGCCGCTCGTCGGCAATACAAACCCAGCCATAGATACCAGCCTTTACGCAAAACAGTTTTTATTGCGCGTGGCGGGTTATTTTACCGAACTGGACGATATTGTCTTTCAGGGGCTTCCTTCTTATGTGACTGTTTCGGGAGCATCCTTGCAAGCTGATGGCTCTTGGGTTCTTCCGGCAGATTACGTCATCTCTCAAGAATCTTTTGAGCTTGTGTATGACAAGGATGCTTGGCGCATAGATTCAAGCACCTTTGATATGATCGTCGTTGTTCAGGGGGAATCGCGTGGCGTTAGCTTTACGAGTACAGAGCTATTCCGCTTTCAGTTTATGGATGTTACCGATGCATCGCAATCAACAGATCCTTACTTAACGTTTTGGGACGATGGGCAGAACAAGCAAATCTATGTGTTGCAGACGCAAGATCAACCCAACACCATTGTGGCCGATGCAGGCGACGATATTATTTATGGTGGACGCAATCATGACACCATTGATGCCGGTGATGGCGATGATCAAGTTTTTGCTTATGGTGGCGATAATATCATTATTGGCGGTGACGGTGATGATCAAATAACGACAGGCGATGATAACGACACAATCGACGCAGGTGATGGAAACAATACAATCGTTGCTGGCGCAGGCATCAATATCATTGGTGCAGGTGATGGCGATAACTCCATAACAACAGGGGCGGGAAATGATACGATCACAGTCGGGGATGGAAATAATACGATAACGGCAGGCGATGGTGATAATACGATTACGATAGGCCTTGGTAATAATACCATCACAACAGGAGCAGGGGCTGATACAATAACGCTTGGAGCCGGAGTCAATAGTGTTGCGAGTGGTGCCGGAAACGACAGGCTTTATGGCGGAACAGGCGACGACACCCTTTCAGGCGAAGACGGAGATGACACGTTCCGTGGTGGCCTTGGCAACAATGCTCTTATTGGCGGCACAGGGAACAATACCGCCGATTATACAGGCCTTGGCGTAGCCATGACGGCCTCCCTTCTTGCAGGGGCCGGAACTGGCGTTGGGGTCAATGACACTTATACGCAAGTGCAAAATCTGACAGGATCGTCCCATGATGATTCTCTCACAGGTGATGCCAACAACAATGTTTTATCAGGTGGCGAAGGCAACGACACCCTTATTGGCGGCGGTGGGATGGATATTCTTTACGGCAACGCTGGTGACGATGCCATCACGGGAGGAAGTGGAAACGATACGATCTATGGTGGAGATGGCATTGACACGATCAACGGTGGTGGAGCTGGCGCGGATTATCTTTATGGCAATGATGGCGATGATATTTTCATTAACCCAACGGCATGGACAGCCTATGATGGCGGCGCTGGCGTTGATAAAATAGATTATTCGGCAGAATCGTCCAATCTGACGATTGATCTTGCTTCTGGCATTGGCTCTTCGGCAGCCGCTTATATGAGCACTTATACATCGATTGAGTGGATTGTCGTTGGCAGTGGCGCAGACACGCTAACAGGGGGTAGCGCGGATGAAATCCTTGATGGCGGTGCTGGAAACGATACGCTCGCGGGTGGTTCTGGATCAAACACGCTTATCGGGGGAACAGGCTCAAACTATTATAATATGGGTATTGGCGCAGATTATATTGTTGCGAATGGCACAGCCTATTGGGACGAAGTGCGCTATCAAGGTTCTTCCAGAGGGATTGTTGTCAATCTTGATATTGTGGCTCATTCCTTTGTCAATGCCATAGGGACAACGGTAACCGTTGGCGCTTTAAGCGGAACAAGCCGTCAAGAAACGAGCAGCGATGCTTCCTCTTGGTCTTTGGGGGATACTTATAACAATGGCGGGGTCGATTACATCCACGGCACAGGTTATAATGATGTTATCTTCGGGGGCACTACGCGTGAGCTTCTTTATGGATGGAATGGAAATGATGATATTTTCTCTGGCGGTGGGAACGATTATTTGTATCTGAGCCCAGGGAACGATCACCTAGATGGTGAAAGCGGAAGCGACATGCTTTATGTCACCTCAGGAAGCAACATGGTTGCTTATCTGGACGGAATCCTTGATGCCAATGGCAATGGCACGGCAGATTACATCGATAGAGGTGTGACATCTGTCTTTGCTTCTTCTGGCTATTCTGGTTTTGCGATCTGGAGTGGCACAACGCTTATGAACAATATAGAAAATATGATCGGTGCCAGTGGTGGTGATTACCTTGTTGGCGACAACAACGCGAACCATATTAATGGCCAAACAGGCAACAACACGCTCTATGGTATGGGGGGTGACGACATCATTTTTGCCAATACCGGCAACAATACAATCGATGGTGGATCGGGAACCGATACCATCAGCTTTAGCCATGTCAACACAAGCCTATTGGGAACAGATACAGGAGGCTGGGGCTATAACTCCTCTGCTTCGGCTGAAATCTATCTTGTCGATACAGATTTAGATGGAGATGGCTCGTTGGATTGCGCTACGACATGGGGAAGCTATACTGGTTTTGAGGCGCGTACCCACCTTTCTGGAGCTTATTCTTATCACACTGTCAACAGTATTGAAAACATTGTTGGCACAATCAATGCTGACAAACTTGCGGGTGATGCAAACGCCAACATTATTCGCGGCTATAATGGGGATGACTTGATTAGCGGCAATGGCGGCGTTGATTCACTGTATGGCGACAATGGCAATGATACCTTTGTTGTTGCAGCATCTGACATGGCCACACTATCCTTGTTAAGCGGTGGATCAGGAACCGATACAATAAAGTCAAGCGGCTGGACTTTTTCCGCAGGTGATATGTACGCAAGCAATGCTAAGTTCACAAACATTGAATCCGTTGATGTGAGAGATTCTGGCGCAGGCGATGCCTATGGCCTTAATGCTTATGATATTCAAAGCATGGTGGATTCTGGTAATTCGTCTGTTTTGACCATAAGATTGGACAGTGGTGATATCTTCACCGATCAAACGGGCGCGGGAACGGGTGCGCTTAGTTGCTTGCAAACGACAGACACCGCAACTTATGATGTTTTTAAGTATTATTCCGATGCTGGCCACATCATAGATAATGCCGTCAATCTTGTTGGCATTGTGAATGTTTATTATGGAGCCTAATCCTATGTCACAGATGTCATGGTCTCAAGCCATAGGGGCTATTCTTACTTATTACAAAATCGAGACGCAGGATGTCGTCATCCCTTCCCCTCAAACCTTGAAGTCTCTTCGTCACATTTTAAAAGGAACCGATCTTACAGCGCGCACGTTGAAAAATGTTGACGTTATCTTGGGCGCAGACGTTGATTCTGCTCTTCTTTTGCGACGCGATGGAGGTTACCTCCCCCTCGTTTATGACAAAGGCCTCCCCATGATCGTGGATGCCAAAGGCTGCCTTCAAACGATAGCAACACAAGAAGACATGGACGCGATTAAAACAGGCTGGGTCTTTCTTAAAAAAGAATCTCTTGGAGAAAGCATCTTTTCTTTTTACAGGCAGCATAAGAAACCTGTTCTCCAAATCATGGTTTGTGGGTTGTTCGTCAATTTATTCGCTCTATGCTTGCCTGTTTTTTCCAGTTTTGTTTATGACAAGGTTCTTGGCAATCAAATTCATGAAACATTATGGGCCTTGGTGATTGGCCTGTTGTTTATCGCAGGGATTGATTTTTCTCTTCGCGCCCTGCGCCTCTTATTGGCTGAACGGTTTGCCCTTGTTAATGATGCCGATATTGATCACCACGTTTTTCAAGGTATTTTGGGGTCAGACACACAGACGCTCCCCTCGATGGGGCGCTTTCTTGATCGCTATAAACGTCTTCTGGCGCACAGAGAGCTTCTCTCTTCAACTTATCTCCTCTCTTTGGTCGATTTGCCCTTTCTCATTCTTTTTCTTGCCCTCATTGCCGCCGTTGCGGGATCTCTCGTCTTTATCCCTCTCGCTTTTGGCGGGGGGATGCTCTTCATTAATTATCTAACGTCTTTACCCTCACAAGACTATGATTTGAAATCACGCCACAGCGATGAACAACGTTTTCGCTTGATTACGGATGTCATCGCCTCGCATGAGGCCGTTGTTGGAAGTCATTGGGGAACGGCGCTCGCCAATCGTTGGAGGATTGCTTGTGATAAAACATCCTCATGTTTGAGCCTTTCACGCTATTGGAGAAATCTGGGCGTTGCCTTTTCTCATAGCGCCTCCTTTCTTTCTTATATCTTCGTTATCACCGGCGGTGCTTATATGGTCGATGAACGCACATTGACCTCTGGCGGCCTTTTGGCTGTGAGCATGCTCTCCTCACGTGTTATTGCAAGTTTCTCTTCAGTGATAACGCTTGCAACGCGCTATAAAGATTTTAAATCAGCCCTTAAAGAAATGAACACAATACTGCATGAACCTGCTTCAAAAAACGAAGTTTTACCATCAACGATTAAAGGTGACATCCTTTTTAATAAAATCAGTTGCACTCTTGGGCAGAATAAAAACCCCATTTTATCCAATATCAATCTAAAAATAAATCACGGTGAGTTTATCGGCATTGCAGGAACCCCAGGTTCTGGAAAAACGACGTTGTTAAGGCTTATCCACGGCCTTATAAGACCACAAAACGGAGAAATTCTGATTGATCATTATCCCGTGAGTTCTTTTAGCCCGTCGGCTTTGGCAAAGACGATGGGGTACAAACCACAAGATTTATGTCTTCTTGAAGGATCAATCGAAAATAACATCGCCGCTGGAAAGCCACAGCCTTTATCGCAAGAACAGCGCGA
>DYOU01000070.1:0-1501 GCA_020720365.1 Candidatus Elulimicrobium sp.
GATGCCAGATCGCAATGGCAAGCTCATAATGATCAAACGATGTGATGATGACGGTTGTGCGAGAAGAAAATTCGGCAATAAGGATCGCCTTGATGCAGTAAATTTCCGGAAATTCGTCCCGGAAAAGATGGTTTGACCAGAAATCTGTTGTAAAGTCGTCTTTGTTGCAGTTCTAATTCGGAGTTCGGGACATGAGAAGGACATCTTTTTCTTTTGTTATCAGGGGAATTAATGTTAAACTTGGCCAAGTATGCTGTGCATAAGGAAGTTAATCGTCTTGAGATCTGGCAGATAGGTGCAATAAAGCTAGAATAGATGTGTGATTAAAGCAGAGGAGAATTTTAACGTATGAAATTATTGGTAAGTGCAGTGAATGTTAAAGAGGCCTGTCGTTGTATTGATGGTGGAGCAGATATTGTAGATGTTAAGAACCCTGAAGAAGGGTCATTAGGCGGACAGTCTCCTCGGGTAATAAAAGAGATCACAAAAATTGTTCCTAAGGGGATGATACTGAGCGCGGCTATCGGAGATGTTCCGGACAAATCCGGATTTGTGGCACAAGCTGGTTTAGGGCTTGCAGTTTCTGGTGCGCATTATATAAAACTCGGGCTTTGCGCTGCCTTTACGTTCAAAGCAGCAGTGAGTTTAGTGACAGAACTGGTTTTAACTGTTAAGGAATACCGTAAGGGTATTGATATTGTCGTTTGTGGTTATGCCGATGCGCATTTGCACGGATTGATCTCTCCGAAAAGGATACCGGAAATAGTTTTAAAGTCCGGAGCGTCAATGGCTATGATCGATACTTTAAGCAAGGGGAATGGTAAAGGGCTTTTTGATTATATGAGTGAGCAAGACATCTTTTCTTTTTGTGCCGGAGCCAGGCGGTTGGGATTAAAGACGGCCTTGGCTGGAAGTTTGAAGAAAGAAGATGTTGAGCGGATAGTTCACGGCCATTATTGTGATGTCATTGGCGTCAGGTCATTGGCCTGTCAGGGAGGAAAAAGGACGGCTTCGATCCAGGTTGCTCGGGTGAAAGCAGTCAAGAAACTTATAGAGTGTGCGGAGCATCGGGTGTGAGTAATAAAAAAAGTATTAGAATCATATGTTCAAAAAAAGCTGATATTATGGATGGGTCTTCACGCTAGATGAAGATCCTGCTTGTTTCTGCCAATACGGCAGAAAGCCCTTTTCCTGTTTATCCCCTTGGGATGAGCATTGTCGCGAGTGCTCTCGGTCGCGCGGGGCACGAGGTCATTCAATTCGATTTTCTTCATTCCGGCCAATCATTCGAGAAGTTGCTGCGTATCTTGATGATACAGATGCCAGATATTATCGGGATTTCAATACGGAATATTGACAATGTCAACTTTCTCAATGAACAACATTATATTAACACTGTTCATCAGATCGTTCTGTCAATACGTTCTGCTACGAATGTACCGATCGTTTTAGGAGGTGCAGGTTTCTCGATAATGCCCGAAGTGATTCTAAATGCGGTCGG
>DYOU01000070.1:1601-5730 GCA_020720365.1 Candidatus Elulimicrobium sp.
GTCGGGCAGATTGGCTCTGGAGCTATGGGGCGCGCTCAATATGACCCGGATATAATGAAGTTTTATTTGAAGCATGGCGGGATGGCTGCTTTACAGACCAAGCGTGGTTGTGCTCATCGGTGTGTTTATTGTTCTTATCCTTTGCTTGAAGGAAGAATTGTCCGTTCTCGTGCTGTCAAGGATGTGCTGGATGATATCGTGTCTTTGATCAATGAGCACGGTGCAAAGTATATTTTCTTTACAGATTCGGTTTTCAATGATAATGGGAATCTTTTTCTGGATGTTTTAAAAGGGATGAAGCGGCACAGATTGACGGTACCGTGGACTTGTTTTATCAAGCCTAAAAAGATAGTTGAGGAGCATGTGCTCTTGATGAAAGAGACCGGCCTTAAAGCGGTCGAGATAGGGGCGGATGCGGCTTCAGATAAGGCCTTAAAAGGAATGGGGAAAGACTTTCTGTTTGAAGATATTATTTTAACTAATGATATCTTTGTCAGAAATGGTATTGCCACCTCTCATTCGTTTATGTTCGGCGGTCCTGGAGAGACAAAAGAGTCTGTTGTCGAAGGGGTTGGGAACATTATCGCCTTACGCAACACGGTTTCTTTTGTGTCCATGGGGGTTCGTATTTTGCCGGGGACTCCTTTGGAAGAAATCGCGCGCCGGGAAGGCTTGATATCTTCCGGTGAGAATTTGCTGAAGTCCGTATATTATTTTTCTTCTTCTCTTGACCTGGAATGGCTGAAGTTAACCCTGGCACACGGGTTTAAAGGCCAGCGCCGCTGCTTTTTTCCGGCGGACAAGTTTGAGTCTGCGATTAAATTTCTTCATAAGATGGGATATGCAGGCGTTTTAGCGGAAATGTTGTTGCCCGACAAGGAGCGAACGAAATTCTTAACGAAAGATTGTTCGCAGGACTGATATTAAAGGAGGAATTCCTATGACAAGGTCGGATATTGAACAGGTATTGCTTCAGGAGGTGTGTCGTATATCGGGGCGAGCATCCGTTGGTGTCGATGAACTTTTTCACGAGATCGGTATGGACTCGCTGGGATTTATTGAATTATTACTTTTTATTGAAATAACGTTTGATTTTAAATTGGAAGATTCAGGGCTGGATAAAGATACTTTCAGGACTGTACGGATATTGGCGGATAATCTTTATGAAAAGCTCAACTGATTTGAGATGAGATGTCAAAAAGTATAAATTATTTAACTTGTACTGATTGGATATTTCATGCGATCGATGATTCTTCCAGGAGTTCGACGGGGTGTGGTATTCTCAGTCAGGTTATCTTGTGCCTGGACCGCTTGCTAGAGGTTGATCGGGTTCGCCTGCAGGCAAGCGCTTTTTTTCGGATGTTTCCTGTTGTTCATGGCCAGTGCGCTCGAGCCTGGAACTTTGCACCTTATTGGGCTTATTGCGAAGGTGTGCCGAAAGACATTCCATTTGTATCGGAAACACGCGCAACTGATGATGAGGCTGTTGCCTTTCTACACGCATGTGTCAATGAGCCATTCACCAGGGAACATGAATATTTGCGCTTTATGTATGTGACAGTAGGCACGCATGCATATGTTTCTCTGATTTTTGATCATCGGTTGTTGGATGCTAATGGTGCGCAGAGTCTTCTTCTGCTTTTTCACCAGTTTTATAGCGGGCAGTTTCAGCTACCTTGTTCTTCTTTTCCGGAACGCCCATCGGCGGCCTTGTCACTGAGAGAGAAGTTTCGGGCCGGCAGGCGTGTCTATCGCCGTCTTTTTGACATCGTGCGACATGGTCCTGTTCGATATTTGCCGCTTCAGGAAGATCTTAAGGGAAGGGCGTTCCGTTTCCAAACATACGCATTTGATCTTTCTGAGTCGGAATATATTACGGTGCGTGCATATGCAACCGCGGGATATTTAATGATGTCGCCGTATTTATTGGCAGCAAGCCTTACGGCATTTCATGATGTTTTCGGGAAGAGTCTGTTGCCGGGGGAAAGTTTTGTTGTTCCGGTGACGATGGATGTCCGTTCACGCGTTTTTCGAGCAGAAGAGATCTTTTTTAACCGGCACTTGTTTTCTTTTCTTCGATTGCCGTCAATAATCAGCAAGCCTTTCCGGGCATTTGTCGGTCAGGTTTCGCGAGCCATGCATGAGGAGATGTCTAGCGGTTTTGCGCAGGATCTGGAACGTGCTTTTCTTTTTGTGCCGCGCTGGATCATGCGTAGCGTGATAACGTCTCGGAAGAGAGTGCCGAGGTGCTCGTTCATGTTTTCTTATGTTAACAAGGGGTATGGCGCGCTTGAATTTTGTGGAGCTAAGGTTCAGTCTGTTGTCCATACGCCTCGCCTGGAGGCGTCTCTTGGAGTGGGAGTGTTCTTTACGCAATTTAACGGACATATTTCACTTACGTTTGTTTTTCTTGATGGTATGTTTCCCGGCAGGGAGGCGGCTTTATTTATAAGCCGGGTGCGGGAAGTTCTTTTGGAAGAAGCCGACAGATAAGTTGAAGAGGTTTTGATGGCAAAGCGGATTAAAAAAGTTTTTTTGATCAGACCCCCCAGAGAAAGAAAATTCTTTCAGCTGTCAGGCCACTTTTTGCCGCCTTTAGGCCTGACCTCTGTTGCGGCGGCTATCAGAGAGGGTATTGAGCAAAGCGAGGTAAGGATTATAGATTGTGAACCGCTTCGCGTGGGTTGGGATGGTCTGCGCAGGATCATTGCGGAGGAAAGACCGGATGTTGTCGGGGCTGGAGATAATCTTGTTTATTATGCCGACTCGGCGAGGCTTTTCGCTATGGTTAAAGAGATCGACTCCGCGATCATTACTATCGCAGGCGGTCATTTCTTTTCCTGGAAGGTTGAATACAGTCTGGAGCGTTTCAAGATTGACTATATTGTGCGTTTTGAAGCAGAAGAGGGCATGGTAGATTTGTTATCAGCGTTAGCGTATGGCCGTGACGTTTCGGGTGTATCGGGAGTTTCCTTTCGGCGTGAAGGCCGGATATTGTCAACATCGTTACGTCCTTTAATTGAAGATTTAGACCGGCTGCCTTTTCCGGCGTATGATCTTTTGCCGCTTTCATCTTATCCCTTGATGGATTACGTATGGCCTCATGGCTTCCCTTTGGAGCATTCCCGGGGGTGTGTAGATCAATGTTCTTTCTGCGGGCTTTGGACATTCTGGGGAAGGCAGAAGAATTCCGATATCGAACATGCACCGCTGGAGGTTGCGCCTTGTTACCGAAGCAAGAGCGTTGAGCGCGCATTGGCGGAGGTGGACATGGTCTATAATAAATATAAAGGCCGGTACATCTTTTGGGTCGATCCGACATTTAATGTTGATTCCTGTTGGAGTGAAGCATTTTGTGACGGGCTGATCAGTAGAAATTATAAAGATTTGCGCTGGGCGGCTTTTATGCGCGCGGATTTTCTGATCAGAGATGAATCTCGGGGAGTTCTCGAGAAGATGGTCAAGTCCGGGTTGGTCAGTATTTTCTTTGGTGTTGAGCGGGATACTACGGATGATTTGAAGGCTCTTCGGAAATCCAATTGTTCGCGGGATACAGCAAAAGAAGCCTTCGGTATCCTGGAAAAGAAATATCCACAGGTGATCCGGCAGGCAAGTTTTCTGCTTTTTCCGTCAGACACATGGAATACTCTGGTTAGAGTTGTAAGGTATGCCCATGAAATAGATGCGGATTTTGTTATGTTGCTTCCGTTGATCTATTTTCCGGGAACGTATTTGTACCAGGATGAAATAAAAAGTAATTCTTTGAAGAGAGATTTTTTTGAGGATTTCAAATGGGATCATCCCGTCCTACGTTCACAGGCAGGATTAACATCGGATGACTTGATAAAGATGATGTTGAAAGCATATTTGTTGTATGCTTTGTCAAAGCCGTGGAAGTTATGGGATCAATTGTGTTCTCCTTATGCATCTAGGCGTCTAGTTTTTTGGAGGTTTTATATGTCGTACTTGGGGCGAGGGTGTATGTTGGGAGTGCAGTGGGTATTGAACATTCTTCGAGTAAAGCCGGAAACAGTGACGCATTCTAGGGAGTAAGAAGATATCCGGGTATTTAATAACTTTATAGTCCTGAAATAATTCTTATGAAAGTAATCTTTATTACTCGGGAAGG
>DYOU01000183.1 GCA_020720365.1 Candidatus Elulimicrobium sp.
TAAATTAAAGTTTTACTTCCATCATGAAGTGCATTTTATCTTGATAGATGTTAGTGAGGTTCCTTGATGCATTCAATAATACAATCGACCCAACTCCATTGAACATAGCTTTCTTAAACCCAATTGGCTGGTCAAACTCCTTCTTCATTGCCAATCTCTCTGTGCTTCCTCCAATCTCCGCTGCTTCAATCCCACTCACTCCTGCGTCCTTCAACAATGCATTCAAAGTGGTTCCCAATGGCTGCTCAACTATCATTGGTCCTGGTAAATCCCCCGTAATTCCATAAAGCTTTATTCCCTTCTCTCCATTCACTCCTTTATTCTACGCCCAAGCGGTCCCACCTACCTGCATGATTATCGGCACTGCAATAAACGTCTCAACGTTGTTTATCACTGTCGGTTTATTATATAGCCCATTAGTGGTTGACCGCTGTTTTTCGGGTCTCGGCCGAGCGCCTTTCCCTTCAATCGACTCAAATAACGCAGATCCTTCACCCGCTACATATGGACCCCCGCCTAAACGAATCTCGAATTTAACTTTAGCGAATTCTGGGTGCATCCCCTGCACTTCCTTTATTGACTTATTCAAATCCTCCTTCAGATTCCTGTACTCATACCTCAGATACACCACTGCATTCTTTGCTCCGATTGTGCTCGCGCAAATGCACATCCCTGCAATCATCTTCTTTCTATTAGCCTCATCGATCAGTAGCACCCAATCCTTGAAAGTCGACGGTAATCCTTCATCGATGTTCACTACTACATACTTTTCCATGCCCTTTTCCTTCTTGCACGATTTCCACTTCGTTCCTGTCTGGAATCCTGCCCCGCCTCGTCCTTGCAATCCAGAGATATCCAGCTACTCTATTATCTCATCACCAGACAGGCCCATTGCTTTTTCTATTGCGCCTTTCAGGTCAAGAACGGAGAAAAACGACGCATTATTCTTCGCTTTAACCAATTTAATTTTATTCTCTGGAAACTTCGTTTATGTGCTCAATAAGTTATTCAATTTCGGCTTCTTCGTCTATGCACCCATTATCGGCACTACCTTCTCCTATCCCTTCTACTTCATCATCATTGCAGGCGCATCATTC
>DYOU01000184.1 GCA_020720365.1 Candidatus Elulimicrobium sp.
CGCCTGCCGCCGCCGTTGATGGGGCAGCATACCGAAGAGGTGTTGAGGGAGTTGGGATATTTGTAATTCAAGGAGGATTATAATTAGCCCATGAGGAAATTCCGCCCGAGAGTGCGCGCTCTCAAACTTGCCAAAGAAGTTCGCCTGCGCCTGACAAAGGAATTGGGTCAACCTGTCAAGGTGATTATGTTTGGCTCTCAGGCACGCGGTGATGCGACGAAGGAATCGGATATTGATCTACTCGTGATCTTGCCTTCGTTGGATAGCAAGATGTTGAATCTTGCATTCGATATTGCCTGGGAAGTTGGTTTTGATGCGGGGAAAATGATCTCTGTGGTTCCTGCAGAAAAGAATGAATTAAAACGCCTCGCTGTTTCACCTTTTTATCGTGCCGTAAAAAGGGAGGGAGTTACTGTATGAGCGAGGCATTTGATAAGAAGGCATTGATTCAATATCGTCTTGAACGGGCTCACGAATCTTTGAATGACGCGCAATTGATGCTTGAACAAAATGGCAGTCCTGCGGGTGTGATCAATCGGGCGTATTACGCAATGTTTTATACAACCCTCGCATTGCTTATCACGATAGACAGGGGTTCATCCAAACATCAGGGTGTCATTGCTCTTTTTGATGAGAACTTCATAAAACAAAATATCCTGCCGAAAGAATTGGGTAAGATATTGCACCGTGCTTTTGAAATGCGTCAAGTAGGGGATTATCGCGATCTAATGATTGTAACCAAAGAACAGGCAATTGATGTGTTCAATTCGGCGATTCAATTCATGAAAACAATCGAAGAAAAATTATCGAAAGATGGGTAATGTTCAGGGGAATATCGCCTGCCGCCGCTGTTGATGGGGCAGCATACCGAAGAGGTGTTGAGAGAGCTAAAAAAACCACCGAGGTCTTAAAGACCTCGGTGGTTTGATTCTACAATCGATGTGATAATAAAAGCCATGAGCAACAACAAAAAATTGAACGACTACCTATCCGCGTGGAATCTTTCAAACCCGCAACTTCTGACGCAGACGATGACCAGTCACATCTACACCGTCACGCACGGCGCCGAAACAGTCATCCTCAAAATTCTT
>DYOU01000185.1 GCA_020720365.1 Candidatus Elulimicrobium sp.
GGGCGGCGGTCATTGCCGCCGCGTCCACCGGCTGCCGCAGCCCCATCCCCGGCTCTCCGTGGCTGGCGGGGGTGATGTGGATATCGTAGCCATGGCTCCAGCCGTTGCCTAAGGCCCCTTTGGTCATGGCCCCGGCGCTGGTGTAGGAGCGGGAAAAGGCAAGGCCTTTGGGGGGCTGAAATTGGGGAAGTTTTCCAAATTTTCTTCTTTATAACCATCCAAGCCAAATGAGACAAAATGAAAAGAAAATAACGCCTATAAAAAATAGCGGCAATTCCCAAATGAACCTTTTTATTTTTTTCCTCAAAGAAATTATATTTTCATCATCAAATGATTCTTCTGATCGCCAGATAAAATCATATATGGCTTTTGTGTAGTAGAGTGTCGCCCATGTTGGCCGATACCATCCAGTGTCACGTTTCATTTCATTCCATTGAGTTGAATATTTTGCAGACATATAATTATTCATTTTGAAATGAATTAGATAATAATGCCTCATCCAAATAAAAATAAATATGGAAGCTATGACAATTAAGTAAATATAACCGACCATGTCTTTAATCATTTATTGCATGAACTCCAAAGACTGGACGAGCCAGTATTTCCTACCGAGTAGATACCATTATTGTATTGTAATATTGACGAAGTAGTACTTGCTGTGACAGATCCTGCTGTATAGCCAATACTTGGCCCTATGCCAATAGTGGTTCCAGTATAACCAGCTCCGGCAACTCCTTCAGCATATGCAGGCCCTATTCCAGATCGGCCAACTTGATATGATGTGCCGTTAAGCTGATTTACATTATCTGCGTTAGTTATTGTGAGGGAACCGCCAGCAAACGCACCTCCTCCTGCCATAGCTCCCCCTTGTGCAGAGCCTGCCATTGAGAAAGAAAGACCGTCACTTTTAGAGTAGCCAATATTCAGAGAAGTTCCTCCTCCGCCTCCAAAGCCTAATGCGGCATTTATATTTATGCCAATGCTGACAGTCCACAACCCCCACGGGTCAACCCCCATCACCGGATTATTCCCCACATAAGCATAGAGATTCAAATCCCCGCCGTCAAATCCCAGCGGATCTTCGGAGATA
>DYOU01000186.1 GCA_020720365.1 Candidatus Elulimicrobium sp.
AATTCGAAGGTGAAAGTTGGATGGGACAAGCTGGTGGGCGAAATTATCAAACTAGATCTTGATACAGCTTCTATATAGTGCTATGAAGAGACATGTAAGAAAAAAAGCGAAATAAATAATTATTTTGGTTAGCGGGATTGACAATAGGCGACCCAGTGCTTCGAACAAAGCAGCCTTTATCCGTGCTACTTGGTCCGGGCATCCTTCAGTAGATTTTCGATGGAATCTAGCGGCCATTAACAGTAATCGCGAAACAATCTTAAAGTGTCTTTATTCCAAAGGGAGTGGACGTGCCAGTTCTAGACGAGTAAAAGCAATGGGCATTCCATCCGGATAAAAAAATAAAGGTGAACTCAATGTTAACAGGTGGAGATGTAATCGGATATTGCCCAGAAAATAACCTTTTCGATGAGCATCGGATAATGATCCCGCCGAAATCAAAAGGGAAAGTGACCTGGATTGCGCCTGAAGGTTAATATACGATAAGGGATAAGATAATCGAATTGGAGTTTGAAGGGAAGAAATATGAATATACAATGGTGCATTAATGGCCAGTGCGTCAGAACAGGCCTGTGAATGAGAAGCTTGCAGGGAATACGCCGCTATTGACAGGATAGCGCGTGCTTGATTCGTTATTCCCGTCGGTGCTCGGGGGCACGTGCGCGATTCCCGGTGCATTCGGATGCGGAAAAACGTGTATTAGTCAAGCATTATCTAAGTATTCTAACTCGCAAGTTATCGTTTACGTGGGCTGTGGGGAACGCGGAAATGAAATGGCAGAGGTGCTGTAGGATTTCCCTGAGCTGATGACGACCGTGAAAGGGAAGTAAGAGACGATAATGCAACGGACGTGCCTTGTGGCGAATACATCGAATATGCCTGTGGCTGCAAGAGAGGCGTCGATTTATACGGGGATCACACTTGCAGAGTATTTCAGGGATATGGGATATCATGTGAGCATGATGGCTGATAGCACGTCCAGGTGGGCAGAGGCGCTGAGAGAAATCTCTGGGAGATTGGCGTAAATGCCAGCTGATTAAGGGTATCCGGCGTATTTGAGGTCCAAGTTAGCGTAGTTTTATGAAAG
>DYOU01000187.1 GCA_020720365.1 Candidatus Elulimicrobium sp.
GGGCTCTTCTCACCCAGGGGCAGGGAGTGAATTTGTTGTGGTATTGGATTTTAATGTAGTTGACGGCGGCAGGAAAGAGTCTGCCGGGTAAATTAATTATAACCGTGAGGAGTTATGGTTGATATTGAGCGCAGCTTTGAGGGGATCGGCGATAATTTATATGATGGCTTGTATCTTGTTGATCTTCAAAGGAAGATCACCTATTGGAATAAAGCGGCTGAACGGATAACCGGCTTCAATAAGCAGGAAGTATTAGGCCGTTATTGCGGAGACAATATCCTTAATTCTGTGGATTCAAAAGGTTGCGGGCTCTGTATGAACGGGTGTATTTTAGCGGAAACGATCCGCGATGGGGAAACTCGTGTGAGGGAGGTTTTTTTGTATCATAAGGGAGGGTATCGGGTACCGGCTTTTATACGTGCGATGCCTTTAAAGAGTATTGAAGGGGGTACGATCGGTGGTATTGGGCTGTTTTCAGAGGTTAATTCACGAGAAGCTTTGTATCAAAAGATCGCTGAGCTTGAGAAACTTGCTTTGGTGGATCTTTTGACGGGTTTGTCCAACCGCCGTCATTTGACTTCTGTGCTGGAAGCACAATTTTCAATGCGTCAACGTGCGGGCGTACCTTTGGGGATTCTGTTATTTGATGTGGATGGTTTTAAGAACTTTAATGATACTTATGGACATGAGGCTGGAGATCGGGTGCTTCAGGTGACGGCCTCTACCCTGGGTTCGTCTGTCAGAGCTTCGGATACGATAGGGCGCTGGGGAGGAGAAGAGTTTTTAGGGGTTTTTTCGAATGCTGATGAGGATTCTTTGTGGAAAGTAGGGAAGAAACTTTGTATGTTAGTACGGAATTCCAAGATTGAAATTCTAGAAAAGAAGCTTGCGGTGACCGTTTCGGTAGGTGGTGCTGTTGCGCTAGATAACGATACGCCAGAATCACTCTTAAAACGAGCAGATGATATGTTGTATCATAGTAAGAAATCTGGTCGAGATCGGGTCACACTTAGGGTAGAATGAGTGTTGACTTATTGTCCAGACTGGACAATAAGTCAAATTTTAATATATTAATCAAATTTATTT
>DYOU01000188.1 GCA_020720365.1 Candidatus Elulimicrobium sp.
TTCAATTTTGTTGCTATCAATCGTGTTTTATCCATGATTTTTATACCCTATCCTTGAATTTCATGGATGTCAACGGAGACAACAATCCCCTTTCGCAT
This sequence comes from Candidatus Elulimicrobium sp., assembly GCA_020720365.1. Classification (GTDB taxonomy): domain Bacteria; phylum Omnitrophota; class Gorgyraeia; order Zapsychrales; family Fredricksoniimonadaceae. The sequence continues at coordinate 99 of DYOU01000188.1, forward strand.
GCAATTCAACCTGCACAGATGTGGAAGATATCAGAAAGTGATCCGCCTGGAGGATTCCGGGGACACTTCCTTCCGCCGAACCAAGGGGACAGCATTGTTTGCGCGTCACTATGCGAAAATCATTCTGTCCCCGGCAAACGAAGATCAACCCTTCCACCAGCAAACGCCCCTCGCACATAAATATCAAAACCTTAACCCCCTGCTCATCATCCCGTAACAATAAAGGGATATGCTTACACTTAACGCGGTCAACCAGCCCGCAACCCCAATAGGCAGCAGGCAGCAGGCAGCAGGCAGCAGATAGTAGGAGTTCCGGGGACATGACACGAATTGTCTTTTGAATTCGGGATCGTGTCCCCGGAACTCCCTACCCAAACTCCCTGCCTGAATTTTCGGGGCCGGTGTTACATCAGTAACCCCACGCTCATCATCCCGTAACAATTAGGGGATATGCTTACACCTAAACAACAAACCAAGGGGACAGAATTTTTTTCGCGTCAGTAGATGAAAATCATTCTGTCCCCAGCAAACGAAGGAAAATCCTTCCACCGGCAATCCCAAACCTAATCGATAAATAACCAACACATAACTTCATGCTAATCATCTCCTCATAATCGGGGTGTATCTTATTTATTATACTGCGGACCGCATAAATTTGTGAATCTGCCAATAGCGCAAAGTAACTTTTACGCATATACAACGACTCTGTTGTACTCATGAGAAATTCACAAAACTATACGGTCCGCAGTATATAATAAAAAATCAACATCTGTGCCGCGCACATAAACAACTTTATATGAAGCACTCGAAAATGATCTGCCAGTTTTTTTAACGAAAGTCTAATATGATCAAAATCATCCCCTAACAAGGTTGTGGTACCATGTCCTAAATCCTAAGTAGAAAGGAATGGAGATAACGGCAAAATAAGTTCGCCGGAAAAATTGAAGGGACGCACCGGGAATGGACTGCTTGGCACTGGCAAACAA
>DYOU01000189.1 GCA_020720365.1 Candidatus Elulimicrobium sp.
AGTAGTACCTCTCCAAAATCATCTTGAGACTCTCGTGACCCATCATTGATTGAACCCAGCCAGGCAATTCGCCGCCATCAAGTGTCAAAGTAGCAAAGGTATGCCGTGTTTGATATAACGACCTTGGCTTTAAGCCAGCTCTTTTTAGTGCCGGTTGCCATACATGGAAGTTTATCGAATTAGGCTTTAACGGCTTACCGTTCATGTTTAAGAAGACATAAGGGGAGTTGCCCTGATGGATTTCTTTTTCACGCTTTAAAGCCTCAACGACAGGTGGGAGCATTTTAATGTCTCTCACTGAACCTTTTGTCTTAGGCCGTCCTTCTTCCTCTCTTACCCGTGTTTCCCTGATTCTTATCACGCCCAAATCAAACGAAACATTATCCCATTTCAATGCCGCCATCTCACCAAAGCGCATGCCAGTGAAAAAGGCGGTAATGAAGAAGTTTAGGTAATACGGATGAGCGGCGGCCAAGAAGGCATTCACTTCTTCCATCGAAAGTGGATGTATGTCTGGTTTGTCGGTTTTCAAATTGACAACCAAATTCATAGGGTTCTTCTCGATAACTCCCGCCCTGAGTGCAAAATGCATCACTGCCCTCATGGGAACTAAGACATTATTGATGCGCTTTGCTGTACAGGTCAGCCCTGACATGAAATCCTCAATCTCAAGGAACGATATTTTTGAAATCGGGTCGTTGCCAAATCGTGGTAGAATGTAAGTGTTCATCGCACTTTTATAATCCTTTAAGGTGGATGACTTGATTTTCTTCACTACAACTTTTGCCCATTTTTCAGCAACTTCTCCAAAAAGAACCTCGCCTTCTTCGCCTCTTTCTGTTTCTAACGCAGGCTTAAGACTTACAACTTCGCCATATACGGCAATTTCCTTGAGGTACTGATCACGAATGTTTCTTGCCTCTGTGACAGAAGTAGAAAGAGCTTTTTTCAATCTCTTCCCATTTGCCATTGTGACAAAGTTCCAAGTATTTCCTCGCTGCTCCAAATGATGATTTTTATTTTTCGTTGCCATAGTTATATCCTCCATTCCTTAAAGGGTTTGGCTGATACAACAGGCTT
>DYOU01000190.1 GCA_020720365.1 Candidatus Elulimicrobium sp.
GATGAAAGTCACCGTTGGCAACAAATTCGGGGTTCGCGTTGATATTCCCTTCCCCGGTGTAACCGCCCATGATGTTGGAATTGGTTACAGTGGCATGAGAATTCGATAAGTAAATTTCGTCAGGGCCTGAATCAAAAAAGAAAATAGAGTTAGTAATTGTTGTCGGGGCGATGAAACTATAAATTCCGCCGCCTTTGCCCGCTCGGTTCCAGGCAAAGGTACAATGAGTGATGATCGGCGACGAAAAACCAAACAAAACGCCACCACCATTAGCAGTCCCAGCACTGTTGCTGATTATGGCGCAGTTAGTAAGCAAAAGAGAAGGGGAAGGATTTCCGCCATAAAAGCAGATTCCTCCCCCACCACCCAATGTTGCTCTGTTTTTTATTATTTGACAGTTGCTGATTTCCAATGCGCTTGAAGGCATATTAAGATATATTCCTCCACCAGAACTGGCGATATTCTCATTTATCTGACAATAGCGGATTTCCGGATGAGAATGAGCAAGATATATCCCTCCGCCACCACTACTACTGTCGGTGACGCTGACGCTATTCATATTTATCTGACAATAACGGATTTCCGGATTAGAAAGCCTAAGATATATCCCTCCGCCCGTTAAGGTGGCGATATTCTCATTTATCTGACAATAGCGGATTTCCGGATGAGAATACTCAAGATATATCCCTCCGCCACCACAAGCGGTATTGTTTTTTATCAGACAGTTTGTAATCAATGGCGATGCATATGAACAACTAATCCCGCCACCATCATATGTTGTTTTGCCGTTAATGATCTGAAACCCTTCCAACACGGGTGTACTACCTACATTAGAAAAGGTAAAACCCCTTCCCGCCTGCTGGCAATCTATGATGGTGTTTTCCGGCCCCTCTTCCGATTTAACCGTAATGATTTTATTAATAAGAATATCCCTATTCCCCACCCCGGTATAGGTGCCGGCCCGAACAACAACGGTGTCACCTTCCAAAGCCGCATTCACCGCCGCCTGGATGGTCGGATAATTATCCGGCACATAATAGGTGGTACAGAATGCCGGTTTATTCCCCAAAAAAAGCGCC
>DYOU01000191.1 GCA_020720365.1 Candidatus Elulimicrobium sp.
TATATTTTATGCCGGGGTGGATATTGACAAGATCGGTCTTGAGGGTGTCGAAAAGATTACTCCCAACCTTGCCATCCTTCATTTCATAATGATCATGACCTGGAAAAACATGGCGCTGGCTGCTTGCTATATTTGATCCGCCCTCAAAACTGGCACTGTCAAGAGGGACAATCCCGTCATTATCATAATTAGGATAAACTTTTGAAAGAATGATGGCAGTGCCAACTATCTGTTGCGATTGATCATCACCAGCTGCCTTCAGGAAAAACATAAGTTCTATTGGATCAAAATCATCAATTAAATCATATCCAAATGATGTTTGAGAGTCGATATATCCAGAGTAGATAAGCAACTTATTATTAAATGAATCTATATTGTTAAGATTCAACAAATAATTATTACACTCATTCGGGCAATCGCTATATCCATCCAAATTGTTATAATTATCCCACCTCAGATCTGATCTATTGGGATCACTTGTTTCAATATAATTCTCGTTAGGACAATGAAATCCACCCCACATGGGAGAGTCCTGACACCAACAATTGTTGTCGATTATGTTCAAGGTTTCTTCCCACACAAGGTCAACAAGGAAATTCACTCTCGGCGAGTTATTCGCTGCCTGACTTCCATGATGGGGCGTGGCAAGGGTAATGAGCTTGATGATCCTCTCAGCTCCACCATGATCCTGCATGTACGATCTTGAAACAAGGCCACCCATACTGTGGGCAACGATGACGAAATTCCTCTTTAAGGGCTCTCCTGAACTGTTCTGATTGAAGCCCTCGAAGGCGTTGATTTTGTCCGCGAAATGTTGCCCAATAGTATTTACCGGCACGACATCGCTATCGTAATCGAACCTGTAAAGTTTGTACCGGCTGGTGAGTTCTTGCTTGGAATTAAAATAGTTGGTGAAGTTCTGCCAATAGTCCGGGTTGCTATTCCGTCCATGGATACCGTGAACCAGGATCAGCGGTGTTCTCGTGCCAAGGGCACTTGAATCAACCTGGTAGAGATCGCAGGTGAAATCAGCCCAGGCAGGATGAACCCCAGAGGACAAACTCAATACGGAT
>DYOU01000071.1 GCA_020720365.1 Candidatus Elulimicrobium sp.
GTGAAAGAACAAAACAATCTTTCTTAATTTCGCCCTAAGTACGAATGAACCATTTATTCTCTTCGCATAATTAGAAAAGTTGCCTTGTTGTTTTATTAATATGTATAATAGCCCATTATGAAAAGCATTGAGATCAGTATCAGCATTTTATCATCCGATTTTGGCAAGATGAGCGAAGCGCTTAAGCTTTGTGAAGATTGCGGAGTGGAGCGCGTGCATGTGGATGTGATGGACGGGCATTTTGTGCCGAACATTACGATTGGCCCGGTGATTACAGCGGCGGTACGCCAATACACACAGTTGTCGATCGAAGCGCATTTAATGATCGAGAATCCATGGGATTATATTGATGCTTTTATTGATGCCGGTGCGGATGAGATCGGCTTGCAGGTGGAATGTTACGGGCAACGCCGTCCTGCCTGTCTCCAGTATGGCCAGTATCCGAAAGAGATCGATACGCTTGACCAGGAGGTTTTCTTACGAGACGTCCGGAGGATCAAGGGCCGCGGAAGAAAGGCTTGTGCTGTTCTGAATCCCGGTACGCCGGTTGAGGTGCTGGATGGAGTTTTGGCTGAGGTGAGCAGCGTTCTTGTCATGTCGGTTAATCCAGGATTTTCCGGTCAGAAATTCATGCCTGTCGCGTTGGACAAGATCCGTTACATTCGGGCGCGTTTTCAGGGAGATATTGGGGTAGACGGGGGTATTAACGCAGAGACAGCGCCTGCGGTTATTCAGGCCGGTGCTAATATCCTGATTACGGCCAGTTATTTTTTCTCCAGCGCAGACCCTAAAGCCGCTGCAGCTCGTTTAAAGAGCTATTCCCTTTAGCCAAAAGCCTTTGAATATGATATATTTTAAAGGAGATTATATAAATGAAGGATATTTTATGTCTAGACGCGCGCAAGTGGCTTTGGAATATTTACTGTTGATCGGATTAGTATCTGTATTGGTGATCCTGGCTTTTCGTCCCATCGGGGTGATCAATCAGACGGTCAACTCCGCTGCCGAGTATTATCACACAGGGGCTTCGGCTATCATGGGGGGATCGTATGTCGGTGGACAGGTTGTGATGGAAGACCCCTTACCGATCAATGGCGGCTGGTGCGACTGGTCAAGGTGTGTTAATGGATTCAAGGTGCGGGAATGTGCTTGTCCCCGGAAAGCTTTTGGCGGAGCCGAGTGCGGAGGTTCTGCTGTGGATCCTTGCATCTGATCTTGAAATCAGGCGTTTAAACGCGCTCCTCATTGCGCCGGTCGCGAACATAATTGCTGACCCCTTCTCTTTTGGCAAATTTCTTGAGTTCAGCTCCGATCTCACCGATCTGAGCCACATGAGAGATCCTTTGAACTGTGTTCGAGACAACTCCGATCGATATGGACATTAAACCTGCTTTGGTAACATTTCCCTGTCTGTCTTTTCCCATAATGAATCCGGCTTGACGATCTTCATCAGAGTAGAAGCTGGGAGCGGTGGTATCGAACAGATCAATGATGCGCAGGCATATTTTATCGGCCAGTTCATCGGCAGAAGCAAAAACAAAGTCATCTCCACCGATATGACCGACAAAGACTGAAGCGCCGCCGGCTTCCTGGCAGGATTGAATGATCACGCGGGCGGTAGCTTTGATGATCTCATCGCCTTTCTCGAAACCGTATTTATCATTGTAGATCTTGAATTTATCCAGGTCGCAGTAACCAATGGCAAAAGGTTTGTTAGCGGTGATCAGGTTTTGCAATTCTTCCATGATCGAGGCATTCCCCGGAAGGTGTGTTAACGGGTTAGCATCCAGGTTACGGACGGTACGTTTAACGATCATATTGATGCGGGCCAACAGGCTTTCAGGTTCAAAAGGTTTGATCAAATAGTCATCGGCACCGGAATTAATGCCGGTGACCTGATCTTTAACATCGCCTTTTCCGGTAAGCATAATGATCGGGATATGGGATAAAAAAATATCTTTACGGAGTTCTTTGCAGAATTCCGGGCCGGTCATGATCGGCATCATGTAATCGGTGATGATAAGGTCAAAATTCCCGATGCGGGCTTTCTCCAGCCCTTCGGCGCCATTATTGGCTTTGGTGACTTCAAACATGTCTGAAAGAGTCAAATCAAGGACATCAAGAATGTCTGGATTATCATCAATGATCAGGATCCTTTGTTGTTTCATGGACAGCCTTCCGTGTTTACGAGGGGTTAGGAAGTTCTTTGTTTATATGTTTGAATGGCAGCGTGAAATGAAAAGTTGTTCCAACGCCAAGTTCACTAGAGACCCAGATTCTCCCGTCATGCGCTTCAACAATGTTTTTGGCAAGAGCCAGGCCAAGGCCGGTACCTTTGACGGTCATATTGATCTGGTTATCAACACGGTAGAATTCATCAAATACCCTGGCGACATCTTCTTTCTTGATGCCGATACCGGTATCCGCGACCTCGCATAACAGGATGTTCTTATCCCATTGCGGGATAGCATTCAGTGTAATTATTCCGCCAGGCAGGGTGAATTTGATCGCGTTGCTGATCAGGTTGATGAAGACGCGTTCAACCTGGCTTGTATCAAATTCGATATCAGGAGCGTCGGCCTGAACCTGGATGCGTAGAATTAAGTCTTTAGTGGATAGCTGAGGAGTCAGGAGGTCAGCGATATTATTCAACATGGGTTTGATCGAATGCAGCGCGGTTTTCATTTCAACGCGGCCAGATTCAATGCGTGCGATATCCAGAAGGTCATTGATCAGTTTAACCAGATTATCTGAATGCAGGTTGATCTTGCCCAGGCGTTCTTTAACGGCTTCAGGAATGTCACCGATCTTTCCGGTCATAAGGATCGATGCGTACCCTTTGATCGATGTGAGTGGTGTGCGCAGTTCATGGGAGACGGCTGAGATAAATTCTGATTTTTTCTGGGAAATCGTCTCGACTTCCTTGAGTGCCAGGGACAGTTCTTTGGTACGCTCGTTTACTTTTGTTTCCAGCATTTGAGTAGAGCGGTAGACTTGTTCAAAGAGCTGTGCATTCTCGATCGTTTGCGCCAGCTGGCTGGCGAGGATGCCGATAAGCTCTTCATCACCTTCGGTAACGGCCGGGGCGTTGTAGCGGTTCCCGGTAAGGATAAAGCCGATCAAGCCTTTTTGGGTCAAGAGAGGCGCAAGGATAAAATGTTCTGTTTCAAAAAGATTGGTAATCGTTGTACGGATCTGATGAGGGGAGCTGAGGGAAGAAAAGATCTGGCCTTTTTTCAGCACATTGAGAATATCAGGTTTCTTTTCAAGTTCCCGCAAGGCGTCTTCGGCCTGTTTCTGGTTGAAAGAGATCACGGTTTTGCTGAGCAAAATACCATGTTCTGTGCTGATGGCGGCAAGAGTGCGGCTGAAGCCGAGTTCGGTCATAAGCTCAGGGCTGATCCGCTGAAAGGCTTCGTTCTCATCGAGTGATGTACGCATGTTGCGGGCCAGTTTCTGAAGTGTGCCAAGGCCTTTCAGCCTGCGGTCGAGCTCTTCCTGGGCTTTGTTCAGTTCCAGGTCTGTCTTCACGATCAGTTTAGCTTGTTCATCAAGTTCATGAAATGAGCGCATGATCTTCTCATAAGCGGATTTGAGGTCACGCAATTCTTCAGATTTGCCGATAAAGAAATAGAAGACGATCCCGATCCCTGCCAGAAGGACAAGACAAGCGATACCGAAGATCGGTGTCAAGTCCATTTGAATGGGGTAAGCAATACTGTTCATTAATAATTCATCCTATAGCTATTACGAGAATACTGGCATTGTGTATCTGGAGATCTGATGCGGCTGTTGCGCCGATCTCTCCATAAGTATACATTCCGAAGATCGGACACGCTATGCCCAAAATATCTTTTATTTGAGCGATTTCCTGCCAGAAAGAACGGCCAAAGAGTTTTTTTCTGGCGATCGAAATAAAAATGAACACCAGTCGGGGGTGTTTGCCGTGGAGCTTATCGCGGATATCTACGGCTGCATCGTGTGCTGACCGGCGGCAGGCATCTTTGTCGCCGATCATTAAATGAACTTCAGTCCCGCGGGCGATCTCTCCCTGGCAGACCAAGCTGCCGTCGGGAAGGACCGCGGTCGGGTTCTTGATGATATAATCTTTCGGGCGTGATGTGTTGAGGCCCAAGGGATAAAGCAGGCCGATATCACCCAGGTTGCCGGTCAGTTGAACGGATTTAGCACCGACGAAGGAATCCGGAAAATAATCCTGATAAATCGATACGGCTGGTTTACCGTCGATCGAGCGGATAAGGTTGCTGTCGCAGTCATCAATGATGCGCGGCTTTCCCAGCGGCTGCCAGCCGTGACGGATGCTGGAGAAGAAAGAGGTTTGCCCGCCGAAGATAATGCCGCCAAGAGAGTCAGTAAAAAGCTGGTTCTGGCAGAACATACCGTCGGGGTTAATGGCGCCGGCGATATTAAAAGCGCGTCCGAGCCCTTCCTGAAGGCCTCGGATGAGCAGGGAATGATTGATCCCGATATTGTTACAAAAGATGATGGCCCCATGACGTTCGCTGGCACTCATACGCGAAGCCAGGTCTCGGGCGAAGCGAATACCTGTTTCCTGAAGAGGCAAGAGCGAAATGGTTTGTTGAGCGGCGATCCCGATCCCGATCTCATCTGAGCTAATAGCCAAGACAGCTACGCCTTTCAAGTGTATTTCATCTTTCAGGATAATGACCGGAGTGGTCATGCCGATCAGCCGTTCAGGATTAAGGATCTTGTGCAATTGATCCAGCCCGGAGATTGTGTGAGGGTTGGCAGGTGCGGTATAAGCTGGAGTGGCTGTAACAAGGATCAGGTCGTGGTGAGTGAGATTGGTTTGGGATTTAACCATAGCTGCCGCATCCTTGAATGCGGTGAGCGTATTCTCTGACGACGAGAAACCAATGGCGATAGCAGTTCTCATATTAAAAGTCATTCTATCGGCATTAAGGCCGGGTGTCAATTGGGTCGATGATTTTTATGGACAACAGATTGGATCGGATGAATGAAGGGAGCTGTTTATTTTCCCCAGTCAATATCCGGCGGGGATTCGATCTTCTTGGATTTGAGGTATTGCAACAGGGTGTCTTTGTCCGCGGCAGAAATGTCAGTGTATTCCAGGCCGACTTCGTAAGGGAATTTAGGGGCGGGTTTTCTGACGACCCATCTAACGCATGTCAGGGTGAAGATTTTTATATTATAGGGTTCGGAAAGAATGTCCAGTTTTAATATGGCGTTCACCGAAGAGTGTTGAGACATGCGCAGGCATACGCCGTGTTCAGAGATATTCTTGATTTGGGCATTCAGGCGCAGGTTAGAGTCAGCCTGACGCACGGTAATAATTAAAGTATCGTTGATCCTGGCGGACTTTCTACGCTCTTCCATAAAAAGAGTATAACATGATTTAGGGTGTGTGCAATTGCTAA
>DYOU01000192.1 GCA_020720365.1 Candidatus Elulimicrobium sp.
TCGCTTTGGCTCGCTTGCTCACTACTAGTAGGAATAAATAATGCGGAAGGAGGGATTTTTTAGGTCTTTTCCCACAACATCGTCGGAGTGTCATTCCTGCCATGATCCTCGTCGTCACGATTGCGTTCCTTTGCCTCAAGATCCCTGAAGGTTAGTTGATATAAAAATCCTGTCTTTGAATAAAAATGTGCCAAATTTGTGCCAAGGCAGTAGATTTTGTTGATCAGGGATGGGTTGAGATTTATTTGTTGAATAAGTATACATAATAGTATATACTTCTATCAAAGGAGGCAGGGGATATGACAGTCATTGAAAAGAAACTTTTTAAGCATGGTGGAAGTTATGCGATAGATCTCCCCAAAGAGTTTGTTGGGGCGGGTAATACTGAGATTATTATTAAGTATGATAAAGACCGTTTGATCATGGTGTCCAAGAGTAAGCTGGATAATATTGAATCAGAGCCTGAATTTAAGACGTTCATTCAAGCGCTGGTGGCGGATTCTTTAAAGAATCCCCATAAGTTGCAGGATATGAACAAGGTCTGGGATAAAGAGTGGGATGCATTGTTAAAAGGTGTGGACGCTGAAGATGAGTAAGTATTATCTCAAATGCCATGAGTTATTTGCCGGGAGGATCGCGAAGCTTAAAGAGCAAGTAAAGAAACTGAATGCCACCCTTCCGGCAGATGAGTTTGTCCAGCATGAGATGGTTCAACTGGCAGCAAGGATCAGAAGAGCGACAGTAGAGATCATTCCGGAAGATCCTAATAGACCCGAATATGTTCTTTCCGGCGATCTAAAGAAATACAGAAGGTATAAACAGGGATTGCAGCGGTACAGGCTCATGTTCTGCTTCTCCAACAAACCCGCCATTATCATTTATCTGTATGTTAACGATAAAGATCATTTGAGGAAGCAGGGGGACAGGAACGATCCGTATGAAGAATTCAAGCAGATGGTCAGAAGTGGCAAGACATCCCACGATCCTCAAGATCCTGTTATTCAGAAATGGATCCAGCAGTATCAATATTAACAGATC
>DYOU01000193.1 GCA_020720365.1 Candidatus Elulimicrobium sp.
GTAAGGAAAATCAATACTTTTGGAGGCTTGCTGGACGTATCCGCTGGTGAGGTAACGCAGGACTGATCCAATAAATCCGCCGAAACCGATGAGAAGGAGGTTGGTCATGGGTAATTGGTTTTAAGAAATTGCGCCGCTTGCGACTTGCCTGATGAGGTCTTTTTCGGCGAAGAGCATTTGGGGCAGGCGGGTCACATCAAAATATTTCATCTCGGAAATTTCAAGGCTTTCCTGAAAAGTTCCGCTCACTATTTTACACAAATAAATCAGGCTGACGTTATGATCTTCCTTTGCGCTCTGAGCCAGCAATAACTTTTGAACTTCTATTTGCATCCCCGTCTCTTCAAAAAACTCGCGAATCATTGCCTGTTCCGGCTGTTCACGATGCTCAAGTCCGCCGGCTGGGATTCCCCACTCGAATTTTCGGTACGTATGCTTGAATAACAAAACCTGTCCGTGCTGATCAAAGATCAACGCCGCAACCGCTACGCGAAACCTTGGACGGATAATTCGAGAAGCAAGCAGGTGAACCCAAAGTGGAAGTGTACGCCAAGTTCGTAAAAGGATTTTGATCATCGTTTGCGGCACCTGTAATCATTATAATCGAGTGAATATTGAGAGACTGTTTAATAACTTCACCACAAAGCCACAAAGTTTTCCCCTTCGAGTCTTTGAGACTTCGTGCCTTTGTGGTCAAAAAGTGGAATTATTAACTGATGTTACGCGCCCTCATCCCCAACCCTTCCCCCGATGGGGAAGGGAGTCCCCTATCCCTTCGGGAGAGGGCTAGGGTGAGGGAGAATCCACGTTTTCCGCAAAACTGCGTGACATCAGTTATTAAACAATCTCTGAGCCTTTACGGCTCCCATTGCAATTTGTGGCGCGAATAAAAGCCAACTTGACAGACATCCCCGCAAAATATTCGCCGGAACGGGCGGCGAACATCATAACTTCCTCATTAGACCTTTATTAATCCAGCAACCGGGTATAGCGCAAAACTCTCGGTGAAAAAAGCCCCAAAAGGGTAAACTGTGGTA
>DYOU01000194.1 GCA_020720365.1 Candidatus Elulimicrobium sp.
GAGTTGGTGAGTTGGTGAGTTGATCGTTCCCACGCTCCAGCGTGGTAACGCATTTTGAGCCGCTCCAGCGGCGCGTCTTGGCAGTACGGGCTGCGCTCACGCTCGTGACGCTGGAGCGTCTGGGGCGGCATTCCCACGCGGGAGCGTGGGAACGATCAGCAAGATTCAGTTTACATTTTCGGTTGTTTGTCTAAGTCTCCGTCGCCCATTCTCGTCAGCTGGTCCCTCAAATAGGTTTGAATATATGTCTTTAAATAGTTGATCGCGCTGCTCTTTGCAAGAGTTATCAAACACATCAAATCTGCTATTTTCGTTTATTTCTGTAGCCGTTTTATGGATAAAAGTTTCCTTGCTCGAAAACCATTCCTTCGCTCCTTCAATAGGAGTGACAGTTATGGACGAGTCATTCATTTTTAATTTTAATCGACCAAAATCTATGCGCTTTCCGTCTATAATATCCCAAGCTATTAAGTCGGCAGTGTTTCCATTGACGGAGCCGTTTATCATAACATACCGAATTATCGGTGATTTTTCGCATATTGTGTTGGTAACAATAGCCCCATCTATGTTCCCGTTTGTTGCTTCAATTATTAACTCCATGCCAATCGTTGGAGGGGGTATATCCTCCGAAGGGGTGGTATCATCCAAGATAATGAAGCCTTCCATGTTATCTGACCACGCACCTTCCCATTCCTTGTCATTGTAATACCAAGATAGAAGGGAGTTGATCCCCCGGTCTATATCTTTTGGGAGTTTTTCTGAGTTTTCTATAATTGTTGATAAATTGAGGATTAAAAAAATCACAACCACAGTTAGAGTGGTTATGATTGCCCATGCCTTTTTATGCCAAGGCGTCTCCTGTTTTTCAGGCTGCTGAATAGGTTTTGCTCTTGATTTTCTACGAGCCATAAAATCAACCTTACATGATTTCAGTTTCTTAAAATAAAAAGCCGGGTTTCCCCGGCCTGTTCAATTCACATCAATCCCAGCTCAACGCCCCCCCGGTCTGATACTCCGTCACCCTGGTCTC
>DYOU01000018.1:0-1747 GCA_020720365.1 Candidatus Elulimicrobium sp.
CCGGAGTGTGCGGTGGTTACGCTTCCGGTTGTTTTGATAGATCCAGCCGGTTGTGTAAAGAAACTTCAGCCAGCTAGTTGTGGCGCAGAGGAAATCTATTTAAGGATGATCACGCATTCTCCGGTCAATCACGGAGGGTGTTTAATGAAGCGTGAGCTTGTTTTGGCTGAGGGCGGATACGATCCGGATTTTCGTATTGCCGCCGATTACGGGCTATGGTCACGGCTTATTGCCAAAAGGTTTCTTTTCGCTGCGTCGGATCATGTGGGGATGGCCGTTCGTATGCATGAAGGGTCTATTAGCCTTAATTCAAGGCAGAGGGTTCGCGAGGAGCTTGGCCGGATCTGGCGGGATAATATTTCAGCATTAACGGACTATTCTGTTTCGCAAGGGGATATTGATCTCCTGTGGGATCTTTTTCAGGACCTGGATCATTGCCCTATCGATCGAGTGGGGAAAGCCGAGGCTGTTTTTGAAACGATCATCCGCAGCCGCAAGGTGTCGCTGGGTTGTTCTGATTATATTTGTGCGCAGTATCTGCGTTTTATGCGGCAGGAGAATGCGTTGCGTGTTAAGTTCCGGTTGCGAAAGAATCATCTTTTCTGGCAGGGAGTTCGTACGTTGGCGCGTTTGTGGCTTCGAGTGAAGGCGGTTATCCGGGTCAAGGCATGGGTTATTGATTAATGGCTAATTCAATTAAACGCGTTGTTCTGTTGTGTACGTCCCTCAATGAGATCGGGGGGACATCGAAGCATATGGCGCAGATATGGAAATCCCTTTCCAGAGACAGTGTTATTCCATTTATTGTGTTCTCGTCAACGGATGAACAGCGTTTGATGGATTTCTTTAAGCAGGAGGGCTGTGACCTTCAGTATGTTCGGGCCGTCCATCCGATAACAATAGATCTTTGGGCGGCCTTATCAGGGTTGTGCCGATTGTGGACTGAATTAAAACCGGATGTGGTCCATTCGTTCTTTCTTCATAGTGATATATTGTCTGTTATAACAACTTTATTTAATTCTTCCATTGTCAGGGTTTCATCAGTAGAAGGGAAGTTTATTTGGGATTCTCTTAATGGCGTAGGCAGGGTTAAGAACTTTTGTTATCGTCTATTGAATGGATTGATCAGAAGAACGTTTCGTAAGACGATAACTATTTCGCAGGGACTCAGGTTGGAAGTTATGAGTGCCGGGGCCACCAGTGAGCATGTGCTTGTTATTCCGGTGGGGGTTCCTGAGGTTGATGAGGTTTGCATTAAGCCGCGCCTGGCGGGAGGGGAGATCGTGGTGGGGTGCATGTCGCGTTTAACGCGGGACAAAGGGGTGGATCTGTTTGTAGAGGCGGCAGTGGAGGTGGCCCTTAAATACCCAGAGGTAGGGTTTGTTATCGCCGGAGCTGGTGAGGAAGAACTTCGGCTGAAGGCTCTTGTTCGTGAGCGGAAGTTAGAGGATAAGTTTTCATTTCCCGGGTGGATCACGGATGTTGCCGGATTCTTTAACAATATTGATGTGTTTGTGATGCCTTCACGAAGAGAGGGGTTTGGTATAGCGCTTGTGGAAGCGATGATGCATCAAAAGCCTTCGGTTGTTTTTGATGTGCCGGGGATCAATGAGATCGCGGTCCATGATGTGAATGCGCTGGTTGCGTCTGCATTTGATATTTTCAAGTTTGCGGGGGCTATTGGCTGTCTGGTCAAAGACCGGGGGCGGAGAGAGTTTTTGGGCGCGAGTGCCAGAGATTTTGCATT
>DYOU01000018.1:1847-29124 GCA_020720365.1 Candidatus Elulimicrobium sp.
TTGATGGCGGCTTTGTGCCTGGCAGCGGGGATCACTCACCGGGTTCTTCGCTGGACGGTGGGTTTATTGCTTATTGGATATTTCTTGTCCCGGATGGAATTGTTGACCAGCGGGCGCGCGTGCCTGATGGGGATCGCAGTGGGGATGCTCTTTCTGGCTTGGTATGCGACTAGGATATACCGGATCGCTTTGAGGGATCAAGTGGTGGTGCTTGCTGTGGTCGGGTTATTATTCTTTTGTGGGGTGTGGATATACGGGGATCGTAATGCTGTTTTATCGATTTTTTCACCTGTGCAGTTGATGGAACGTTATTCGTATTATCAGAAGCGGGTCAGGGAGGAGCGAAAGGTTTTTGTTGCAGTTCCGATAAAAATTCAGGTTTTTAACAGGGATTTAGCCGTGGTAGATCAGGGGGATGATGAGGTTGAACTGAGCGTGGAGAACGGGGAATTAAAGGAAGAGGTTTTACAACGGCCTGTTGTACAGGAAGTTGCGCCGCGTGGGGTTGTATCTGAGGTTGTTGTGCCTGAGGTTATTGTGTTGGAGTCGGATCCAGAGCCTGTGTCTACCAAGAAAACATTCCGTGATCGGGATGTCGCGGATGCCAACAGTGTTTTTCGGTTGTTTGTCTGGAAAGATATGCTGAAGGAGTTATGGCGGCATCGTCCGTTGATGGGGTTTAGTTTTGGCCGGCCGCAGCGATCTCCATCCATTGAAATTCTTCATTGGGCGGAGTCAGAGTGGTCGAGAGACGGTTGGATTACTCCGCATAATACGTTCCTGCATTATATTTATCGCGGCGGTATCGTGGGGGTTGCGGTGATCGGTGTTATTTTGGTGTCGATCGTTGTATTGGTCGGGGATTTTCTGGCGGCACGTTCATGGCAGGGGGCTTTTCTGGTGAGCGGGTTGATCTATTGGATCGTGATCACTCAGTTCGGTGTTATTCTGGAGCTTCCTTATAATGCAGTTCCATTCTGGTGTTTGTTCGGGTTGGCCTGGGCGTATCGTAATCGGTTTAAAGAGATGAAGGGATGAACAGGAATATGGGAAAAAAGAGGCAGTATTTAGTGACTGGCGGCGCCGGATTTATCGGGAGTAATTTTGTCCGGCACCTTTATGAGAGCGGCGAGGATGTGAATGTCCGCGTTCTTGATAAATTGACGTATTCGGGGAATATATTGAACCTGAAGGATTTTGAAGGGCAGGACGGTTTTGAGTTCATTAAGGGGGATATTTGCGATGAAGCGGTTGTGGCGGGAGCGATGAAAGGTGTCAATGTGGTTGTTAATTTTGCGGCAGAGGTCGCGGTGGACCGGTCGATCGATGATCCGAAATCTTTTTTGAGAACGGATATTATCGGGGTGTATACGCTTCTTCAGGAGGCGCGTCAACAGCCCGGGCTTGAGCGCTTTATCCAGATATCAACGGATGAGGTTTACGGTCATATCCTTGAAGGCAGCTTTCATGAAACCTCTGAGTTAAAGCCGCGGAATCCTTATGCCGCATCGAAGTTGGGCGGAGAACGGCTGGCGTACAGTTTCTTTGAGACTTATGGAGTTCCGGTCGTGATCACGCGGGCGTCTAATAATTATGGGCCGCAGGCGTATCCGGAGAAAGTGATCCCTTTATTTATCACGAATCTGGTAGACGGCGGGCAGGTTCCTGTCTTTGGAGAAGGGCGGCAGATCCGGGATTGGCTTTATGTGGAAGATCATTGTCGGGCTATCAGGATGTTGGTGGATAAGGGTGTGAATGGCGAAGTGTATAATGTCGGTGGAAGCCAGGAGTGTGAGAATATTGCATTGACCCGACAGCTGCTGGCTATTATGGGAAAAGATGAACGATCGATACGTTTTGTACAGGACAGGCCTGGCCATGATATGCGCTACAGCCTTGATTCGGCAAAACTGCAGGAACTGGGCTGGAAGCCTCGGTACGATCTGGAGAAGGGGTTACAAAAGACCGTGGAATGGTATTTGCAGAATGAAGCCTGGTGGCGGCCGTTGAAGCAGGCTCTTGACCCGCGCTATTCCAAGGGATTTTGGGGAGAGAAAGGAGTCAAATAAATGCGAGGTGTATTGCTTGCAGGTGGAACTGGTTCAAGGCTTTTACCGCTTACGAAAGTGACCAATAAACATTTATTGCCGGTGTACAAGAAGCCGATGATCTATTATCCGCTGGAGACGCTGATTAGCGCCGGGATCAAGGATATTCTTATTGTGACTGGCGGTGAGCACATTGGTGATTTCTTTCGTTTGCTGGGGTCCGGCAAGGAATGGGGGGCGCATTTCAGTTATGAGATCCAGGAAGGCAGCGGCGGGACTGGAGCTGCGCTTTTGCTGGCGGAGTCCTTTGCCAGGGAGGATGCGTTCATGGTTGTTCTGGGTGATAATATCGTGGTAGATAATACCCGTGAGTTTGTGGATGATTTTATTGCCAGAAAAGATCGGTTCAAGGCCAAGATCCTGGTGGCGAAAGTGAAGGATCCGCAGAAGTATGGCGTGGTGACGATCAAAGGGGACCGGATCATTGATATTGTGGAGAAGCCCAAAGATCCGAAGTCGCATTATGTGAATACAGGATTATGGATGTTCCAGCCGGAAGTATTCGATCTTCTTAAGAAGTTAAAAAAGAGCCCTCGGGGTGAATATGAGGTGACGGATGTCCTGGCGCACTATGTGCGTGAGGGGCAGTTGTCGTACTCACTGTTAAAATCTGCCTGGACAGATGCCGGGTCATTCGATTCCCTTTACCATGCGACCGTGCTTATGCGTGAAGCTGAGGAACGGTCATGAAAGTCCTGGTTTGTGGTGTTTTACCGCCGCCTTATTTCGGACATAGCGTTATGTACAAGATGCTAATGGAGTCTGCGTTTCCTGAGAAAGTTCAGGTGCGATTTCTTAATATGCATTTCTGGTCGTATCAAACGAACAAGCAGGTGACGGGTCAGAAATTATTCCTGATGGCAAAGTATTTTTTTCAGTATATAGCGGCCATTATTCTGTGGCAGCCGCGGTTTGTTCTTTATAACAGCAGTTTCTACCGGATGCCTTTCTGGAAAGATTCTTTATTTTGCGCGGTAGGTATTGTTTTGGGGCGCGGGCTTGTCTTTCATGATATGGGGCAATATGTGCGGGAGCTTCATGATACGCTGCCGGCCTGGCAGAGAAGGCTTTTGCGTTGGACGCTGCGCCATGCGGCAGGCAGTATTCTTATGGGGGAAGGTGTTCGTCAAACGTATAAAGGGTTAATGGATGATAATAAACTTTTTCCGGTTCCTGGAGTCGTTGAAGATACGCGCGGCCTTGATGTTAAGGCGGATCGTCCTGCCGGCGGTTGGCTGAATGTCCTTTATTTTTCTCATATGAGCCGTCCCAAGGGTGTATATGTGGCTTTTGACGCAGCGGCCGAGATTCTGGCCGTCCGGCAGGATGTTATGGTTTCTTTTGCCGGCCCGTTTGAAAATGGGGAGGTTTCTGCCCGGCTTGAATTATTGAAGAAAGAGTATCCGGGCAGAGTGCGTTATTTGGGATATATTGAGAAGGCGGAACAGCGGACGGCGATCTATCGTGGAGCGGATGTGTTCATGTTTACGACTATCCGGGAGGCATTCGGGCTTGTTCTCTTGCATGCGATGGCTGAAGGCAAGCCGGTTGTTGCTTCCCGTGAAGGGACTATCCCTGAAATTGTCCAGGACGGGCAAACCGGTTATTTGTTCGAGAAAGGGAATGCAGAGGCTTGCGCGGCCAAGGTGTTAGAGATCCTGGATGACCCTCAATTGCGTGAGCGGATGGGGGTGCAGGGCCGCAGACGTTTTGAAGATTTTTATACGCTAAAAAGATACGGCGATCAAATGGTGAGTGCATTTGAGGCAATGGATCGGCCGAGAAACCCTGTCCTTTCAGGATTGTTATGATGCGGTTTGTTGTTATTTCTTTATTATTCCTTTATTGGGGATGGCTTTGTTTGACATCGCAAATGATGGTCATGTATGATTCCATTGACTATCTGCGTTCTGGTGAATTGATGGCACAAGGCGGCCTTGAAGCTTATGTGCGTCAGGGCCCTGCCCGGGAACCGATCTATCCGTTCTTGATTGCGGCTGCGAATCTTGTGGCTGATAAATTCTCCTTTTCTCTGCTGGATGTGTTGCGGTTACTTCAGATGGGGCTTCTGGCATTGTCTTTATTTCTATTCAGGAGGTTGCTGCGGCACTGTCATATCCCTGACGGGATATCCTGGTGCCTGGTTCTTTATATGGGGCTTTCGCCGGCTATTGTTAATTCTGCGTTATCCATTTATTCCGAGATTGCAGTTCTTCCTTTGGTTTTATTCGCTGTACTGGTTTATCGTAGGGCTTTTTATTCAGGCCTGGATCGGGCTGTCATATGTTGGGCTGTTGCGGCGGGTATTATTTCTACGGCACTTGTTTTGGTTAAAGCGGCGTCTGAATTCTCGGTTCCCTTCTTTATGTTCATGTGTATTTTTGTCTGCCGGGGTGTCGGTTGGCGGCGGTTTATTCCGTTATTGGTGGCAGCCATTGTTTTTTTTGCCGGGGTCAATGCGTACAAGTCGTATAATTTGGCGTTAAATGGAAATTATGTTGTTACAAATCGGGCTTCTTGGGCTTTATTTGGAAGTACAAAACGCCGGACAGAGCCGATGACCTTAAGGTCTTGGGGGGCTGGCGTACTTTTTATGGGAGGCAGGGGAGTTTGCGAGCGTTTCTTTACACCCGATGAATGTGTGTATTGGTCTTTTGAGACTTCGGATGCTTTGTCAGGTGTGGAAATTGAACGTTTGTCGGGATTGAACCTCCCTCCGAGGGAGGTCGCATGGTCGTTTCTGTCCGGGTCTTTGGGGATGGTGTTGCGCGCCCCTTTTCAGTACGTTTTCTTTTCTGTTGTCGAAGGCATGAAAATGTTCTTTTGGGAGACGACTCAGCTTGGGTTTGTTGAATATCCACCGGTATTGAAGGCTCTTTTTTCTTCAGGATTGTTCGGTGATGGGTTAAGGGCGTTCATTTTTATAGTTTCGTTGGCCGGATTTATCTTTTTTGTATTGCGGCTGGCGCGTGGGAGAGGTGTTCCTGATGCAGCGCTTATTTCGTTCATTTTTTTTATTTCAGTAGCGGTTGCGTATGTTCCGTTTCTTATATTGACCCGGTATGCACTGCCAACAGCGCCGTTGTTGTTATTATTGACGGGTTTGATGTTTGTGCGGAAGGAAGTATTATCTAAAGAATCAGAAAGGGTTTAATGAAAATACTAATTACTGGCGGAGCAGGGCTGATCGGATCGCATTGCGCCGAGCATTTTGCGGGGAAAGGCTGGCAGGTCCTGGTGTTGGATAATCTGATGCGGTCTCAAATTTTCGGCATTGACCGAAAATCAGTTGAATATAACTGGAATTATTTGAAGTCGGTCAAGAATATTACTTTAGCTAAGGTGGATATTCGCGACCGTCGTAAGCTGGAAGAGCGGTTCAAGAAGTTTAAGCCTGATGCTGTTATTCATGCAGCTGGCCAACCGGGGGTCGGGTTTTCATTGAACAATCCTTGTGAGGATGCGTCGATCAATGCGGTTGGCACGTTGAATGTGGTGGAGGCATTGCGGCAGGTTAATCCCAAGGCTGCGCTGGTGTATTGTTCAACGAACAAGGTTTATGGGGATAATGTGAATCGTTACCCTGTTGTTGAAAAGAAGACCCGTTATGCTTTTCGCGGTATAAAAGGAGTTCCCGAGACTTGTTCAATTGATCATTGCGGGCATACGCCTTATGGTGTTTCCAAGTTGGCGGGGGATCTTTATGTTCAGGATAGCGCGCAGTCATTCGGTTTGCGCACGGGGGTTTTTCGGATGAGTTGTATTTATGGGACGCGTCAATTCGGATTTGAGGATCAGGGGTGGATCGCCTGGTTTGCGATACGTTTTATGCAGGGGAAACCGGTGACGATCTATGGTGATGGGAAACAGGTTCGCGATGTCTTATGGGTCGGCGACCTGGTGAATGCGTTTGACAATTTCTTGACCACGAAGACGCCAGCTAATGTATTCAATATGGGAGGCGGTTCGGGTCATGTTTTGTCGTTGATCGAATTGATCTCGATTCTGGAAGGGATCACCGGCCGTATCATCAGAATCGGTTTTGATGAATGGCGCAAGTTTGATCAAAAGGTGTATGTGTCGGACATTTCCAAGGTTTCCAGCATTCTGAGATGGAAGCCGTCCGTGGCGCCTGCGGAGGGTGTGACCCGTATTGTGCGTTGGATCAAGGAGAATAAAGCCCTTTTTAGATGATGGTCTTTGGTTTGAGGTAAGGGTATGATCACTTATGATGTTTTGGATGTTCATGTTTCCGCGGTGAACCTGGATATTGCGTTTGCTGCATTGCGTGATATGGTGGCGGCACGAAGGAAGGCTTATGTCTGTGTGGCTCCGGTCTCGACGATTGTGGATGCCAGGAGGGATCTTGCTTATAGGGCTATAGTGAATGGGGCGGAAATGGTAACGCCTGATGGCGTTCCGGTAGCGCGGATCGGCCAGGCGGCAGGGCATAAAGATGTTCAGCGAACGTACGGCCCTGATCTGATGTTAAAAGTATGTGATGAGGGAAGGCTTTATGGATTCCGGCATTTTTTTTATGGCGCAACAGTGGATATTTGTGATAAATTGGAACGCAATTTAAAAGAAAGATTTCCCGGGCTTATTATTGCCGGCAGGATAGCTCCACCTTATATAAAGAAAGCTGAAGAGCTTTCGCCAGATACTGTTCAGGCCATTAATTCGGCGAGGCCGGATATCCTTTGGGTGGGGTTGGGGTCTCCGAAGCAGGATTACTGGATGTCCTTGAATCGCAAGCTTTTAGATGTTCCGGTGATGATCGGGATTGGCGCGGCATTTGATTTTCATGCGGGTGTTAAACCGCAAGCGCCGCGGTGGATGCAGGCCTGCGCGTTGGAATGGTTGTTTCGCCTGTGCTGTGAGCCTCGCCGCTTATGGCGGCGTTATTTGTTGGGCAATGCGTTGTTTATGTATTGGTTAATGAAGGAAGCCCTATTTAAAAAATGATAACCAGAACACTTTCTTTTCTTATTCGATTGTCTTATGTCCTGATTGATATCGGGTGTATTTTCCTGAGTATCTTTCTTGCTTCCTGGTTAAGGCAGACAACTTTTCCGGTATCGCTGCAGGAGCTCTTTCTCGATACGAGTAATCCTTTCCATTTAGTTTTTGTCTGCTGGTTTGTAACAGTGCTGTTTTTCAATGGGGTGCATCATCTTTATCAGACACGTCGTGAAGTTATTGAAGCGCATGAGATAGGACAGATCTTCCGGTCGGTTTTTTTTGCTGCGGGAACGGTGCTCTTTTTTGTTTATGGCCTTAAGATCGTCGGGTTTCCGCGTTCGGTATTCTTGTTGACGGTAGTGTTCACAACAATCCTGTTTTGTTTGTGGCGTTTTTTGAAACGTTTGTTCGTGAACTTTCTGGCGGCGAATGGGTATAATAATTTTAATGTGCTTATTATCGGTGCGGGCAGGAGCGGGATGATGCTGGCGCAGGAGATCAAGCGTAATCCAGGGTTTGGGCTTAAGATCGTTGGTTTTCTGGATGATCATAAGACAACTCTTGAGCTGGGGTCTGAACATAAAGTGATGGGAAAGTTGTCACAGCTTGACGAGATCATTCGCAAGAATTTTGTGCATAAAGTTTTCTTTACGATTCAGCCGCAAGGTAATGTTTTTTACGATATGATCGAGGTTGCTAAGTCACAAAAGGTGTCCGTGCGTGTTGTCCCGATCGCCTTTGACCGGGCTGTGGGAGAAATATTCAAATTTAATATCGGATATATCCCGATCCTGGAATATTTTGAGTTGGGCCATAATCGTATGCAATATGGTAAACGTCTTTTTGATTGTTTGGTGTCAGCGTTGGCCTTGTTTGTTTTATTGCCTGCCTTTATTGTGATCAGTTTCTGGATCAAGCTGGACAGTAAGGGACCTGTACTGTACTTTTCGAATCGGTATGGCCATGGCGGGCGTGTTTTCAGGATGTGGAAGTTCCGCAGTATGGTGGCGGATGCGGATCAACGTCTGAATGCGCTTAAGGCCAAGAATGAGGTTGATGGCCCGATCTTTAAAATTCGTAAAGACCCCAGGGTGACTGGCTGTGGCAAAATTTTACGGAAGTATAGTCTGGATGAATTGCCCCAGCTTTTTAATGTGTTGACAGGTGATATGAGCCTTGTCGGCCCGCGGCCTTTGCCGATCGATCAGGTTGAATGTGAAGATTTTAAACAACTAAAACGCCTTGAGGTCCGTCCGGGCATAACAGGTTTGTGGCAGGTTCGCGGACGCAGCGATCTTCCTTTTCATCGCCTGATCAAATGGGATACATGGTATGTGAATAATTGGTCTTTCTGGCTGGATATCATCATTATTTTTGAGACTATTCCGGTTGTCTTTAAAGGGAAAGGGGCCTATTGACGCCTTTACCTGACCGCATTTTATTCTTTCTTTTATGTTCATTGGTATTTGTTCTACCAGTAACAAATGCCGGTGTTGAGATCGCTTCTGCGTTGGGGATTATTGTTCTTTTTTGGAAGTGGAGAGCTTCTGGATTGCTGCGTTGGTGTGAAGGGCTTCCTTCCAGGAGGGTATTTTTACCATTGATGTTGCTTCTGGCGTGGTCATTGCTTTCTGTTCTCTGGAGTCAAAATCAGCTCTCCAGTCTGAAAGGGTTTGTTGGCAAGTCGCTGCAATCCGTCTTCTTGTTCCTGATCGCGTACGGGTCTGTAACATCGTTGAAGCGGATACGGATCCTGATTACGGTATTATTGGTGTCAGCGGGAATTATTGGGTTGGATAGTTTAGGACAGTATTTTTGGGGGAATGACTTTTTTGTACAGGCCTCAATGAGCCTTGGGCGCGTGACCGCATCATTTAAGCATCCCAATGATTTGGGGACGTATTTGCTGGTTATGATCCTTCCAACTCTTGCTTTGGTTTTTATTGAAGGAGAGAAATTCTTTAAGGTGAGGTCTTTCAGGAGAGGGTTTCATTTATTGGGATGGAGTATATTTCTGGGGGTTTTAGCAGCGGCTATGGGATTGACTTATTCTCGAGGCGCCTGGATCGCAACTTTAGCGGCTTTCCTGGTATTTATGTATTTTGCCTGTCGACTGCGGCTGATCCTTCTGGCTTGTGGCATTGTATTTGGAATTATTTTTCTTCCGTTATTGGCACAGGATCGGCAGGTTTCTTTTTTTTCGGATGTAATTGGTGCCCCATACACACTGGGAGGCAGTGGTCGGCTTGTATTCTGGAATGATGCGCTCCGTATTATTCGGGATTATCCAATCTTGGGCACGGGATTGAATACGTATACGCTTGTGATCAAGGATTATGCGGATACATGGAAGGCGTATCCGCATAATTGTTATTTACAGATGGCCGCCGAGCTTGGGTTTGTTGGGTTGGCGTTTTTCCTATGGTTATTGGGGGTGGTAGCTCTTCAAGTATCGCGGCAGATCCTTTCTATGCCGCAACAGCCGTTGCGATGGATAGGGGCGGCTTTTTTTGCCAGTTGGTGGGGAGTGTTGGTGCATAGTGGCCTGGATACGACTTTATATTCATCCAAGCTGGCAGCTCTTTTTTGGGTTCTAACGGGATCGTTGCTTGGGTTTTGCAAGTTGCAGGAAGGGTGTATTGATGGAAAGAAATAATGAGGGTGGTTTTAGGGTTTCTGCCGTTTATATCGGATTGATTCTCGCAGCCATACCGTTGATCGTGATCGTAATTTCTTTTATGTTGGGCGGTTGGTCGTGGGGATTGATGGATGATCATCGGATGGTAATGATTCCCGGCAGCATTTGTGAGCGCTTGACGAATTCTTTCATGGGGATGTTCAATTATGGGCTGATGCGTCCGGTTGCGGCGGTGCATTACGCGGTATTTTATAAAATATTCAGTCATAATCCAACGGCGTTTTATATATTCCGCTGGTTTGAATGTGTAATGATGCTGGGAGTTTGGGCGTATCTTTCCTTTAAGGTTACGCGCAGCAGGTTTGCCCCGCCGCTTTTTCTTTGCGCGGCTTTATCTTTTTATAAATTGTACGATGCATTCTTTTACCTTTCTACCCAAGAGGTTTTCGGCCTGTTATTCGTTGGGATCGCGATGCTGTTCTTTTTTGGTGCGATCGGGGAAAGATTAGAGAATGGCGGGAGGTTTTGTTGGGGTTCTTTTACAGCAGGAATGGGGTTTCTACTTTTGGCATTCGGGTCAAAAGAGCCATTTCTTGCGGTGGGGATAGCGCTGGGATTAAGCATGGTCCTGATGTCTGTCCGTAGTCGTGGGAAGGGAGTTCTGGTCGCAGGGATTACGACGGTTGTACTGGGGATCATCTATGCGGTCGGGTTAAAGTTATTTGTGATGAAAGAATATTCGTCAGCTTATGCCATAACCGATTTGGGTGTGATGAGTGCGAATGCTCTTGTGTGGGTTCAGAAGGACCTTTTAAGTCATCTGCCCTGGATCGTCCTGGGATTTATTTTGATGTTTGTCCGATCGTCCGGTTCATGGACAAGGGTCAGGCTTTGGGCGCTGTGGATGGGGGTTCTTTCGTATGCCGGCTATACCGTTTTACTTCTTCCATGGAATGTGTGGGGTTACTATGCGGGCCCGTTGGGCGTGTTCTTCGCGTTTATAATTGCGGTTGGACTGGCCGATAAAGTGGAGAGGCTTCGGCGGCCTCAGTTGATCGTTCTTGGCGGGGCAGGGTTCGTATTTGCTTTAGTTGTCGGGCTGATCGCCCTGAGATTTCATTCGGGATATCAGTATGACAGTGCGAATCTCATGAAGTGGATGGGGACAAATGCCTTGTTTGAGCATGAGACGGCGCAGGGGGCGGTTGTTCGCGGGAACGCGGCAGAGCCTTGTGAAGCCGTTGTGGCACAGGTTAATGCGTTGTACGGAAAGACGTATGTGCCTTTTATTTTTACACCGAATGTCCGGGAGATCCTGGCCGATGCGCAGACCCGGTACTATTTATGGTCGCCGCAGGGAGGGAATCAGGACCTTGCCCGGCTTCGCGGGATGTGGACACCGATGTTCACCAGCAGGCATTGGGTTTTGTTCCGCCGCATGTATTGACAAAAGCCCTTCACTAAATATAATAGGGGGACTTTTTCAAATCAAGGCCTTTTGCTAAAGAAGGCCGCTTATAGGATGAATGCATTATTATCCTCAACTTTTTGGAGGTTTCATGAATAAGCAGACAGTAAGAGATATTATTCTAAAGGCAAAGAATGTTATTATTCGCGTGGATTTTAATGTCCCTCTTGAAGGGGACAGGATCACGGATGATATTCGTATCCGCGCTGCTGTTCCGACGATAAAGTACGCGATCGACCATGGGGCTGCTAAAGTTATTCTGATGAGCCATTTGGGCCGTCCGAAGGGTGTTGGGTTCGAGAAAGAGTTTTCGCTGGCGCCGGCCGCCAAGCGTCTTTCGGAATTGCTGGGACAGCCGGTCAAGCTGATGCCGGATTGTATTGGGCCCGATGTAAAAGCGGGCGTTGCGGCAGCGGCAGAACAGGTTGTGCTTCTGGAGAATCTACGTTTTCATAAAGCTGAAGAAAAAAATGATGCGGCTTTTGCCAAAGAGCTCGCTTCATTGGCGGATATTTACGTGAACGATGCCTTCGGTACAGCGCATCGCGCGCATGCATCGACGGCAGGAATTGCGGCGTATCTTCCGGCTGTGAGTGGTTTCTTGATCGAGAAAGAACTGCAGTATTTGGGTGGAGCGGTGAATAATCCTGAACGTCCTTTTGTCGTCATTTTAGGCGGCGCTAAGGTTTCTGACAAGATCATGTTGATCGATAATTTGTTAAAGAAGGCTGACACGATCATTATTGGCGGCGGTATGGCGTATACCTTTCTTAAGTCTCAGGGTATTAATATCGGGAATTCCAAACTTGAGAAAGATAAGATTGATCTGGCGAAGTCTTTGCTTGAGAAGGCGAAGGCAGCCGGCGTTCGTATTGAATTGACAGAAGATTTTGTGATCGTCCCTAATTTTGATTCCAACGATGGTAAGATCTCGGATGTGATCCCGGATGGGTTTGAATCGCTGGATATCGGCCCGAAGACGCGCGCCAAGTTCAAGAAGGTATTGGATTCTGCCAGGACCGTTGTGTGGAACGGTCCTCTCGGTGTTTTTGAACGCGAAGCTTTTTTGAATGGCACAAAAGAGATCGCGATTCATTTGGCGGGCCTTAAGGCTAAAGGTGTCAAGACGATCATCGGTGGAGGAGATTCGGCAGCGGCTGTATTGAAGTTCGGGCTGGATGATCAGATGACGCATATTTCTACCGGCGGCGGAGCTTCTCTTGAGTATTTGGAAGGTAAGGAATT
The DNA here is from genome assembly GCA_020720365.1 of Candidatus Elulimicrobium sp. Classification (GTDB taxonomy): domain Bacteria; phylum Omnitrophota; class Gorgyraeia; order Zapsychrales; family Fredricksoniimonadaceae. Next base: position 14,269 of record DYOU01000018.1, read on the forward strand.
GCCGGGCATTACAGCATTGAATGATAAAAGATCGGGCGGCTGCGATTGCGGTTGTTCATGTTATAAATGAGTGAGAGAGGTTCTTATGAGAAAGAAGATCATTGCGGGTAATTGGAAAATGTATAAGACCGCCAGCGAGGCGGCGGAGCTTATGGATGCATTAAAGAAAGATATCGGTGGTGTTTCAGCTGTGGATGTGGTTGTTTGCCCTCCTTTTGTTCATTTGGGATCGACCGTTGAGGCTTGCAAGGCGACGTCGATCGCGGTGGGTGCGCAGAATATTTATTGGGAAGAGTTCGGGGCTTTCACCGGAGAGGTTTGCGGTGCCATGTTGACGTCTGTCGGGGTGAAGTATGTGATCATTGGCCATTCAGAGCGCCGTCAGTTCTTCGGCGAGACCAATGAGACAGTGAACAAGCGTACCAAGGCTGCCTTGAAGCATGGGTTAAAGCCAATTGTTTGTGTGGGAGAGAATCTTGCTGAGCGTGAAGCTGGCCGGACTTTTGACGTGATCCGTGATCATGTGATGGGTTCATTGTCCGGGTTTACGAAAGAAGATATGCTGAAGATCGTTCTGGCGTATGAACCTGTATGGGCGATCGGGACAGGCAAGACAGCGACTTCCCAGCAGGCACAGGAAGTGCATAAATTTATTCGTGACCTTCTACTGAAGATGTTCGATAGGGCCACGGCCGAAGCGATGCGTATTCAATATGGCGGCAGTGTTAAACCGGAAAATATCACGGAACTTGTGGCTCAGCCTGATATTGACGGGGCGCTGGTGGGCGGAGCAAGTTTAAAGGCAGATTCATTTGCCGCGATCGTTAGAAATTCAATGAATTGACCGTAGTATTACAGGAGAAATATTGTGATCGGATTTTTAACAGTTGTTCATGTTATCGCGTGTATTCTATTAGTGATTACCATTTTGATGCAAAATGGCAAGGGCGGCGGTCTCGCCGAGTCTTTTAGTTCTGCGGAGAATATCCTGGGGGCGCAGACGAATGTTGTGATGGTGCGGATCACGACGATCTTGGGGATTGTTTTTCTTATTACTTGCTTGAGCCTGGCGATCCTGACGGCGAAACAGGGGACTTCATTGATGCGTTCTGTTCCTGTGAATGCGGGGCGAGCAGGAGCGGCGAAGGCCGTTGATGTGGACAAGTTGTTTGATCAGGCGCCTGTTCAAACGATCACATTGAATGCGGAAGGCCCATTGATCCCGTCCGCTGGCACATCGGTTAAATAAGAACATTGTCAGGGAAGTTACTTTGGTCCATTAAATGATCGTAAGCATTCAAATCATCAGAGGCATAGCGGGGATACTGCTATGCCTCTTTCTTTGCCAGGGAGCGGCGAATGCGTCACGTTACGGCGGTGAGCTGGTATTGGCGATCACATCTGACCCGAAGTCTTTTAATCCTGTCTTAGCCAAAGAAACATCAACAACCGAGATCACCAGTCATTTATTTGAAGGGTTAACGACGGTGGATCCTTTTGACTTGAAGGTCAAGCCGAACCTGGCTGAGCGCTGGGAAGTCAGTCCAGACGGTTTGACCTGGACGTTCACCCTGCGTGAAGGCTTGCGCTGGTCGGATGGCAAGGCTATTTCCGCGGATGATATTGTATTCACGTTTAATGATCTTATTTTTAATGATGCCGTCCCGAATTCAGCGCGGGATATTTTTACGATTGAAGGAAAGCCTCTTCAGGTCGTGAAGATAGATGCCAGGACGGTACGGTTTATCCTGTCGTATAAATTCGCGCCGTTCTTGAGGGCGATGGGGCAGGAAATTCTTCCTCAGCATATATTGGGGAAAGCCGTTAAAGAGGGAAAATTCGCCTATACCTGGGGGATCGATACCGACCCTGGATCTGTCGTCGGCAGTGGTGCGTTTATCCTTGAAGCCTATCAGCCGGGGCAGGGGGTTGTTCTAAAGCGAAATCCGTTCTACTGGAAAAAATCGGCAGCGCAGGAACCTTTGCCGTATCTGGACCGTTTGCGTTATGTGATCGTTCCCAGCATGGATGTGGAGCTGCTGAAATTTATGGAAGGATCGATCGATGCCTATTCTGTACGCGGGATGGACTATCCCTTGTTGAAACCGCTTGAACAGAAGAAGGGTTTCAGGATCTATGATCTTGGGCCGGATATGGGGTCGAGTTTTGTTGTTTTTAATCAGAATGCCGGCAGAAATGAGCGGACAGGAAGAACGTTTCTGCCTTCTCACAAGCTGGCCTGGTTTGCGGAGCGGGATTTTCGTCGGGCGGTGGCGCATTCTGTTGATAAACAACGTATTATTGAGATCGTCAAGAATGGCCTGGGGTATCCTCAGTATTCACCGGAAAGCCCGGGGTCAGCTTTCTTTTATTGTGATGATGTGCGTAAATATGAGTATGATCTTGGGCGGGCGCGGGAATTATTGGCGACGGCGGGGTTCGTAGACGCGAATAGAGATGGCATATTGGAAGATAAGAACGGGGTGCCGTTGGAATTCACTTTATTGACCAATGCGGATAATACGGAAAGAGTGGATATTGCTTCGATCATCCGTTATGACTTGGAAAGTCTGGGTATGAAAGTGAACCTTCAACTGGTAGAATTTAATACTCTTGTCGCCAAGCTTACGTCAAGCTTTGACTGGGATGCGGTTGTTCTGGGGTTAACAGGTTCGATAGATCCTCATTTTGGGCAGAATGTTTGGCTTTCATCGGGGCAGCTGCATATGTGGGACCCGAAACAGAAGTCGCCGGCAACTTCTTGGGAAGCTCGTATTGATGAGCTTTTCGCCTTGGGTGTTCAGGAGCTCGATGAGGAGAAGCGAAAAGATTATTACAATGAATTCCAGAAGATCGTCGCTGATGAAGTTCCGCTGGTTTATACAGCGCTCGGGGCTCGGTTGACGGCAGTTCGGAACAAGTTCGGCAATCTGAAGCCCGCGATCTATGGCGGCGTATTTCATAACCTGGAAGAGATCTTTATTCAACCATGATAACTTTTATTTTAAAACGCCTTTTGACGGCGGTCTTTCTTCTGCTCGTAATGAGCCTTCTCACTTTTATGTTGATGCGTTTGACTCCGGGGAATTATCTGGACACGCTTAAGCTTGATCCGCAAATATCTACGGAAACGCTGGCGCATTATGAGCGGCAGTATCATTTGAATGATCCTGCGCTGGTTCAATATCTGTTTTGGCTTAAGAATCTTTTATGCGGTGATCTTGGTTTTTCTTTTTATTATAATGTCCCGGTTACAAAAGTGATCGGCGGCCGGATCTTTAATACGTTTATATTGTCGTTGAGTGCTTTTGCGGTGACATGGTTGTTGGCTATTCCGTTGGGAGTGTGGGCGTCGCTGCGACGTAACCGCCTGCCGGACAGGCTGGTGCAGGCTGCGGCGTATGTTTTTTTGTCCCTGCCGGGTTTTTTTGTGGCGATGATCCTTCTTTTTTGGGCGAGCCAGTCGGGGGTGCTTCCGTTAGGGGGCATGCACAGCCCTGGTTATGAACTATGGCCGTGGTGGCAGCAGTTGATGGACCTGGGGGCGCATCTGGTGATCCCTACCGTTGCTTTATCGTTAGGGTCTGTTGCGGCTTTACAGCGGATCATGCGGGGGAATATGCTGGAGGAGTTGGGGAAGCAGTATATTCTGGCAGCCAGGGCCAAGGGTCTGCCGGAGAACAGGGTTATTTATGTTCATGCGCTGCGCAATGCGCTTAATCCGTTGATCACTCTCTTAGGATATGAGTTTGCCGGGCTGCTGAGCGGGGCGGCGATCATGGAGATCATTACCAGTTGGCCTGGCCTGGGGGCACTTATGCTGACCGCCGTTCGATCGAAAGATATTTATCTGGTGATGGCGAGTATGCTGATGGGTGGGGTTATGTTCATTATTGGAAACCTGATCGCTGATATCCTTTTAGCGAAAGCAGATCCACGTATCCGTATTGCCGGAGGGGTATCCGCATGAAAGCTATCTTTTTCAGGAATCGTTTCGCGGTGATGGCGTTATGGTTGTTGGGGGTGCTTTATGGGTGCGCTCTTTTCGCTGACTTCCTGGCGCCTTATTCTTATAAAGATGAAGCACGGGGATTCTCTTATTGTCCGCCGACTGCCGTGCATTGGATAGAGAATGGCCGGTTGCGCGCCCCGTTTGTTTATGGAACAAAATTGATGTTTGATGAGTTTCGTCGTCGTGTTTATGCGGAAGATCGGTCCAGTATCTATCCGCTTGAATTTTTCGGGGCAAGGGTTTTAGGTGTTGCCGCTCCCGGGAGGATGTATGTTCTGGGTGCAGACAGCCGTGGGCGTGATATCCTTTCGCGGATATTGTATGGTGCGCGGATTTCTCTGACGATCGGCTTGATCGGAGTGGCTATTTCTTTTGCACTAGGCTTGATCGTGGGTGGTATAGCCGGTTATTATGGCGGCCGGATCGATAATATCCTGATGCGTATGTGTGAAGTGCTTATGATGGCACCGGGTTTTTATCTTTTACTGGCATTGCGGGCTGCCGTGCCGGATAATTTTAATTCTGTGCAGGTATATTTCTCTATTGTGATCATTCTTTCGGTGATCGGCTGGGCCGGCCTGGCGAGGGTGGTCAGAGGGATGTGCCTGTCACTGCGCGAACGTGACTATGTGCTTGCTGCCAGAACGTTCGGGTTGAGTGATCTTCAGATCATTGTCCGGCATATTTTGCCGCATACGGTTGCTTATTCCATTGCAGCGGTCATGCTTTCTATTCCGGGATATATTCTGGGAGAGTCCGCGCTCAGTCTTATTGGTTTGGGTATTCAGGATCCGTATGCCAGTTGGGGGAATATGCTTTCGGATGCGATGAGCATTGTGCGCATTCAATTTGCTCCGTGGATCTTGTGGCCGGCGTTTTTTATTTTCTTGAGCGTCGTTTGTTTTAATGTGATCGGGGATGCCTTGCGCGATGCGCTGGACCCTTTATTAAAACGGGAAACTTTCGAGGGGAGGGGCTGATGACAGGGCCGGTTCAGGAAAATATTCTTTCTGTGCAGGGGTTATCGGTTCGTCTTTGTGGAGAAAACGGGACAGACATTTTGCGCAGTGTTTCATTTGATGTCCCTTCAGGAATGATCGTGGGTATTGTGGGAGGGTCGGGGAGCGGAAAAACAACACTGGGTTTAGCCGTGACCGGCCTTTTGCCGGCAGCGATGGAGCGCTTATCGGGGCGCATTATATACGGCGGCAGGGATATTTCTGGCTTTTCATCAGCGGAAATGCGGGTGATCCGGGGAGCAAAGATCGGTATGGCTTTTCAGGAGCCGATGAGTGCCTTTGATCCGGTGATGACTATCGGAGCTCAGATTGCGGAGACGGTCCTGGCGCATGAGGCGGCGTCAGGGCCGGCCTTGCGTGAACGAGTCCTTGCCGCCCTGCGGTCCTCGGGCATTAGCGATCCTGTTCGGGTAGCGGCCGCGTATCCTTTTGAGCTGAGCGGGGGCTTGCGCCAGCGGGCGATGATCGCGCAGGCGATCGTTTGCGGGCCGAACCTTTTGATCGCAGATGAGCCGACCAGCAGCCTGGATATCGATACGCAAGGCAAGGTACTGGATCTTTTTAAAGAGCTGCGCTGTTCCCTGGGATTATCGATCATTCTGATCACGCATGACTTGGGAGTTGTACGTCGTACAGCTGATCGGGTTGTGGTACTGTGCCGTGGATCGGTGGTAGAGCAGGGAGATGTTCGGCAGGTATTGACCTTTCCCCATGCCGTTTATACGCGTACGCTTCTTGAAGCGGAGATGATCTAAAATGTTATTGGAACTGCGATCGATCAGCAAGAGTTTCATGAGCCGCTCCGGTGGCATGGTGCAGGCCGTGGACGACGTGTCTTTAGCCATTGCGGAGGGAGAGAGCTGTGCGATTGTCGGGGAATCGGGTTGCGGTAAGACAACTCTTGCGCGGATCGCGATGGGCCTTGTGAGTCCTGATAGGGGCCGGGTGCTCTTTGAAGGAAGGCCCGTTTGGGGAGATAAAATTCGGGAATGTTATTTTCGCCGGAAAGCCCGTATGGTCTTTCAGGACCCTTTTGCCAGCCTGGATCCCCGTTATTCCGTCAAGGCGACCCTTGATGAAGCCCTTTATTTGGAAGGGCGGATACCTCTTGCGCAACGTCAGGAGCGTATGCGTGTGACTCTGGCGTCGGTTGGTTTCTCGCCGGATATTCTGTCACGTTACCCTCATGAGTTCAGCGGAGGAGAACGTCAGCGTATTGCGATCAGCCGTGCTTTAATGACGGACCCGAAACTCTTGATCCTGGATGAAGCGGTCTCATCGCTGGACGTGGTCATTCAGAAAGAAGTGCTGGATTGCCTCGCCGGGTTGCAGGAAAGCCGGGGGCTGACCTATATGTTCATTACGCATAATTTGAAGGCTGCGCGGCGAATTACCCGGAAAATTACTGTTATGAAGTCGGGTAAAATTGTAGAATAATTCTCTGGAGAATGAAAATTATTATGAGCATTGATTTCTTTAAAAAATTGAATTGGGCTTTCGGGTTGATCGCTTTGGGTTTATTTTTTGGCGTTGCATTCGTATGCGCAACGCTGGAGATCAAGGACCTGGATCTGTGGCTTCATTTGAGGATGGGAGAGTTCATTGTGCGCAATGGATTCGTTCCGTCGACCGATATTCTCTCTGCCTCTTTCCTGGGTAAGCCTTGGGTGAATCATGAATGGTTGTTTCAGGTTGTTGTTCATCTTGTCCGGGAAGGCTGGGGTTTTGACGGCCTTATTTATATGCAGGCGGGGGTTGTTCTTTTGACTTTTCTGTTGATGCTGATGCTGGTCTACAATAAAGACCGGCACCTTGTTTTTCTTCCTGTTCTTTTTCTTGTCCTGCAGGTCTATCATACGCGTTTTACCATTCGCCCTGATATTTTCAGTCTTTTCTTTTTTATCATTTATGTGTTTATCTTGTCGATCCATCTGAATAAAAGTTGGTCAGTGTGGGTGTTGTTCCTGTTGCAGGTTGTATGGGTTAATATGCACGGGTATTCGTTATGGGGGATCATTTTTGTCCTGATCGGGCTTACGGCAGAAACGTTGAAGCGCCGTACGCCTCTCCCGTATGAATGGAATGCGATCGCCCGTTTGACAGATGATGAGTATCGCCGGTTGGGCTTGATCACCGCTGCATTGATCGCCGCGATGTTTTGCAATCCCATGGGGATTGAGGGAGCGCTCTATCCTCTACGGACTTTATTGGGCGTAACGGGAGATTCAAAAGTTTTCTTCGAGTTCATTACTGAATTGCAGCGGCCTGTATCCTGGAAGACTCTCTTTGACACGGGTGATCAGATGGCGTTCAAGTCCTTGATCCTGCTTTCGTTCATCAGTTTTATTTTCAACCGCCGGAAGATCGATATCAGTGCGCTTATTTTATGGGTTGTTTTTCTGGCATTCTCGTTAACGGCACTGCGAAATATGACGTATTTTGCTTTTACGGCTTTTCTGGTGATCGGTTATAACCTGGCGGAGATCCGCTTCAATGATGTTATTCCTTTTCGTTTCAGTGAGCCAAAATTCTTTTATGTAACGGGAGCGATTATTCTGGCGTTGATGTCAATTCGCCTGATGGATTATGCTAATGAAGTTACGGTGCGAGGGTATTATGACTTTGACAAATATGAACGCAAGAGTGAGCTTTTGGGAATCTGTCAGCGGAATTTCCCGGAGAAAGCCGTACAATTCCTGATCGACAGCGGGATCAAAGGGAATTTTTTTAATGATTTTAATTCTGGCGCGTATATGATCGGACGGGTCTTTCCCAATATCATGGTTTATATGGATGGGCGCACCGAATTACGCGGGCCGGCGTTCTTTAAGGAGTATCAAAAGATCTGGAGTGAAGGAAATGCGGAGACTTTTGACAAGGCCGTCAAGCAATACCATTTATCGGGTCTGTTTATTAATACGGCAGGGTCCTCGGCATCTTCCCGGTTATTGAAGTTGATCGCCTCGCGTCCAGAGTGGCATCCGGTTTATTTTGATTACGATGCGTTGATCATGTTGAAGGATATCCCGCGTAATCAGCCGTGGATCAGTAAATATGCTATTGACTTATTCATGTGGCGGGGAGTTCCCCTTGACCTTCAGAAGGTCGGGGCAGCGCGCGTGATCCCGTATCGGAATGTCCGGCGTGCGCGCACTTTGTATGATATGGGATTTATTGAAGCGGCTGAAGTGGAAGCGGAGGCGGCATTGAAAGTTTTGCCTGAATATGATGCGGCGTACAAGATCCTGGGTGATATTTCAGCGAAGCGAGGGGATTTTTTGAAGGCGTTTGAGAATTTCCGCCAGGCGTGCATTTATGACGGTAGTAATCCGGCCTATCGCCTGGATCTGGGCCGTACGTATCTGGAGCTGAATAATCCGGTGAAAGCGATCGGGCAGTTTAATATTTCCCTGGAGATCGATCCTAAGAATGTTGAGGCTAAATATTTCTTAGCGAAAGCCTATCTAAAAAACAAGCAAACTGATCAGGCGTGTGATATATTAACTTCTATTTCAACCGGTAAGGCAGAAGGGTCTGACTTTAAGGATAGAGCCGGGGCGCTTCTGAACGAGATTCGGGATAAGGAGAAGAAATAATGTTGTCCAAACAAGTATTGACATTTATTCTGGCGGGAGGTAAGGGGGAGCGGTTGAACCCTTTAACGCGTGATCGTGCCAAACCGGCGGTTCCCTTTGGAGGGATCTACCGTATCATTGATTTTACGTTGTCTAATTGCATTAATTCCGGTTTGCGCCGGATCTTTGTCCTGATCCAGTATAAGTCATTCTCTTTACAGCGGCATATTCTTTCAGGTTGGGATGTTGTTTCTTCTCAACTAGGAGAGTTTATTGATGTTATACCTGCACAGCAGCGCCTGGGGGAGGACTGGTACAAGGGGACGGCGGATGCTATTTTCCAGAATCTGTACGCGATCCATGATTATACGCCGGAGTATATTTTAATTCTCGCCGGGGATCATTTATATAAAATGGATTATCAGAAGATGCTGGTGGATCATGTGAAGAATGGCGCGGATGTAACAGTGGCTTGTATCAAGATGCCCAAGGAAGAGTCGCCTCATTTCGGCGTGATCGAGGTGGACAAAAATAGTTTTATTTCCGGGTTCCGGGAAAAACCTCAGGAGCCGCGGACGATCCCTGGTGAGCCGGACAAGATCTACGCGTCAATGGGGATTTACCTTTTTAGCAGGAAAGCTTTGATCCAGGAGCTTGAGCGCGATTCAGTCGATGTACGTTCGGACCATGATTTCGGGAAGAATATCATCCCTAAAATGCTTTCGGCGAAGAAAAAAGTTTTTGCGTATGATTTTGGCCAGCAGTCCACGTATTGGCGGGATATCGGAACACGAGATGCGTATTATCAGGCGAATATGGACCTTGTGCGGTTAGCTCCGGCCTTTAATTTATATGATAAAACCTGGCCGTTGCGTACGCATTATTCTCATTATCCGCCGGTATTGATGAAATCTGTCTGCGATAAAGAGAAATGCTCAACGGGTATGGTGGTGGATTCGATCATATCCCCTGGCTGTGTGATCGAGGGCGGTCGGGTTGAGCGTTCTGTCCTATCTCCTCAGGTTATCGTTCGCAGTAACGGGGCGGTACAGGATTCCGTTATTCTTGAGGGGGTTGTGATCGGAGAAGGGGCTCAGGTCAAGAATGCCATTATTGACAAGCAGGTGCATGTCCCTCCCGGCGAGAAGATAGGGTATGACCTGGAGCTTGATCGTAAGCGCTTTGCTGTTACGGCGTCGGGTATTGTTATTGTGGCCAAAAGAACGTCGATCAATATTTGATTTGGGGCCTTCTTGAGTAAGGCGCTGTGTAAGATATGAGGATCTAACAGGTTAAATAGTTTTTGTATAAGTCAGAGAGGAAACAACAATGATCGTTCAGCCAAAGACCCGTGGGTATATTTGTACAACAGCACATCCTGTCGGTTGCGCTGTGCATGTGAAAGAGCAGATTCAGTATGTGGAAAAAGGAGGCTTGATCGCGGGTGGTCCTAAGAAAGTTCTGGTTATTGGCAGTTCTACCGGTTACGGGTTGTCATCACGTATTGTTGCGGCATTTGGTTCCAACGCGGATACTGTAGGTGTTTTTTTTGAAAAGCCTTCGGAAGGAAAGCGCACAGCGACTGCCGGATGGTATAACACCTATGCCTTTGAGCAGGCGGCACGCGCCAAAGGCCTTTATGCAAAAAGTTTGAATGGCGATGCTTTCTTGGATGATATGAAAGCGCGGGTGTGTGAGGTGATTGCTAAAGACCTTGGGCAGGTGGATATGGTTGTTTACAGCCTTGCGTCTCCGCGCCGGACGCATCCGAAAACAGGTGAAACATTTAAATCAACGTTGAAACCGATCGTAGGCAGTTATACAAACAAGTCGTTTGATTTTGATAAGAGCGAGGTTATTGAAGTGTCGTTGGAACAGGCAGTCTCTGCAGAGGTTGAACATACGATTGCCGTAATGGGGGGAGAAGACTGGCAGATGTGGATCGATCTTTTGCTTGAAAAGAAGCTGCTTAGTCCTCAGGCGGTCACAGTGGCGTACTCTTATATAGGTCCTGACATTACACAGCCTATCTATCGGCAGGGAACTATAGGCGCCGCGAAAGATCATCTTGAAAGGACGGCGCATGAGCTTGACCGGAGGATGGGGGCGATCGGTGGCCGGGCTTTTGTTTCAGTGAATAAGGCTTTAGTTACGCAGGCCAGTTCAGCGATTCCGTTCATTTCTTTGTATATTGTTTTGTTGATGAAGGTTATGAAAGAAAAGAATATCCACGAGGGGTGCATTGAGCAGGTGACCCGTTTATTCCGTGACAGGCTTTTTAACGGACGGGCCTTGTCGGCAGTTCCTGTGGATGAAGTCGGGCGTATCCGTGTGGACGATTGGGAAATGCGCGCAGATGTCCAGCGTGAAGTTGGCGTTATGTGGAATGCTGTTACGACGGAAAACGCCAATCAGTTCGGTGGTGTGGATAGTTATAATAAAGAATTTCTTCGCCTTTTTGGGTTTGGGCTTGAAGGTGTTGATTATAATGCCGATGTTGAGGTTGATTTAAAGATGGATCAGTGTTAAATGATAAAGAACAGTATTTTCTGCCGATCTTCAGCAGTAAATATTTTTTAATCTTCCATTGACGCAATTCATTTCTTTTATTAAAGTAAAGTCGAAGTATGCCTACAATATTTAGCTGTATTCTTTAACCAAGGGACTAGATATAGTTATGGAAATCCAAAAGCCAGGTTTAGAGCAGGTTGGGAATTTAATGACCATCGATGAAGTGGCGGGTTATTTGAGGGTCAAGAAGCGTACTGTCTATGATTGGGTAAAGAAAGGGAAGATTCCAGCCATGAAAACTGTTGGTTTGTGGCGGTTCCGTCGCGACCGGATCGATCAGTGGCTTGAATCAGATGGCGCGGCCGTTGAGGGTGTTGAGAGCGTTGAGAGCGTTGAGGCCTAACGGTCTGGTTCATTCTTAATAAGGTACGGAGAAATCTCAATGTATTTTAAACGTTTGGAAATATTCGGATTTAAGTCCTTCGCAGAAAAAACTGTGTTTAATTTTGAGCCGGGTGTAACGGCGGTTATTGGCCCTAATGGCTGCGGGAAAAGCAATGTTTTTGATGCTATCCGTTGGGTTTTGGGTGAGCAAAGTGTTAAACAGTTGCGCGGCGGTGAGATGCAGGATGTTATTTTTAACGGTACGGATACCAAGCTTGCGCTGGGCTTTGCTGAAGTCAGCGTGGCTTTTAATAATACCTCACGCACACTGTCTATCAATGCGGATGAGGTGCTCATTACGCGCCGTTTATTTCGTTCTGGCGAGAGTGAGTATCTGGTTAATAAAGAGCCTTCCCGCCTGAAAGATATCACTGAACTTTTTATGGGTACCGGGGTTGGGGCGGAGTCGTATTCCTTGGTGCAACAAGGCAAGGTTGATCTGGTTGTTAGTGCCAAAGCCGATGATCGCCGCATGATCTTTGATGAAGCGGCCGGTATTACAAAATATAAATCCAGGAAACGCGAAGCACAGTGCAAGCTGAAAGAGACTGACGATAACTTATTGCGTATTAATGACATTGTTGTTGAGGTCAAGCGCCAGATCGCTTCTATTGAGCGTCAGGCGCAAAAGGCTCAGCGGTACAAAGAAGAGTTCGAAAAGCTGAAAGGGTTTGAACAGATCTTTGCGCTGGTTCAGATCGATGGGTTTAAGAAGGAAAAAGAGGCTCTTCAATCTTTTTTGCTTGAAGTTCAGGGTAAAGAAACGGATGTTTCGCTTGAGCTTGAGGAATATCGTCAGATTGTTGAACGCGAATCCATGCTTTTGGAGGATCTTGAATCCAGGGTTCAGGCGGTGCGTGAGCAGGATATTAAGCTTGACAGTCAGATTGATCTTGCGCATCGTCAAACCGGGTTTGACCAGGAGCGCTTGCAGAATCTCGATCAGAATGAAAGGCGGATCGCGGATCAGAAACTGGTACTGACAGAGAAGTGCCGTGCGCATCAGGAACGGGTGGATGAACTGGAGCGGACTTTGGCCGCGTTCGATCAGAGCGTGGAGAATTCTTTAGCGGGGTTGAACGAAAAAAAAGTAGTGCTCGCGGCCGCGGCCCAGTCAATTGAAGAATGTCAGGATGCGATGCGTAAGGATGAGGAAGAGATCCTTCAGAAGACTTCCCGTCAGAGGGAGATCAATAATGCGTTGACAGAAGTGATGAAAGAAACGCAGGGATTTTTGGCGCGTCATCGCCGGCTGGAAATGGAACGTTCCAAAACCCAGGCGGAGAAGGAAGAGCTCGACCGTCGGCTTGGGGCTGTTTCCAAGGGCATTATGGAATTAGCGGCCAAGCGGGCGCAGTTAGGTGAAGATTGTGCGCGGGAGAAGGACTTTCTGGCGCGGCATCATGAGGAATTGAATGCCGTTGTTACAGCGATTGACGGCCTTGAAAAGAAGAAGCTTTTTTTGATATCGCAGAAAGATTTTATTGAGAAGATGCATGTGCAGTATCAGGATATGCCGGATCCGGTCATCGATGGAAGGTTCCTTTCGGCGAATGCTCCAGTTTTAGGGCAGTCGGGCTTCATTGGTAAGATCAAGGAAGTGGTCGTTGTAGATTCATCCCGTCATGCAGGTCTTCAGAATCATTTGAGTCGTTTTGAGAGCGGGACTCTTTATGAGATCATTTGCGAGACGAAATTTATCGAGCTTGATCCACAGTCATTAGCAGCCCAGATCAGCGCTATTGAAGAAGAGTTGAAGAGCCTTTATGAACAGAAAAAGTTTCAGATTGAACGAGTGGCAGAGCAGTCCAGGTTGATCGAGCGCATTCAACAGGATATTCATGCGCAGGAACGTCGGTTGTCGGTTTGTGAAGCCCAGCAGAATGATATCGGCCTTGAAGCGCGTAAGATTTTTGATGAGATCCAGGTGGTTTCCCTGGAGTTGAGTGAGACAGAACAAGGCCTGGCGCGTGTTAAAGAAAGCGATGATAAGTTGAGGGCTGAGCTTAAAGACGCTGAAGATGAGATCATTCTTATTCGTGAAGGGCTTCGGGATCGTGAAGGGTCTTTGGCGGCCAAGCGTCGTGAGCGTGAGGATGCTGCGGTGGCTTGTGCCCAGATGGAGAGCGAGCTGAACGCCCTGAAGGATAAAGAACGTTCCTGGCGTGATAATTTGTCGATGTTCAAGGCAGCCTTGAAGGGGTATGTTGATGAGGCCGGGCGCCTTGATGCTGAAGTCGCGTCTTATGGAGAGCGCCGAATAGCGCTTAACGAGGATATTGAACGCCTGCAGGTTGAGGTGGATCACTTGAAGGGCGCTAAAGAGGAGTCTCGCGGTTCTTTGGCTCGCCTTGTGGCAGAAGAGCAGGATGTTTCCCAGCGTATTGCCAGTGTTCGTACGCAGATCTCCATGATGGAGAAGGAGATGGCCGACAATCGTGATATGTTGCATGAGAAGGCCATGAAAATTCAGCAGATTGAATATCAGGAGCAGTCTGTTAAAGAACGGATGCTGCAGAAATTTAATATAGATCTGGCGGCGCCGTCGGCAACGCAGGGGGTTGCGATGGATATCCCCGGATTTGATGCCACTTCGTCGAGCGAAGCGCCCGAGCAGGCGGTTCAGCCGCAGATTGATCTGGAAGTGTTGAAGGCGGAGATCCAGGCCCTGTCCAAGCGTTGTGAATCTTATGGCGGCGTTAATTTGATGGCGATCGAAGAGTTTGAAGAGCTGCGTAATCGTTTCCATTTTCTTACCAAGCAGCAGAGTGACCTGTTGGCGGCTAAAGATCTGCTGGAACAGACGATCCGTAAGATCAACAAGACAACGCGGCAGTTGTTCATGGATACGTTTATTAAGGTCAATGAGCAGTTCCGGGCTTATTTCCGTATGCTTTTTAATGGTGGTGAGGCTCAGTTAGTCCTTTTGGATCCGGAGAATGCGCTTGAGTCCGGGATCGAGATCGTAGCCCGTCCTCCAGGCAAGAAGCTGCAAACTATTTCGCTTATGTCTGGCGGAGAAAAGACCATGACGGCGATCGCTTTGATCTTCGCGGTGTTCCGCGTGAATCCAAGCCCGTTCTGTGTGCTCGATGAAATTGATGCCGCGCTTGATGAAGCGAACGTTGATCGTTTCGCGAGTGTTTTAAAAGAGTTCGCGAAGATTGCGCAATTCATTGTGATCACGCATAACAAAAAGACGATCGCGAATGCGGATGTGATGTATGGGATCACCATGCAGCAGACCGGCGTGTCGCGTGTGGTCTCTGTTAAGTTTTCTGAAAAGACGAAAGAG
>DYOU01000195.1 GCA_020720365.1 Candidatus Elulimicrobium sp.
TGGCTTTTCTTCAAAACTTCGAGTGTTTGCTCAAACGACGAGGGGACAGCATAAATTCCCTTCTTCTACGCCTCCTCTGGGGTTAGCGCATCGACATTAAAATTAGCATTTGGCCCCAATTCGAGCTTATCCTCAACCCCCTTCAGTCCAGCGGCTAACAGCACAGCCCCGTATAAATGTATCGACCCTGAAAAATCGCCGCCTCTGTATTCCATCCTTCACGATTAATTAGGCTATAAATAATAAATACCTGGTCATTTCCAAAGATGCATTAGGATACCTGACCAGCGTGGTCCTGTTAGCGAAGTCCCAAGTCTTCCACATCGGAGCCTCGAATCCTGGCTTCAACCTCTTGAAGCTCTCCGGCGACTGCGCGAACACTGCAGTGATATCATCAGCGTATTTGAGCAATCCCGCAGTGAAATGCTTAGCTAATTCGGACTATCTCTTTACGTAATCCTTCGGGTTGTTCATATCCCCGTCGAAGCTTTTGTTATAGAAAGCATTCTCCTTGGTATTCAAATCCCTTAACAAAATATGATGGTGGAGGCCATTTCCTGCTTCACCCTTAAAAGGTTTGGGCGAATAAATGATCCTCTGTCCCCTCTTTTCGGCTAGGAGATCCATGACCCACCTACACAGCATAGAGTCGTCAGCGTTTTTCATGCACGGCGCAAAGTTAAGCTCGATTTCGTTTTGCCCAGGGCCTCCTTCGTGATGGATCCGCTTGACGTTAATTCCCAACTGCTCACAAAGGTTTCCCAAGGTATGACGGAACTCGTAGGAGACGTCTTTCGGAGGCAGATAGCAGTAGCTGGCGTTATCCACCACTTTCCCTGTTTGCTTATCCACTAAATAGAACTCGATTTCGGAGAACATTGAAGGCTCGTAACCCATTTTCCGGCATTTGTCGATCACCTTTTAATAGATCACTCGCGGATCACGGGCATACGGATTCCCATACTCGTCCTCGAAGTGCGCCAGGAAACGGTGATGCACTAGATCTTCCACCTTTATCTCCAGGAA
>DYOU01000196.1 GCA_020720365.1 Candidatus Elulimicrobium sp.
CGACATCGTCCGCCAAATCCGCTTCCCCGATTGGCAGTCCACGGAGGGCGGAAAGCGGGAAGTGCGCAAGGCGTTACGAAGAACCCTTGCGAAATATAAATTGCATACGGATACCGAACTATTCGAGAAGGCGTATGGGTATGTCAAGGAATATTATTAGGAGTGATGATATAATCTCTTTACGATTTCTTTTCGATAAGGAGAATGTAAGATGGGAGCGGTAACCATATCCAGTAAATATCAAGTAGTCATTCCCCGTGAAGTGCGGCAGCAATTCAACCTCAAACCTGGACAACAAATTGTATTCATCCCCTACAATGGAACACTGCGGGTGGTGATTATCCCCCCTGTAAAAAAAATGCGAGGGATGTTAAAAGGCATGGATATAATGAACATCCGCGAAGAAGTGGATGAGGAGCGATAAATGAATGTTGTTGATTCATCGGGCTGGATTGAATATGCGGCGGACGAAGAAAATGCGGATTTTTTTGAGCGCCCCATCAACGATCAAGATAATCTGCTGGTTCCCACCGTCTGTATTTACGAAGTATTCAAACGAGTTTTGCGCGAGTTTGGTGAAGAACGCGCGCTGGAAGTCATCGGGCAAATGTCATTAGGGGAAGTGGTGGAACTGGATCGCCAGATCGCCATCAATGCCGCGCAAATTTCGACTGAACAAAAACTAGCAATGGCAGACAGTATCATCCTCGCCACCGCCCGCCTACGCAATGCCACCCTTTGGACACAGGACGAACACTTCAAAGACCTCGACGGTGTCAAATATATCGAAAAGAAGTATTCTTGAAAGAATTGGTCGAAAAGGTACTCGGTCAGCATTGAAGGGCTCATCAAAGCGGCGGAGAATCTGGATAAGTTGGGAACGCCTGTGATCAGTTTGTCGCGTATGGTGTTATCCCTGTTGACGGCATAAAGGAATTTAGCGATGACCTTTAAAACCAACGACTCTGCGTGGACAACCAAAGGCGCGACGCTGAGTCACAAATCCGCTGAA
>DYOU01000072.1 GCA_020720365.1 Candidatus Elulimicrobium sp.
ATCGAGAAGAAACGAGATTCGATCTTCCTGGCTGCAACAAATCCGTCTGACGGTCCAGGGGCCGCAAAAGCCACGAGCTCCGGCGTTAAACACATCATCATAAACACAACAGCTAAACCGTATCGCTTCATGTCACACAGACCGTAAATTTTTATTCTATCCCAAAATATTTCTCAGGACAGTTCAATCACACTTCTTCTCTTTCAAGAAAACAATTTCTCCGATGGAACACGAAAAACGAAAAGGCAATATTTAAACTTGGAAAGGCGGCGCGCGCAGATTAGGAAGATCGATGAGAGCCCGATGAAAACACGCCTCATCAGACGGAGAGAAAAAACTGACGAAGAGTTGTAGAAAGAGAACAACTGCAACGGCGGTTACTGTGCAAACAACCGCCTGCAACTGATATAAAAGGCATTGATCATGGGCCGTTATTTCCTCATTGGGATGAATTCGGTCATGCAGATATGCTCCCCCAAAAAGGAGAGCAAAAAATGTCATCGCCGCCAATATCAGCAATAAGCGCATCTCTATGCGGTGTATCACACGCAGTCGCCTTCTTTATTAATACCTTTAGAAAACATGTTGATATCATCATACTCCCTTTTGAAACCACTTCCAGAAGCGGTCAATATTTCTCTGCGATCATAAACATTTAAAGTGCTGTTCCCTGCTCTCAATATGTCTTTCTAGAAAGAAATTCGTACTGCTTGTAAAGCTTTGGTCTTAATGCTCTAACATCCGGTACCGCCCTCGGATACCGCTGACTGAGACGAGTCAAATGCATCACCGGCACCGCCTGTCCCCGGCTCAAGATCACGGCTTTGAAATACGCGAGGAACGCGCCCTCGATCTGATTCTGATGCTCAAGACTCACCCCCAGGTTTTTCCATGCTTCCCATGAATGTGGCCCCAACTTGATCGCCCAACGTGACCACTCCTCAGCTTGGTTAAAATCCTGCCGGTAAAGATTGCAAAACCCCAGCTTGGTCACGGTCGCAATATGTTGGTCCTTTGTCCTAATCAGGCAGGCAAGACTGCGGGCGTAATAGCCCGTAGCTTTATCATATTCATAGAGCCCCGCGCTCATCTCACCCGCCAAGAACAAAAGACGAGAACGATGCTCAGCCATATCGGGATCACTGATCACCTGATCAATCACGTTTATCCCCTCCCAAAAGCAGCCTTCCGCGCTGCATACCTTTAATAAGGTCTCCAGCGCCCGAATCTTCTCTTCCCCGGTCATGGCCCTGCGCAAAGCCTTGACCGACCAATCATGAAGACCGGCAGGGATGCAATAAGTGACGCTTTCCCGCTGGGCGTCCATGTAAAGTTCTTCCTTCATGTTAAGTGGCATCGGCCTCGTCTTCATCATGTGAATATGCCCATACATCTCGAGCAATAGCAAGTCAAAATCCCGACGGAAGATATACCTCTGAACGGGCTTGCTATTAGCTAAAACCTATGGCTACATTGGACTAACGAAAGGAACACGCCCATGGCCCAAGCGCCCGATAACAGCCTTATAACCGAGATCATGACCCTTAAGAATGCCCCGTTGGAGGCTATAAAGGCCAAATACGCCGGACTGTACGGCCAAGACAGCCCCTCATCCAGCAACAAGGTCTTCCTGTGGCGCAAGATCGCTTACCGCCTTCAGGAGCTCGAATACGGCGGCTTACCTGATGACACAAAAAACAGGATCAACGAACTTATCAAACGATATGATCCGGTCAACAACAACACCCTACGCCCTAAAAAGAATCCCGGTAAAGAAGGCAAAAACGGTCGGGATAAACGACTCCCCATTCCCGGCGCGATCATAAGGAAGGAATACAAGGATCAGCTCATTGAGGTCAAAGTGCTGGAGAATGGATTTGAATATCAGGGGAAAGCCTATAAAACACTCTCGTCGGTCGCCACGGCGGTGACCGGAGATCATGTAAATGGATATACTTTTTTCAAGCCATGACAACTGAACCCGAACAAAAAAGACATCTGGTCTGTGCCATTTACACCCGCAAATCCTCATCCGAAGGTTTGGATCAAGAGTTCAGCTCTCTTGATAACCAACGCGAATCAGCCGCAAGCTACATCAAAAGCCAACAACATGAAGGCTGGACGGCCTCCAGTGAGCTTTACGATGACGGCGGCTTCACGGGAGCCAATGTCGAAAGACCCGGCCTCCAGAAGCTCCTGAGTCATATCAAGGAAGGAAAGATCAATTGCGTGGTGGTCTACAAGGTAGATCGGCTATCGCGGTCACTTCTTGATTTCAGCCAGCTTCTTGAATTCTTTGATAAAAACAACGTCGTCTTTGTTTCCATTACCCAGCATTTCAATACCAATACGTCCATGGGACGGTTGACCCTCAATATCCTTCTTTCCTTCGCTCAGTTTGAGCGTGAAATTATCAGCGAACGCACAAAAGATAAACTTAGCGCTGCTCGCAAACGCGGACAGTGGCTCGGCGGCCACCCACCGTTCGGCTACATGCGTGACCCCAAAGAAAATCGCAAGATCATTATCAACCCCGACGAGGTTGAGATGGTGCGAAAAGTCTATGCACTTTATCTGAAGAAAAACTCTGCGTTAGAGGTCGCGCAAACGATCAATGCCACCGGATACCGGACGCCCTCTTGGCCAACTAAGACCGGCAGGACTTTCGGAAACAAGAAATTCAGCATTGTGACGGTGGTTCGCATGCTCAAAAACCACACCTACATTGGCAAAGCCAACTATCAAGGAAAAATCTATGACGGTCTTCAATCTGCCATAATCGACGAGGAAACATTCAATAAGGTGCAAGATCGAATGTCTCATCACCGTCTGGACAGAAAACCCTTCAAAAACAAGGACTGCTCCGGACTGCTATCCAAGGTGCTCAAATGCAAAGCCTGCGGCAGCGCCATGGTCCATACCTATACGCTGAAGAAAAACCGCTTCAAATACCGCTACTACCTGTGCTCGAATGCACAGAAACGCGGCTACGCTGAATGTCCTGTCCGATATGTTAACGCCCAGCTGATGGAGGAACGGATCGAACAGATCCTGCGCGGTGAAGTCAAAACCCTCAAGAATTCACCGCACAAGCCAGAGGTAGAAGCCATCCTCTCGCCAATCTGGGATTCGCTGTTCTTTGAAGAGAAGCGCAGGATCATTCGCACGCTCATCAAAATTGCTGATTATGATTCAACCGCCAAAAAGATCGGCATGATCCTGAACGGAACCACCGAACGGATGGAATTCGATTCAAACATCAAAAGAATTCACGCCAACACAATTAAAGGAAAGCAGCGACAGCTTGATCATGAGCCAGCGATCAGAAAACAGCTTCTTCTGGCCCACCACCTGAACCGCAATCTTTCTGATGGCAAAATAAAAGACCTGAATCAGGCCTCTGCTTGGCTGGGCTTCAGCCAAACCAGTTTAAGTCACATACTTGGACTCTTAAACCTATCTCCGTCGATCCAGACGGAAATAATCACTGGCAATGCACCAATCCTCGACTCGATCCCCGAATACAGACTCCGCGACATCTCCTCCGAAACGGACTGGACCAAACAGGCCGTCCTCTGGCAAGCTATCAAAACCTCTCTCTCCTTTAAAAGTTCGATCTCTGAACTCCTCAAGCCCGAAAGCGCCATTCCTAGTAAATGGATTTTACAATCCTGAAAAATAGCGCCAATATCAGCACAATATTCCTTTACCAGGGCCCCTTTACTAAGCCGCCATTTGGAGATAAAGAGATAAAACACGAGGCAATTGAGGGAGAATACCGACGACCGTCGGAAGAGAGATAGTGAAAATTTCAGGAATACAAAATACCGTCGAGAAATTATCACGCAACCCTTTGACACGTGCGGACATAAAAAACCCCCTGAACAGCACCGCCATTCAGAGGATCTCTTATCTCCCGTCGCTGTCCGACGGTATTATAGAAAACGGAGAGGGTGAGATTCGAACTCACGGACCTTTTGGGTCAACGGTTTTCAAGACCGCCGCGTTCGGCCACTCTGCCACCTCTCCAGAAATCACGACTATTATATAAAAACAAAGAGTTTAAAGAAGTCCAAATTATCCATGCTCACGTGTTGTTTGTCAAGCATGGTGAGTTTACTTCAACAACTACCAGAAAATATTATATTAAGTATAAAATATTCCTTACCTTGGTCAACATAATAATCAACCTAAGGAAACTAAAAAAAGATGCCTCTTATCAAAATAAAAAACGATAAAAGGCATCTTTTTAGCAATCAAGAACTTAATCGTTACGTATTATTTATTCACCTGCCCTGCACTAACAGGCGTCACGCTGATAATGACTGGAAATAACCCTTCGACATTCATATTCATGACCGGCTGCTGACTCGCCGGCAAAAGCATGCCATGACCATCGCGTTTGATCTCCATGTTGAGCATAGCCGGATCAAGATTAATACCACCCTGATGCCACTCGGTTACCACAGGGCTGTCGCCCGCCTCGATGTCCATGGCTTTATCGACCGTACCGAACGCATCGATAACAGCAGCGGCAGAAACTCCTTCTTCAGAAGCCCCCCCTACCAATCCGCCATCAACATTCGTCTTCTTGATCAGATCTTTCGCATTACCTGGTTTTACGCTTCCACCGTATTGAATACGGACTTTTGAAGCAACTTCGGTTCCATACTTCTCGAAGATCATCTTTCTGATAAAACGCAGCATTTCCTCAGCCTGTTCCGGGCTTGCCGTCTTCCCCGTTCCGATAGCCCAAACAGGCTCATACGCAATGACCGCCTCTGAATGCAACAATTCCTTCGCGGTTCTGCCGAGTAATGCAGCTTTTATCTGCTCCCCAACCACCTTGAACTGTTCATTGCTCTCCCGCTGCTCAAGCAATTCACCGACGCAATAAACAGGCGTCCTCCCGTGTTTGATCGCCAAAGCACCCTTGTTGTTGACCATGGCATCGGTCTCCCCCATGGCTCTGCGCTCAGAATGCCCAACAATAACATACTTTACGCCCATTTGTTTGGCCTGGACGACTGAAACCTCACCTGTTTTTGCCCCGAATTCCTCTTCAGAAATATTTTGAATTCCCATGTGAATATCCCTAGTGTAGTGAGTCATAAATAAGTTTACTTTTAACTTTACCTCTGGCCCGACGA
>DYOU01000197.1 GCA_020720365.1 Candidatus Elulimicrobium sp.
TTTTTGATAATCGGCGTTCATCGGTATTTCGGCCAACACCGCAAGACGATTTAAGTTATGAATATGAGGCGGCATCTCACTTTTGACACGCCAAACATGAGCTTTGATGATTTTTTCAAAAGCCAGATGCACAAAAAACAACCCAAATGAGATGCGGCGGTCACGGCGAATCAGGTCATGCGCCGCTTCCCAGGCTTCGTCAGCGCCCTTGCTCCAATGCGCAACCTGCTTCTCTATATCAAGTTCGTTACGCAACAACGCTACTCTTTGGTCACGGCCTTTTTGAAGGCTTCGAATCCGCCGTGCTTTTGGTAGACATCCAACTGATGGATATTGGGAATGTCTCGATGACGTAAAAGTATTTTTGCCATAAGTCTCTTATTCTGCCAGAGGAATAGGTAGTGATGACACTAATTCTTTTGTGCGAGATAACAATTCTCTTACTTCCTTTTTGGAAGGCTCTGAATATTGAAGTTCCAGATACAATCCTTCTTTGTGGTAAAAGTTCAGTGTCTTACAAAACTCTCGTTGTTCTTTCGTCAAATTCACATTCGCAAGCCTGGCTAATTTTGTTATATCACCACGCCAGGGCGGCATCTTCTGAGTTTCCTAGCAGGCTGTCGGAGAACCCAACCAATGCCGCTTTTTGACCGCGAAGCGCGCTAAGATCGCAAAGAAAACCTTTTAAACTTCGCGTTCTTGGCGTCCTTCGCGGTTCAAATTAGCGTTTTGCGCCTTGAAACATCTCTCTCCGACAAACTGCTAGATACACACAAAATGTATCACCTTTTTCGTAACACAGTTTCGTTCCAGATCGAAGCAAGTCTAAATAATCTTTTGCCCATGGAGGTACTTTTCCAAATCCAGTAGGATCAATATGATTCACAGGATTCCCATCCACATACATCCACCGGTTCAGGGATAAGGGACGGTTATCGTCTCCTGCCCACGTATCCCTTGACAGGAACCTCCCATCGTTGACATTGACATACCTGGCCCGCAGAT
>DYOU01000198.1 GCA_020720365.1 Candidatus Elulimicrobium sp.
TTCCCACCCGGTACAGGGTTGACTGGAGACGCTCCAACTGCAACTGCTCCAGGTCAGCCCTCGACATGCACTCTTTATCCTGTTGCCAATACATGATTCTGATTCCTTGCGTAGAAAAGGAAGGTTCCCGACCTTTTGAGTGGAGCCACGGCGACCAGAGCCCCAAGGCGCTTTCCCCGAAGAATGCCGCTCCCCTCATGGAGGTCTCTCACAATTGTAGCGACTTACAATTCACTTTCACGTCATTTTAGCGCGAACATCTACGGCCCGACACAGAATGTTGTCGTTGGAATTAAGTATCGTGACCATGAAGCTCTACTATTTTTCTCTTAAAGAATGTTCAGCGGTATCTTTTTTTTGAAAACAACAGCCCGCAATATGTGCAGGCACGTATTCTATGAATACGGCCCTTTAAGTAATTAAAATGTTTATGGCATGATTCACAGTACCAATATGAAAACCACCCTTCTTTCAGCTTTAAACCGTATGCTCCACATTCTGGACAATAGTCACCTACCTCCAAGTTAGTTCTAAAAAGGTTTTTACGGCAGGCCGGACATTTCAATTCATCACTGGATAGAAGCACAGGCGTTAAAGCTGGAAGAGGAATTACGAATAGACCAATCATCCAGAAGGCGTTTGCAATGGGGTGGCTCGATAGCGCTGTTCCAACAAAATAATATATCCCCAAGCAAATGAACAAAATCAGCAAAGCTTTCCTCCACATCCGACGATCTTTTTGTTCAGCTTGCGCAAATATTGCTTGATAATGTTCCTGTTCCTCTTCAGAGTAACGTTGTTCGTTGCTTACAGATAACGAGGATTTCTGTGTGTAATACGGTTTCATTGTAATCAGAAGCTAATCTGACTTTCCTTCAAGTCAATTTGCACTTATTGTGGAATCGCATCGTTAATTAATGGCTGCCATCAGACTCAGTCAATCTTATCCCGGCCCAGATAGGCCCGCTGCACATCCTGATTATTGAGCAGATCATCCGCCG
>DYOU01000073.1 GCA_020720365.1 Candidatus Elulimicrobium sp.
AGCGACAGGGATTTGACTCCGAATTTTGTGGTCAATTCAGCGTTTTTTTGTTTCAGCGTTTGGAGGAGGGTATCTTGCTTCATAATTTATTTAAATATTAGTTTTTCACAGACTGCGCGGGGTATCGAAGCGCTTCTTCAACGGCTTCGCCAGTCAACTGCGGATAGGCTTTTAGCATTTCGGCTTTGGTCGCGCCACTGGCAAACAATTCAAGGATAAATTCAATGCTCAGGCGCGTACCGATAATATGGGGGTTTCCACTCAAAATTCCGGGGTTATAAGCAATATGGGTAAACATAGCCTGTCTCCTGAAAAACTGACTACGCCAGCCGTTTGTAAAGTTCCGCGTTTTTGCTCAAGACCCGTTCCACGACCTTTTGAAAATCATCCAGCGGGCGGGACAGCAATTCCTCCAAACTGGCGCGCGCCAATTCTTCGGGAGCAACGCGAAAGCGTTCGGCGAGTTCTTCCAGTTTCTTCAATCGGTCATCGGGTAGGATAATTGTAAATGTGGTCATAAGTTACCTGCTTGTCTAGTGTATAAATTATACCCTCATGCACAGGTGTGCGTTGTCCGGTATGGAGATTTCCCACTGGGGATTTTTTCAATTATACGTCGTGCTGTCCGCGAATGGGGTCACGAATATGCGAATCGGCGAGTCAAGGATTCAGCGATTCAAAATGGAAATTCGCGCATTCGCGGTAAAAATTCGTGGACAGTTTGCAGGAATTATTTCATTGCCAAATCCACGTAACGACATATAATAGAGTTTGTAGAATATTTGTGCTTATTTGTGAATTCCAATGAACTTCAAAATTAACGAGTCAACAACCAAACTGCGCGGCGGCTATTACACCGACCCCGACATTGCAAATTTTCTCCTGAAATGGGTTTTGAACATTCATCCCAAATCCATTCTGGAGCCAAGTTGCGGTGACGGCGTTTTTCTGCGCGGTTTGTCAAAAATAAATACGAATGGGTTGAAGTCAATACAGGCGTTTGAAATCGAACCTGTCGAAGCAGAGAAGGCAAAACAGTCTGCAGGAAATTTCAAGAAGGTTGACGTTCAAATTACACCACGCGACTTTCTTGGCTGGTCGCTTACAAGGTTGTTGAATCCACCCCAATTTGACGCAGTAGTCGGAAATCCGCCGTTCATTCGTTATCAATATTTAGATGGCGATTTGCAAAACATCTCGGAACAGATTTTCAAAGTCTTTCATTTACCTTTCACAAAACATACCAACGCCTGGGTTCCATTTGTTATTTCATCTTTGGCTCTGCTTCGTCCAGGCGGCAGACTCGCCATGGTTGTTCCTTCCGAGTTACTGCATGTGCTTCACGCAGAATCCCTTCGCTTATATCTGACAAAAGTTTGTTCCCGCGTACTTATCTTTGACCCGCAGGAACTATGGTTTGAAGGTACGCTTCAAGGCGCAATTTTATTGTTGGCAGAGAAGAAAAATTCTCATGAAGAACACTTTCAGGGCGTATCCATAATTCCGACTCGAAGCAAAGATTTTCTCTCTGAAGACCCAGAAGAGTATTTTGAAAAAGCAAAGTATACAAATGGCGAAACCGTAAAAGGTAAATGGATGCTCGCCCTTCTGACAAGCGCCGAGCGTGAAGTTTTATCGAAAGCAAGGGAAAATTCAGGCGTTCACCGATTTGATGATATTGCCGATGTTGCCGTTGGAATCGTCACGGGGGCAAATGATTTCTTCCTCGTGCCTGACGCAATCGTCAAACAATATTCTCTCAAAAAATGGGCTTACCCGATGTTTGGGCGGAGTGAGCATGTTCCGGGCATTGTCTTTGATGACGACGCAATTACCCGAAACAAGGAACTCGGTGTCCCCACTAATTTCATTTGGTTTTCTGATGAAAAAATTTCATCCCTGCCAGATGACGTAAAAACTTATATAAAACTTGGCGAAAAAGAGGAACTTCATAAACGATATAAATGCCGCATTCGGGAGCCTTGGTATAGCGTGCCGTCTGTGTACTCAACCACCATTGGGTTGCCCAAGCGAAGTCACAGTTTTCCGCGTTTAGTTTTCAATAAGGCGCAAGCCTACACCACAGACACAACCTATCGGGTGCGCCATAAGAAATTTGACGAACCGACAATTGTTTATTCCTTCATCAATAGCCTGACCGCCCTGACAGCGGAAGTGGAAGGAAGGCATTACGGCGGCGGCGTATTAGAACTCGTTCCATCCGAAATTCGCAAATTACTTGTCCCCATCAAAAAGAGCAGCGAAAAAGAAGTTTACAAATTAAACGCTGTTATCCAGAAAGGCATTGACGCCGAAGAATTATTGGCTGCTCAAGATGAAAAAATCCTGACTCCGTTAGACTTCAGCAAACATGAAACAAACCTGCTTATTCAGGCATGGTCTCGCTTGCGTCTGCGACGACAACGTCAGGATGCCAAAGAAATTATGGAAGAGGATTAAGTCTTACTCGACTATAAGAATAAAAGGTTCTGTTTGACCTTGGGGTGATGAATACAGACTGAATGTTTTCCCTGCCAAATTAAGTTCCCGAATAGTTTCCGCAAGGTCGCCCCAATGCAGGATTGTGGTGTAGTTATGCTGTCCCGATTCGCCGCTGGGCTTGTGGCTAACCAGCAACTCATGAACCCCATAACTTTTTCCAAGCAGGTAAACATCAAATGTGGCTTCAGTTTTTTCGCTGTAGGGCTTCGTTTTCCACGCCGACCAAGGTAGATGTCCAAAAACATTGTTTCTGAAATAGGTTGTCTGGTCTATGAAATTGTCAGCCACTTTCCATTTAGCCTGAACCAATCGCAAACCGCCTGTAACGTTTCCTTCCTGCCTCTGCACATCCGAAGCAGGGAGTTTTGTTTTCTGCCAAAGTAATCCGCCCAATTCGGGCATACTGGATACTTGGGTGTGTTTTACTGCGGCGTTTGTTTTTACTGTCGAAGATTTTCCAAAAAAACTTCTTAAGATTGGCGGACGTTTGATTTTCTCTACGCCGAATGGGGATTTGGGAATATCCGCTCCCTTTGTCGGCATCAAGGTTTGTGACCGACTCTTCCGAATTTCCTTCTCAGTAGGCACATCGCCACGTTCAACAAGAATTTGGATTAATTCACTCGTCAAAATTTGTGACGTTGACCCTGTCGGGCTCAAGTAGGGTTCAAGAGATGAAAAGAACTCAGCATATTCCGCATGGTCAGATGAGAATTCAAACGTCGTTCTTGTTGAAGCCTCATAGTTCGTGTAAAGTCCGCCGTCGGTCAAATTATTTGAGCCTACAAAAACTTCCGCGCTTTTACCCGTCGCTTCAAACAGGTAAATTTTGGGATGAAAAGTATGTCCGCCGCGCGCATTATGAACAAGCGTTGAGTTGACCCCAAGCGAATTAATTCTTTTCAATGCTTCTGCAGATGTTGAATTAACATCAAAGCCCACAACAATGTTGATGTTGGCTCCTTTTGCTTTCGCCTTCAAAATATCAGGTTCAAGTCGTTGTATGGCTTTCGCATTGGCAAATGCTGAAACAAGCCACACTTTATCGTAAAAAGGACTTTGGGATGAGAGAAGGCGTTTGAGTGTTTCTCCCATTTCAATGTTAGATGGTTGAAGGACAATGCTGGTTTTCATAAAATGCCCTTTATTATTTTTGAGATTTCAATCACAAGTCACTTTGAAGCACAACTTGCAATCTATTGGTTTCCCACTGGGGAATTTTTTCAATTATACGTCGTGCTGTCCGCGAATGGGGTCACGAATATGCGAATCGGCGAGATGGTGAGTCAAGATAAAAATTCGTGGATGGTCTTTTGTCCCGCCGAAAATGGTATGGGGTATAGCGCAAAACTCTCGGAATGGTATGGCTAAATAATGCAGGAGTTTCACCTGTTGTATAATCAAAGCATGACACGCAGATCCGTAATCACTCGCATCCGCAAACACCGCGACCATTTGACCACATTGGGAGTCAAGTCGCTGTCTTTGTTTGGGTCTGTTGCACGCGGAGAGGAACGCCCAGACAGCGATGTGGACATCCTTGTGGAATTCAAGGGGCGCGCCACCTTTGACCGTTACATGGATACAAAGTTCTATCTGGAAGATTTGCTTGGCTGCAAGGTGGACTTGGTCACACCAAAGGCGATTAAGCCGCGCATGAAGCCATACATCATGCAGGATTTAGTTCATGTCGCGTAACGAGTCGCTTTACATTGCTGATATTCAAGAATCCTGTGAAAAGGTCATGAGGTTTACGAAAGGCATGACTTATAAAGACTTTGTCCACGACGATTTGTACTTTGATGCAGTTCTCCGAAACCTGGAAATTATAGGCGAAGCCGTAAAGCATATTTCAGAAGAAACACGGCAGCAATATCCCAACGTGAAGTGGCGGAAAATAGCGGGCTTTCGCGATATTGTGGCGCACGAATATTTTGGTATCGATGATGAAACGGTATGGGATATTGTCAAAAACGAAATCCCCGCTTTGCTGACAATGGTAAGGAACATACTTGGGGAAACCGATTTGTGAAATCTTTTTGAAAAATAATTAGAACGCAAATGAAGAGTGAATATGACTTTAGCAAAGGCAAACGCGGAGCAGTCATCCCCGCGCCAAAAGGGAAAACCCGCATCACCATCCGCATTGACGATGATATTTTAGATTGGTTCCGAAATCAAGTCGAGTCAGCGGGCGGCGGGAATTATCAGACTCTGATCAATAATGCCCTGCGGGAACATATCACACACCAGCAGGAACCAATCGAGGTGATTTTACGCAGGGTGGTGCATGAAGAATTACAAAATGCCGCTCAATGAAAATAAAATTCCGAAGTTTGTGACTTCGGAATTTTATTTTGCAACCGTCCATGGTCTATCGTCCGCCGTCACCCATCCAGCAAATCCGCGAGGAAACCAAACAGCCCGCCCTCTTCCTCATTATCCTTTTGCATCTTATCAAGCACATCACTGGAAACCACCCCGTTCTGCCCGTTGATCA
>DYOU01000074.1 GCA_020720365.1 Candidatus Elulimicrobium sp.
TTTTCTGCCCGATAGGACGAGGTTCGAACCTAAACACGAGAGAACATACCGCTTGATCCTTCTCGTGCATCGATAATAGGTGTGATAATTGGCCCCGCCGTTCTTTAAAGGCCTTGATTTTTCTTCGGCAGTGATGGATGCGCCGCATTCGGCGCAACGGATAAGGCCGGTAAAAGCGAAGGCATGCCTTTTTGCTTGGGTGGTGGCACGGCCTGAAATGATATCTTGTGCGATATTAAACTCGGCCTTTGTGATCATTGGCTCATGTTTACCTTGATAAAGCTCACCGTTCCAGAGAAACGCGCCGTAATAGAAAGGATTGCGAAAGAGGCGGTAGAAATTGGCGCGGGTGAGCTTAATGCCGCGGTCTTCCTTAAAGCCCATGTTCTGGGCGATATCAAACAAAGTGTCCACAGGACAGCGTTTCTCGAGGAGAATGCCCCAGAGCTTCTTCATAAATGAAAATGAATATGGATCCGGGTAGATCGGCGGTTTGTCAGGTTGATTGTAGTAATTGTTTGCGTATCCGACTGGCGGTTTATGTGGAAGCCAGCCGTCTTGGATTTTTGCCCTCTGTCCGCGCTTGGTGTTGGCGCTTAGATCAATAACGAACTGATTCGCCATGCCGAACTCAAGGTTCATCATTAGGACGTTATCGGCTGGGTGATAGCCGCGCTGGAAAGTTTGAATATGCCGAATGATGGATTGCTGAAGCATCCAGCTGATCGTGCCGCCGTCAATGGGATTGCGGGCCAAGCGGTCTAATTTCCAGCAGAGAATGCCCTCGGCCCGGCCTTTATGAATATCCTCGATCATCCGGCTAAAGACAGGACGGCCCGGCGCTTTCGCAGATTTCTCCTCAGTGAAGATCTCTGTGACGTTGATGTCCTTCTCTTGAGCGAGTTTCTTGAGTTCTTCGATCTGTGAGGGGACGGAGGCAACTTGCTTGTCTTCGTTCTCGGAAGATTTGCGGGCATAGAGAAAATATCTGATAGGTTTGTCGATCATTTCTTTTCGATTTTGTTCAAAAGCTTGACCATGTCCGATTTCTTATACAAACGGTAATTATTCAACGGATGACGATGAGGTTTTAGCTTTCCCTGCTTATCCCAATTGCGCAATGTCTGCTTGGTGATTTTAAGCAGGTCAGCCGCTTCATTGATTTTAAGATATTCGGGCATACGATTGTCTCCTTTAAGATTATAAAACATTATAACGTGTTGCTCTGGGTGGTTCAAATAGTTTGTCGTCTATATCCCGCCGTAAGCATTCAAAAAAGAATTCTTTTTCTGATTTGATGAACACGACATGCCTTTTTAAAATTTAAAATCACTGACGACTCGCGGTCGCGCCGACCCGCGCCCGACACCCCCTTCCAAGGACCCGGAACCATATATGGGTGCATTATCTGCCATAACAAAGCCATCCTACCGCATTGACTGCAGGCGTTTCAGCAGGGCAAGGTTCTGCAAGATCGACCGCTGAACAGCCTTCTCATACTTGATGACCTTCTCATACGTGTCACTCGCGGGCAGACTGCCAACCTTAAGAGCCACATCTTCAGCCAGCCTGTTCCTGAGCTTCTGTTGCTCAAGCCCTGCGATGCGCTTCTGGGTGTCCTTGTCCTTCTTCTCCTGACATTTAGCGATCTCCTCATCGATCTCGTCGTTTGTTTTGTGTTCCTTATTGCCGAAGTAATCAGCTTTCTCGTAATAATCATTGATCGCCATATCGAGGATCTTGCGAATACTGCCTGACTCAAAGCGCAAGACTCGCCTTAAGCGCCAATAATCAACCGCTATCTTTTCAACCAGAAGGCATTCCATCTGCCCCACAGGATTAAGGCTTAAGATGATGCCGTTGAGAAGCTCCTGATATTCCTGCGCGTCTTCTTTGCCGTCTCCGGCTGTGATGAGCAGGTCTTTGGCAAAGATGCCATGTTTGACGGCGTTCTGTGAGACAAGCGCCTTGCCCTGTGAGGTAACTGGCCCGGTTGAAACAAGGGCGTTTCTTTGATTCGCTTCGATCTGTTGTCTTTTTGTGCTCACGATAAATCTCCTTTCAAAATGGCCTTGGACCTATATCATCGGAATCATCCGGGACGCTTGGGACGGCATCAAGCGGTTCCTTATGCGGTCTGTATTCATTCTCCCTTAAAATGGTTTTAAAAATCTTTCGGGTGTGAGTTGACTGAATGCGTCCCAAATGTCCCAGAATATCCTTTTGAATGACTTGCGCCCCCGAAGTGGAAGATGGAGGCTTTCTGATCTCAAAGGTTTTACCGGGAGATTCTTTAATGCCTGCCAGTTCAAAAATCCGCTGTCGGTGCTGTTGGCCGCTTTGTCCGGGAAACAAGACGCAACCAAACTGACCGGCATCATTGATCATCAAATGTTCGCCTTTGCGGTCACCGCCGGATTCAGCGCAGGCTGTCGCTCTCAGCGAGCAAGCCGTCAACGATCTTCACCTGCGCCGCTGACAGCGCGATATCGCCGCCGGCCTGAATGTCTTTTAAAAGCATCCCCAATCCTTGCAATGCCCAGTTAAGAATGCCGCTTCCTTCTTCCTGAATCAGAACATCATCGAAATGCGGGATCTTCTTGGCCGGAGCCGGGGCTTCAAAGCGGATGATCAGCAATCTGCGTTTCCATGCGCCGGTGTCGCCGTCCAGCCGAACTTGCAAGCGTGAGTTTGAAGTAATCAGGATGCAGAAGCTGCCCTGAAACGGAAAACTGCCGGTTCCGCATTTTTGCTCTGCGTCAAACCTTAGAATGCCGGGCCTCGAAATGGGTGAGGGCGTATTTTGCGTCGACAACGATGCCCAGTTCATTCATCTTTTTAGGGAAGAACTCAACGTCAATTTCCATGCTGTCCTGGTATTCAAAGACGCTGTAGCCCTTGTATTTCTGGGAACAGAAATTACAGTCTTCGTACTCATCATGGACGTAAGAAAAATTATTTTTATTTTCGGGTTTCATCGCTCTCAGGGAATAAATTTCGATAGTATTGCTTAATTTTATATATTATAATGTTTTATACACTTCTTGTAAATAAGACTCTGCCCCCAAGAGCATAGGGAAGAAGTAAAAGATGGCAGATAAAAACATATCAGGAATAAAAAGTTGGCCCTTGGATGACAGACCAAGGGAGAAGCTTCTAAAAAAGGGTGCTGGGGCTTTGAGTAACTCAGAGCTTCTGGCGATTCTTCTTCGTACAGGCACTAAAGGCATTAGCGCCATTGATCTCGCTCGCAGAGTGTTAAAGAAATTTGGCACTTTCCGAAATATGGCGCACATTGATTCGCGTGATTGGAAAGAATTCAAAGGCTTAGGTGGGGCTAAGATTGCCCATATTCAGGCCGCGCTTGAAATCGGGCGGCGTTATCGGGAAGATGATATTTCTATTGGGAAGCAAAAGATCGCTTCCGCTAAAGACGTTGTGGATATTATCATGCCCCATCTCCGCGACCTTAAGACGGAGGTCTTCAAGGTCGTTTGCCTTGACGCTAATAATAGGATCATTGATATTACGGATGTGGCTCGCGGCACAGTTAACGAAGCGATGCCGATCATAAGGGAAATAATTCATTTTGCCCTGCAGAAATTCGCGGCCTCAATTATTTGTGCACATAATCATCCAAGTGCGAATATAATGCCCAGCAGAGAAGATCGCAGATTTACTGAAGATTTAATAAATGCTGGGAAATTGATGGGAATAAAGGTTTTAGATCATATTATTATTGGTGACAATGAGTACTTTAGCTTTACCGATGAAAAGCAAAAGGCCGGATCGGGCATCACAATTAATTAATATGCAGGAGAGATGTTCGAATGAAAACGCTTGAAAGGGTTGAACCAAAAACAGTCAAAGCCGGAAAGAGATCGCTGGTCACTTTCAGGCTTGGTGAATTATTTTGCGGCCCGGGCGGTCTTGGGATCGGCGCATTTTCATCTAAAGTTCAGACAGATGACAGCGCCTACGCAGTCCAGCATGCATGGGCTAATGATTATGATTCTGATACCTGTAAGACTTATGCAAGAAATATTTGTCCTGATGATCCGGCGAGCGTCATTTGCTGTGATGTGCGCGAATTAAATATCGAAAATCTTTCTCCAATTGATGCTTTTGCGTACGGTTTTCCCTGCAATGATTTCAGCATTGTCGGCGAACAAAAAGGATTCAAGGGAAAATTCGGACCGCTCTATACTTATGGAATAAATATTCTGGATTATTTTAAGCCTAAATTCTTCGTTGCGGAAAATGTTGGCGGCATTGCAACGGCCAATGATGGGAAAGCATTTAAGAAGATTTTGTCTGATTTGGAGAATGCCGGAAATGGATATAGGTTGACCGGGCATCTATATAAATCCGAAGAATACGGCATACCTCAGAGGAGACACCGCGTTATTATCGTTGGAATAGAAAAATCTTTCAATTTAAGGTTTCAAGTTCCAGCCCCAACCACATCACACAAATATAGAACTGCAAAAGAGGCTTTAGAAAATCCCCCAATTGCTAAGAACGCTCCCAATAATGAAATAACGGCGCAATCACAGGTCGTTGTTGAGAGGTTGAAATATATCCTCCCGGGACAAAATGCTTGGACGGCCGATATTCCTAATGAATTGAGGTTGAACGTTCGCGGGGCTAAGCTAAGCCAGATTTATAGGCGTCTTGATCCGAATAAGCCTTCATATACTTTGACAGGCAGTGGAGGCGGAGGCACGCACGGTTATCATTGGGATGAGCCGAGGGCTTTAACGAACAGAGAAAGAGCGAGGATTCAGACCTTTCCGGATACCTTTATTTTCGAAGGTGCTAAAGAGAGCGTTCGTAAGCAAATCGGAATGGCGGTTCCGCCCAAATTGTCAGAGACGATCTTTTCTGCAGTGCTGAAAACTTTTGCCGGCATTGAATACGATTATGTCAAT